>NZ_JACANU010000003.1:522422-543411 GCF_030329325.1 Acinetobacter sp. 226-1
GGGAGTTCGAGTCTCCTTTCCCGCTCCAGATTCAAAAAAGCCCTGATCGAAAGATTGGGGCTTTTTTATTGTTGATTTTATAATATTTTTTAAAATAAGAAAGCTTTTTAGACTGCTTTCAAATAACGTCTATCCCAACGTCTTCAATTTGCAGGTGACCATAAGTGACCAAAAAGTGCCTTCAATAAATCAAAAAGATAAGAACCCCTTTCTAAAACTGCTTAAAAAATTATTCCACCGAAAATTTCTATGTCATTAGACTTCTATTATTTTCAATTCAATATTTTTACAAGATCAAATAGGATCGTGACCAAATTTGGTCACGCAATAAAACTCTCGACAAATACAGATCATTTTAAGTTTTTAAAATTCAGTCCTACTTAACTCAACATCTACATACTTGTCCCACAATCAAAAATACTCTAAAAAAATAAGGTGACCAAATTTGGTCACCTTAATTTCATAAATATTTCATCGTCTTAAGATTCTTCAGCTTGTAATTTCAGAAGATCTCCTACCTCTACATTTAATAATAAACAGAGCTTCTCAATAGTTTCAAAATCAATACGAGTCGATTGACCATTATAAAGTTTATGCAGAGTGGTTTTACTCATCCCTGTTTCACGCGCAACATCCGCAACCTTCATTCTGCGTTCTGCTAATAAGACTGGCAAATTGCAAACTATCATTAATTACCACCATTGTGTAATAAAGTACTTGCATGATGTATTAAATGCTTATAGTATTGCATTGTAATCTTAAATAACATCATTGTGATACTTTTTAAAAGGATATACATATGAACTTCACGTATCTTACTACAAAAGAACTTTCGGAACGAATTCATTACAACGAGCGTACTATCCGAAATCAACTCAAAGATAGCGTCTTACTTGAAGGCGTTCATTACATTCGCCCATTTGGTGGGCGCAAAATTCTTTTTGTTTGGGAACGCATTGAGGAAGATATGACAAAAACCTCGTTCGGCTCTCTTCATAGCCTACAACTACAATAGGAGTTCAATCACATGGCCTCAATCCGTACAAGATACGGCAAGCTTACAATTGATTTTCGGTACTTAAATAAGCGTTGCCGTGAAACAACTGCAATGGAAGATACACCTAACAATCGTAAAAAACTTGAAAAAGCGATTGAACGTATGGAAGCTGAAATGCTCTTAGGTGTATTTGATTATGCAAAATATTTTCCCAAAAGTGCTCGACTGGCAGAAATTAAAGCTGCTGAAAACCAAATCAATGCAGTGAGTTCTAAAGCACCTGTTTTTTCTAAGTACTGTGAAATATGGGTTGCTGATAAAGAAATAGAATGGCGTAGCAGCTATGCAGAAAAAATTAGGATTGTTATTCGAAAATATTTAACTCCATATTTCGGAACAATTCCTGTTATTAACATCAAAAAGTCAGACATCCTTGGATTCCGTTCATCCCTCGCCAAAGTGACATACGGAAATAACCAAGAATGCCTTTCACCATCACGAATCAACCAGATTATGACAGTACTTCGTATGATACTAGATAGCGCATCCGAACGATATGATTTTGATAGCCCTTACAAAAACATAAAAAGTTTGAAAGAAGGTCGGATTGAAGTCACGCCTTTCTCTCTTGAAGAAGTTCAGCGAATTATTACATCTGTTCGTGACGACTTTAAACCTTATTACACCATCCGCTTTTTTACGGGTATGCGCACCAGTGAAATCGATGGCCTTCAATGGAAAAATATCGACTTGCAACGTCGTGAGATCCATATCCGTGAAGCGTTAGTGAATGGTGTTCTTGGTGGAACCAAAACGTATGGTTCTGACCGCACGATCCAGATGAATGACCGGGTGTACCAAGCCTTTCTGCAACAGAAAAGCTTAAATAATGGTAAATCCAGTTTTGTTTTCTGCAACCGTGATGGTGGTCCTCTAGACTACCGTTTAGTGAATAAACGTGTCTGGCATCCCCTGCTACGCTATTTAGGACTAAAGCCTCGTCGTGCTTATCAAACACGTCATACCGCTGCAACGCTCTGGCTGTCGGCAGGCGAGAATCCAGAATGGATCGCACGCCAGCTGGGCCATTCAACGACTGAAATGCTGTTCCGGGTCTATAGCCGCTACATTCCCAATGTTACGCGCCGCGATGGCAGTGCATTTGAAGCCATGCTGGAAAAACTAAATACGGAGGAGCTTGCACATGAATAGTAAAGCTTTCTTTGGTGGTGTGGTCGTCAGTCCTGAAGCAGATATGGTCGCTCGTGAATTAATCCATGAGCTACACATTCCCAAACTGCACAATCTGGCCTTTTTGCTGGAAATCAATAAATGCTTCGATGATCACCAAGCATTAAGACTTTGGTTACAGCGAATGCTGGATGAAGGGCAAGCCCATTACGACGACCTGGCCCAACAGGCCCGCATCCGGTTAATGAGCCTGGCTCCCTGATCAAATAAATATACAAGGTTATCTAATTGATGACCTTAGCCCCTCTATACCTATAAAAAGGTGAACATATGCATAAAGATATTTCAATTTGGATGCCACTCTATATTGGCGACTTACAGGCAAAATTTGCACGAATGACTGCAGAGCAAATCGGTGCAGCACTGCTGTTAATGATGGATTTCTGGAAAAATGGAGCTATTCCTCATGATTTAGCAACGGTATGCAGCATCACGAAATTACCGCAGCATACCAAGGCTAAAACTTTGTTGAATACGCTGACAGCATTGGAATTATTTGAAGTCGAATCTGAACAAATTCTTTCAAGTTTTTTAACCAGTTTAAAAAACCAAGCGTTGCAAAATCAACAGATGAAATCTGATAAAGCTAAAAATGCAGCTCAAGCACGCTGGAATAAATCCGCAAGTAATGCTCAAGCATCAACCAAGCAACGAAAAGTAAATGCTCAAGCAACTCCTGAGAAGAGCCCGAGTATTACTCAAGTCATGCTTGAACCATGCCCTTCATCTTCATCTTCATCTTCATCTTCATCTTCATCTTCATCTTCAAATTTTGAAGAAAAAAATGAGGATTTTTTAGAAAATTCCAAATGGATTTAGGAGAGTGATCATGAATACCATGCTTAAAACACTCCAGTTTCACGCAGAAACAACGGAAACACTCTGTCCTACCCATCATATACCCCTGATGGAAATTGCAGGTCACAGGCTCTGTAAATTGTGTGCCAAAGAAACTGTCCATCACTCACATGCAGCCTATGAGGATGAACTGCAACAGCGATTGCTACAACAGAAAATCAAAAACTCAGGGCTCAATAAACGCTATCTGGACCGTGGCTTCAAGAATTTTGTAGTTGCATGTCCTGCTCAAGACAATGCCATCAAACTATGTCAGGCTTTTGCACAGCAGATTATTTCTGGCCACAATCCGAACATGTTGATGATTGGTACACCGGGTACAGGTAAAACCCATCTGAGTGCATCAATTATTCGCAACATTCTGCATAACAGTACAAAATCTGCACGCTATTATACAAGTGCAGAAATCGCTCAAAAAATGATGGACACTTGGTCAGATGCCTCACGCTCTGAAAAGGAAGTTATTGACCATTTCTCCAGTTTTGATTTATTGGTGATTGATGAATATGGCCTGCATGACCGGCACGAAAAACGCCTAGAGATGGTTCATAAGGTCTTATATAGCCGTTATGACAACATGAAATCTACCCTGCTGATTTCCAATTTCACAGTCCAAACTCTACAGCGGGATTTAGGTGCCCGATTATGGTCACGATTACATGAAAACAATTTGATCATTGTTCCATGCTACTGGGCAGATCAAAGGATTACTTAATACTACTTGCAAAAAAGAGCCTTGTTAGACGGCTCTTTTTAACTTCTCTTTTTTTAAATTAAGTGGATCAATTCCTTACCTAGATCAGTATTTGGTTTCAGCATATCATCTGCCAGAGCCCGCTTACTTGATAAAAGTCGGTCTAATTTTATCTCAAAAGTATCAAAATCATTTGCTGCTATTGATGGGTAGTAAACAAAAACTTCTTTATCTTGTCCTATACGATACGCACGGTCAGTTGCCTGATCTTCCTTGGCAGGATTCCAACTGCGCGTATAATGAATGACATGATTAGCTTTTTGGATATTAACGCCAAAACCTACAGCAGTGGTTGATAAAATAATTACATTAAAACCACTAGTTGCTTGGAATCTATCAATAAGATTTTGCCGTGTTAAACCTTTTTTGCTGCTTGTATTTGAATCCCCATTAACGGTTGTAACATTTAAGCCGAATCGTTCTAGAAGAATCCGTTTCAGGAATACTTGAATATCTCTAAATTCAGTAAAAATAATAACTTTTTCATTCTTTGCCTTAATTGCATCTAATGTTTTAATCAACCAATCTACTTTAGGTGATTCATGAATTGAAGCATTCGGTTGCAATTGGAATGGATGTGCACAAATCATTCGCATACTGTGCAGTGAAGCCAACATCGCACCTTGATTACCTTCTTCAGACAACTTTCTGTAGCGATTAATTACATCGGCATATAATTGACGTTGAAGTGAAGAAATCGTAATATTTTTACAATGATTTACTTCAATTTTTTCTGGTAAGTCAGCAACATCATGTTTCATTCGTCTTAAAACTTGTGGTGCAATCAAGTTTCGTAATTGTTCCAATACTTCATTATCCACATTATCAAGATTTTCTATAGGGCGACGATAAGTTTTTCCAAATTCATTCAATGACCCTAACAAATTTTCTTGGATAAAATCAAATAAGCACCATAGATCAGTCAATGAGTTCTCAACAGGAGTGCCTGTACATGCAATTTTGAAGTCCGCTTTTTGAGCTTTAGCCGCTTTAGTCACCATTGCTGTAGGAACTTTAATTTTTTGTGCTTCATCGCAAACCATAATTCCCCAATCAATTCGTGCTAAAGAAAACTCTAGATCACGCATCGTTTCATAGGTTGTGAGGATAATATCCGCATCACCTCGCCAATCTTCTTCAAGCAAATGGGTAATACCATGATCATCTCTTAATTGAGCAGATATTAAATGCTTGGGAATTTTTCGATCTTTTAAATTCTCACCATATAGACTTAGGATTTTAGCAAATTTAGCACTAAAGAACCGATTTGCTTCTGCCTCCCAGTTTTCTAATAATGAAACTGGAGCAACCACTAAAACTGGTTTTTTATCTTTTGCATTTTCTAAATATTCACCAATAAAACACAACAATTGTAAAGTCTTACCCAATCCCATATCGTCTGCTAAAAGACAACCACTTACCTGTTCTGGTGCGTATCGATGTAGATTCTGCAACCATGCAACCCCATACTCCTGATGCGGTTTTAAACCGAATTCCTGACTTCTGAAACTTAAAGGTAATCTAGCCGGAGGATGGTTCTTCTCATCAAAAACCAATTGATCTGCTCGTTGTTTAGTAAACTCAGCTTTATCAATGTTATTTGCGATGAGTAATGTATCTTTCTTTTTTTTCTGTAGATTAACCGTAGGTTCTTCTAATGTTTCAATTGCTTCTTTTCTATTTGAATCACTCAGACTATTTAATAATTTTTTAGCGTCATCTACTGAGACTTCAGTGTTCGCATTAGGAATTAGAACCTGATCTTTACCTTCTTGCTCAGCCTGCTTGATACGCTGTTCAAGCAACTCTAATACCTCATCGGAGAAGCGATCTTGCAGTTGTTGCTCCAACTCCATGAGATGCTGTGGCAACCACTCTGATTCACCACTGTCTCTTTGAATAAACTCAGAGTTTAGTTTTTGTGCTTCACCGATACCAATGACCCGATCACTGTAATTAGATAGATCTAAAACTTGCTGTGCTTGTAACTCATCTTCGTATTTTTGGATTTCTGTTAGATCACTTTTTAACTCTTGAACCTGATGATCTAAATAGCTCGTTTTATCAATTGTATAACCCGCCCATATGAAAATTGGTGATGGCTTTTCATAAGCAGAGATAAAATATTTTGTTTGCTCTAGATTGGAGAGTTCCAACAGAATCGATTGTTGTTCACGGCCAGAATTTTCATTAAGAGTTAATTGAGCAGAAACATAATGCGCTAACTCATTATAAAATTTATCTATCTGTAAGCTGTAACTATAGATTTCTGCATCTTGCTTTGATTTTTCAAAACCTTCAGGAGAGATGACCTCTGTGGCATCATCTCCTAATTGCGCGAAGGGGTTATGCAAAAATGTTTGAGCGCGCTCACCAGATACACGTCTATTCGGCATCTTTTTAATTTCACTCAGTACATTTTTGACTTGAGGATCAATAACTACATGAGCGACTCCACCATCTGGTAGGCTAATGCTATATTGATCTTGTACCTGATTATAGCGATCAAAAGTTTGCAACCAATTTGACGGTGCCTCATCAAAGTCGGGCTGTACTTCTACAACTGATTCCTGACTAATCAAGTTTTTACGTAGATTCAATTGTAATTTTTCAGGTGCAAGTACCACGGTCTTACGAAGAAACTCATCTAAATTTGCTTGACTTCGATTGGCTAAACTTCGTATTTGAGCCCAATACTTTTGATTTAGCTTATTATCTTTATTTGAAATACGAGCAAATTCTTTAACTTTTTCTACAAGTTTCCAAGTCGTTTCATTCAGTAAATATTCTTGACCATCAACATTCAGTACCGCACCTATTCGTTTAATTAGGCCTTTAGACTTAATCCTATTTTGATCACACCATCCATCCAGAATGATTTTAAAATCAGGATCACTTAATCCTCCCTCACTACGAATCACTGGATGTAAAGTTGTTGGACTAGGTAAGTTGAGTAAATTAAGTACGTTACTATGTTCGGGATTTTGCTGTAGCTGAAACAGCTCCTCCCATGGCAATACATACTGATCATCCAGGAGATACGCGATATCTTCTTCTTCTAGACTTTCCCAATAAAAATCAGCATCAGTTTTAGCATTTTGTTGATAAGGATAAATCAATCCTACTTCATCATATTGTAAAGACTTTATACTCACCACCAAGTTATCTTCAACAACAGAGTCAGTACTTTTTTTCTTTTTCCAGAATGCTAGCTTCATGCCATTACCTTTTAATAATGCCTTTTATATCTTGAATTAGAATTATTTGCTTGACTGGAAAAGATTCCCAATTCAGCTAATTTTTCATCAAATCGTATTTGCCAACCTGGTGTATGACTTAATTTTAATAAGTGTACCCATGGTTTGAGCTCATCAATACTGACCTCCCTTGCTCTTTCACTATAAGGTATTGAATTTGTAATATAACAAGCATTACCTACACTCGAAAAATCCATAACATAAACATTTTCAATTTTGAGCATAAAAGCATTATTATTTGCAGTCGATCGAGTTAAACGTTTTAGCCTTCCTTTATTCATTTCTCTAAATTTAATATGCTCTGCCTGAGTCGAGTGTAATGCATTAGGACCTAAGAAAATCTGGGAAAAAGAAATCTTATCAATATATTTAATCCAGTAATTAAAACGTTCTATATCTGCTACGCGACTGAATAAATTGAAAAAAGCTTCTAAATCTGCCCTTACAAACCACTGAATCACCATTTTTTTGGTATCAACATTTACGTTATTCCATCCCGCTGATGATTCATACTGAGGATTACCCCACTGATCCAATGCTAGATGTTTTAATACCTCATGTACTTTCTCTCTCTGAGAGGTACTAGCATACCGTTCTAGAAGCGCAGCTAAAATATCCGTCGCATATATTTTATTTTTTTCAAGCAATACTAAAAAACGTGGGATAATTTGAAAATACTCATCTTCTTTCATTGTCTTGATCGACTTAATTGCAGATCGAATCAAATCATCCCAAAACCAACTAACCGAAGCTATTCTTAAACTTTCTAATTGATTAGCAACTCTGTTTTCATCATTATCTTGTAAAAATTCACGTACAAATTTTTTCGTAGGTTCTGTGGTTAAAACCTCTGAATTATCTATAAGAGTCGTCATCCATTTTTTAGGCCGAGTTGAAGCTTTAAATATCGAAGATTTATTTTCATCTAGTATTTTTCTTAACTGAATCCAATTACTAGGTAAGTTTTCTAGTTCATGTTGCTCAAAAGCAAAATAACTATACAACAGTGGAAAATAAACAAACTGGAGTTGGTCAATTCCCAATTGGTTGAAATAATCAATTAATCTTACACCTACAGGTGTGAATAAAAGTTTTTCTTCATAATTGGGCAGTTTTTTACTGAGAGACCAAGCCAAATTTTTCCAATCTCGTTTAGTCATCCCATCAAACCCATGTTGTTCAAGTTTGAGAACTGATTTGATAATTTTTTCTTCTAATGGTTGTACATTTTCAAGATCATCGAGTTTATGCTCAATAATCGACAATGTTTTCATTAAACGCTGAGGTCTAACAAATTTAGTCTGTATATGAGTTGGTTCAGAAAATACACTTATTTTTTCGTCAAGACGACGTTTCAGATTCGCAATACTCATCACTATCACCGTGTCAATTGGCATGTTTCAACAGGTGCTGAAACAAAATGAGGTTGCGGTTCAGCGTTCTCTTTTTCTTTTAAACCATAGAATTGCATCCGTAGCTCAACACGACGTGAGGCTTCTTTACTATCCTTAGCTGAATTAAAAGAGACCCCACCAGCTAAAAATAATTGTTTAACCTGGTTCTTTTGTGCTTCAGTTAAACTTAACCCTTGGCTAAACTTGGGATCGAGTAAATTGCACATGACCCATTCTGAACGACGTAAACTTAAGTTTAAGTTATAGAGATATGAACCGTCCGTATC
The DNA here is from genome assembly GCF_030329325.1 of Acinetobacter sp. 226-1. Taxonomy (NCBI): domain Bacteria; kingdom Pseudomonadati; phylum Pseudomonadota; class Gammaproteobacteria; order Moraxellales; family Moraxellaceae; genus Acinetobacter; species Acinetobacter sp. 226-1. Next base: position 531,221 of record NZ_JACANU010000003.1, read on the forward strand.
TGTGAATCCTTCAATCACAATTTGTTTAAACCATTTTTTTCCATTTTCACTATTAGCAGCATTTAAAACAATGGGTACTAACGTATTTAATGCCTCTACACCTGCTGCATTTAACCGGTAGTCATTATGGCCAAACCGACCAGCTTCTCCAAAGTTGATACGATTGTCCTTACAATCAACAGCAATAATCTTGTTTTTCAACGCGGCGTCATTTTGAATACTAGTACAAATATCCAAAATCTCTGAACTACGTTGATTTTCGGCTTGAGTCGCTTCATTGATTTTTTTCGTTACGACCATTAATGACACAGCCATTACGACTAAAAACAAGGTCATTAATGCTGTCATTAAATCAGCGAATGAAATCCAAAAAGGTTTTTCACCATCATCTTTAGAACGTGGTTTCTTAGAGTACCTGTTACCTAACATTAATCATGTACCCCAAAATTAGTTTTTCTTTTGTTGTACAAGATCTTCCAGATCTTCTACAAAATTACCCAAGCCCTCTACACCAGTTGCAAGGCGTTTTACAGCTTGATCAAGGGTATTATCAAAAGCTCCTAAAGAATGATTTAAGCTGGTTTCCACTGAGGAACCAAAACTGTCAAAACCTTTCACCAGCACATCACTGACTTGCTCAAGATAATCCTGCATTTCTTTCTTCACTTGATTCAATGCATTTGTCATGTGATTCATATCTTCAAGCATTTTGGTACTCATACCAGCTTCAGATTGAGCTTGTTTAATCAAACCATCTAAAGTACTGATTGCCTGTTTGACACTCTCTTGTGAGTCTTTATAGTCTTTCAATAGAGAGATTAAATTGCTGCTTGCGCTGGTCAAATGCGTAGAGGTGGTACTTACTTCTGCAATTAGCTGTGATGTCTTATCAGTCACTGTAATCAAAGAACTGCCCGCAGTATTAAACTGTTCAGAAGCTAAGCGCATTTTTTCAGCACCGTTATTCATACCCGTAATACTATCCGTTGTCACTTGAGATAATTTCTGAATATTTTCTTTATATACTTGGACCGCATTTTGACTGTGTGCAATCAAATCTTTAATTTCAGTTCCTAAATTATCAATTAATGCAGATGATTGTTCGTGCAGTTTTTGCTGATTTTCTAGAATCACACGATCTTGTTCCATACGCTGTTTCGTGACATCTGACATTAACTCAGACATCGTTCCACCTAGATTCCCCATCAACTCCGAGACTTTGCCATTTAACTGCTCAATCGCATGTTGACCTTGTTCTCCAATTTTTGCGGCACCTTGAGATAAATGATCCACCATTAAATTCATTTGATCAGTCATCTCATTTTGTTTTTGTTGAATATCTTCAATCATTTTCGACATCTGTATTTCTAATGTTTTCGTCGAAGTTTCACTATTAATTTTCATATCTGTCAGTAATTGGGAAAAGCCTAATTGCATCTCCTTCATGGCGGATACTGATTGAGTCATCATCTCATTCATGCCCGTCATTTGACTGCCAAACGTAGACTCCAATTTACTCATAAAGGCTGTAAGCACATCAGTCATGAGTTCTTGGACAGCTGAACCTTGGTCACCACTTACTTGTTGTACGCTAGACGCAATTTTATCTAGAGGTGCTTGCAAGGTATCCGTAATCGATTGACCAATCTGAGTCGCCATATCCTGACTTGATTTCGCATAGCTTTCACTTAACTGTGCAGCAAAAGCAATCTGATTCTTTTTATTTTCCTCAACCAAATTCGTCATCATGACTTTTAAGTCATTAACAAGGCTATCTTTTAATTGACGAGCATTGGTTTCGTTTGCTTGAGAGGATTTTAATAATTTAGCTAGATACTCTTCTCCAGTGGAATCAGTTTCAAAAAGCTTATCAATTTCTGTCGTTAAAATTTCTAAACTTTCATAACATTTTCTTAACCAAGATTTTTCACGCCAAGTAATGAGCATAGCTGCTAAAATAGCTAAACCAGATGCAATAAAAGCCTCACCAACTCCACCTAATAATAATGCCAAACTGTCTTGTACCTTGGCAGGATCACCTGCAGGATCAAATGCAAATAAACCAAATAATAATCCCGTAAATGTCGCAATAATCCCAACACCTGTAATAATTCCAGGTAAATGTTTATAAAATTCTACTTTTAATGGCGTATCAACCAATGCAGATTGTGTAAAAAATACATCACTAGGAGCCGTTGCCCGAGAGGTGATTAAAATATTCTCACCATCTACTGTTTCATAGATATCATGAAACGAACTTTTATAATTAGACCAAGCATGTTTTAAAAGTAAGTTATCTGCAAATTTATTATCCAATTCATGCTTATTCACATTATTTCTATCAATCTCCTTGAAAGAATTACGAATAAACAATAAATCAGTATTTATTTTTTTTGCAGGTTGAATATATTTAAAAAAAAATCTAACGCCAACCGCTAATACAAAAATAAACATAAGCGCAGGAATAATATAGTAATTTTGCAAAAATTCAGCAACAACTAACAAATGAACCCCCTAATTAAAATTTATAAAATAAATAGCATCAAAATATAGCAGATATTGGATGAGATAATATCTTCTTCTCTTTCCCCCCCAACCAAACTACATATTCATTCTCTATTGCCTGCTTATACGCCCAATCGGCAACCCGATGCGAACGTTGCAGATCGGTTAGAAAACCTAATTGAGAAATCTCTCGTGTAATGGATTGATCATGCAGATGATTACGCTCCTGCCACTGATATAAGAGTTGCTGCGATGCTAAATAATTGCTTTTCTGTAAATTACATTTTTCATCCGCTAGGACAAAGTTATGTCCGGTATCCGCAGGATATAGAGACCATGGAATAAAATGATCTACTGCATATTTGGAGTTTTTTAGGCTTTTACCGCAATAAAAACACTGGCATTCTTGCAAATCAATCAGAAAGTCTGCGACCTGTCCTAGTTGGTTACGACTCGGTGCAAACATGAATTCATCTAGGTCAGGTAACCCATCTAATACAACCAGGTTCTGCTTATTCAGCCGGACAAAGTCAATCCAGCGCTTCTGGCACAGCTCTTCAATAATTTCACTAAACTGTCTCAAGCAATACATCACCTTGGGTAACAGCTTGAGGGACTGCTTGGAATCTTTAAGACAATAGAGAAACTCTATAGTTTGGCCATTCAGATTCTGCAAATACACTACTGGCATTTGCTTTACCGTTGTTGCAACTGTCCGCTTTAGCCTGTTCCAGTAATGCACATCCCTTCTCAACGTTCCCAAGGTTTTGAATTCTTGCTGTGCCTTTTTAATCTCACTGATGATTTTTGCTTGCTGTCCAGTGGCTTGTTTAAGGATAAAAGGTTCATAGTGGTTGAACTGAAACGGCAGTGACTGTTTCCAGTACAGGTCAATAAACTTTTCAGCAATATCCTGATAGTCCAAATACAACACAGCTTCGGTATCTTGACCCTGTTCAATCGCCAGACGTGTGATACTCATCAGCAAAGCAAACTTATATGTCGACGTAAAAGTTCCTGAGTGCAATATCTGCTGAATATACTTCAAGAATTTTAGCTGTTCTTGAGGTGTTGGTATTTCGGCTGTACTAAACAACATGTCTAAGCCTGCATTTTTCTAATCAGGATATTTAACCACTCTTCTGTACGGCTTGGACGTTTATCTACAGTAATCCATTGCTGTAACAGTAAAGCCTGATCAATCTGCTTGATTAATTCATGAGCTTGCTGTTCATTCAAGTCAGTAAAGCTACGTCCCTCTTTCTCACGGTCTGTATCGCCACATTTAAAAGACATATAACACACACCATTTGGCTTTAATGCTTTAAATATGCACACCAGCACTTCAGTCAAGCGATCTCTTTCACAGTGCAAAAGAGAAGCACAAGCCCAAATACCATCATACTTAGCTACTTCATTCAGCTCATAAAAACTTTGCTGACGTACCTCGATGCCTGTCAGCTCTCTCGCCTTTTCAACCAGCTCGGCAGAATAATCAATTGCCTCAACTTGATAGCCTTTTTTCTTAAATGCCAAAGTGTCCCGCCCCGAGCCACAGCCCAAATCCAGGATCAATGCCTGTTCCGGCAAATATCTTAGAAATGGTGCGTATAGACTTTCCATTTCAACCTGATAGGTATTTTCAAAAAATGCTTGAGCATGTTGATTGTAATAATTTAATGTTTGATTCATTGTCTAAAAGCCAATATCTTATGTTAAAGAACATACTGATATTTCAATAGATAAGTCAAATGATCAGTCCTATGAATAAATCAAACTCTTATTTCACTGTATCCGGACAACTGAAATAGAAACCAAACTGGTTCTTGTAAATGGAAAAAATATGGGCTTCAGATTTCGCAAGAGTATTAAAATATTACCTGGATTAAAAATCAATCTGACGCATAAAGGCATTAGTAGCGCGAGCATTGGCAAACCTGGTGCTTCTTTAAATATTGGCAAAAAAGGTACGCGAACCAGCGTTGGTATTCCTGGCACAGGCCTATCCTATTCAAAACACCAGCCCTATAAGAACAGAGCTGGCAACCAAGAGAATCCTGTTCAGGAACAACAACCACTCTATACATCACATACTGAGAAACCCAAATCGAATGTCTGGATTTGGGTAATTTTTGGATTATTTTGTTTTATTGTCGGGGCAATTATTTTTTGAATTTAGCCATTCTTTGTACCCCATAATATCCACTGCTAGGCAAAATTTAATTCATTCATTACTATGGACGGATGTTAAATACAATAAAGGCTGCCGCTGATGTCTGATAATGACAGTACTCTGGATTATGATGAAAATGATTTAATCGACTCTCCCTTATCTCAAGTTTTACAAGAGGATAATGAGCAAATTGAAATTCTAATTTATCGATTACCTGATAGTGACTGGACACTGGAAGTGGTAAACCAAAATGGTACTTCTACGGTATGGGATGAAACATTCCCATCAGATCAGGAAGCTCTATCTGTCGCTTTAGATGGAATTAAAGCCGCAGGCGGTATTCAAGCCTTTTCCGAACTCAGTGACCTCGAAGCAAAGAACAATATTTTTCCTGAATCCCTTACTCGCCATTAAAAATGAAGCTGCTGGCTTGGATCTGAATCAGTATTTTCTGGATTCTTAGAACCTGTCGCGATGATAGGTTCACTTCAACCCAAACCCATCTAAGGTTGAGGGGTCAAAATTTTCATCAAACATAAACTCATCTGCTCGCTTTTTTTTAATGTCAAGGCCGAATCTGCGACGCAGAAAAACTCAACTGATTAACCTTAACTCCTGTGAGCTCTCGCACCTTAACTACCAGCTCAGCCGAATCATCTATTACATCAACTTGATACCCTCTATTTTTGAAATACAAAGTGTCACCACCCGACCCACAGCCCAAGTACAAAATCTTTAATTGTGTAGGTAAATACTTAAAAAGGTTCGTACAAACTCTGCATGTCAACTCGGTATGTATTATCAAAAAAAATTTGAGCATTATTATTGTAATAATCAGCTGTACTCATCCCTAACCTATTCATTCTAATCAGCTATGTGAACATCATAATAGAAACATGATATTTTTTGCCAACTCACAAATATAGCTAACTAATAGTGAGTATCCACTCGAGGAGGAAAATTTGAAACTTTCAATAATAAATAAACTTTAAAAACAAGAAAAAAATGATGCCTCCTGCCATATTCAAAAACCCTAAATATACGTGAATATTACTGTATTATTTTTATTCAATAGCACACATGGATTTGACATCTGAACTACTTTTAAAGTTTCCAGCAACACGGATAAGTACTCTAAAAAATTTCAAAAAAAGCAGAATCATCATTCATCCACGTGCTTATGGTTTCAACCTGTGCTACTTAAATATGTTTAAAAGTCTCGCTGCAGATTTAGATATTTCTAATCGTATAAAAGAGCTCCATGTGTGGAAAACCTCAGAATTTGATGGCTACACCATTCTCAATAATATTCAATTATATATTAGCTATTTAAAGCAGGATATTAAGGAGGTTTCGTTAGTTATTCATCAACAACCAAATTTTTCAGATGAGGAATTAGCATTTCTCATAGAGTTATGCAGTCGTGAATTTATTCAATTCATCAAAACTTCAAAATTTGATATTCGGTCGTTAAATCCACGAAAAACATTGCATTTAATTAACACACATCTTTCACGTCAAACACTATTAACCATTAACAAAGAATCATCTTTAAAGCCACATCATCAAATGAGTCTGGAATTGCTAGCACAACTACTTTCATGTTCACGAAATCAACTGAATCAGCGGATTAAAAATATTAATCAACAGCGCACACATATTATTAATGAATTATCACTCAACAGCAGATGTGTAAAAGAACTCGTTGATCACTCTGATAGTTGCCTAAGTACAGAAAAAATTTGGAGATCATAGTGTCGAACGATCTAAACGAGCATATTGATTTGCCAGTTATTTCATTGCAAAAAATGCTTGAAAAACTGTTTGGCGATGAGCAATTTGAGCGTGCCAAACATATTAATTTTGTGGCTAAACTATTGTTTTCTCAACAGACTGACAATTTTTTGGTTGGTCTCAATCTCGATTACTTTGATATCGATGTAGAGTTTGATTCGCAGCTGCCGACACCACCGGTAATCGCTTTCACTAAAAAAGTTAAGATTAGTGATTTACCCATTACGTCATATATCAATTCAATTGCGCAATTACCTGAATCGCAGACGCATGCAAAAAATTGGAATATTCTAGTTTTGAAAGCGGCCATTTATTTAATTGCTCTTCCTGAGCTCAAGCCAGATCTTTTTAAACAAGCACACACAGAACACTTCAATACCGTAAAGCGCTTATTTCAACGTTTTAGAACTGCAAATAAAAACTTAGATACTGAAAAAAAATATCAAAATACAGAAGAGTATCAACGTCTCTGGAGTACCTATCTTCAAGATCCAACACAGAGCTTAGAACAATTTATTCAACATCTGATCACATTAGATACGGATGAATTGCCTGAGTTTGATCGCAATCTACTCAATGATATTCGCATTACTTTTAACTACGTTTTAAAAAACAAAGCGAAGATTGCACGTGCAAGTATCGATACACAGCTTCAACATCAGTTTCTTGATGAAGAACAATTCATTGAAGAAAGTATCGAAATCAAAAAAGGGGGGAAATCTAAAGCACTAAATATAGAAACCTTAATTGATGAGCCTGTTGATCGACAGATAATTGTTGATCCAATTAACATTACACCACTCGCAGCACATTCAGAAACGAGTCAAAGCTATGTTCTACCGCTTGTTGCAAAACATATTCAACGCAAAGAACATTTACTCACGTCGAGTAGTTTTTTTCCGAATCCATCTAGCGTGAACCATCTACTGAAAAGACTTCATGTGGACTACTCTGAACATCAAAATAAAAGTGCTTTGATCCTAATGCTCGCATTTTTGACCGGTAATAGTGTGAATGAGTGGCTATATATACAAAGCAAGCGAGCTAAAAACTTAAATAACCGCCAAAAAATGATCAATAAAAATGATCAATTCTTCTTAAGCAGTAAATTTAATGTATTTGAGAACCGTGATTTTGAGTATTCAGACAGCTTGCTCAATCAGACGATCTATTTAGACATTCCAATCCCTAATCTATTCATTGAGGATCTCCGCAAAATGGATTCGGTTAGTTTCGATGATATACAACAATATTTACGCAAATTAAGACAAGAATTATTGATTCCAAAACTGTCTGTCGTAAAGGTGAGTTCTCTACTGCATCATACGGTTCTTGCAAAAACAGGGAATAAACAACTCGCAGATTTAATCACAGGGATTGATGCCAATCAGTCATCATCTGTTTCTTATTGTCATCAGAATATCCTACGATTACATGCACAATATATTGATATTCTAAAATCACTTTGTGCAGATGTAGCAAGCACATATGAAAGCTGTGTACGTTCGCTCCCTGATTCAATAACTCATTTTGGTAGTCGTAAAGCTCCAAAACCACAGGTCATTACAGAGATTTTTGCTGTATTGAAATTTAATATTTTTTCACAAGCCGAAGATGATCTAATTTCAATCTTTAATCATTATAATATCTGGCTATGGCATATCCTCCTTCTTTTTACAGCAGCACGCCCCGTTGCTGAATTCCCTGGATTTCTTAAAAACTTTAATTTAAAACGCCAAATTTTGATGGTTTCTGACAAAGAAGTAGGCGGCCGTAATGGATTCGGACGCCTCATTCCGCTTTGTTCATTTTTAGTTGAAGAGATAAAAAAATTCCTTAAATTTTTAGAATATTTTTCGACTCAAATCATGATGAGTCATCCAGCTTTAAGTGATGTCATACAACAAATAGAAGCAAGTAAGCTGCCCTTTTTGGGAATCATCCAAAATGATGAGTGGAAACCACTAAGTCCTTCTACAGTCAAAGATTTCCACCCTAAATTAGGACTTGATCATGCAAATTGGCATCGCCATACAGCTCGTGCATTTTTAACTTATAAAATTTCTGAACCAGAAATTTTAGCTCTATTTGGGCATGAACTCATGCAACAAGAAGCAGCACATCCATTTTCCAGTTTATCGCTCTCTCAATTTTCTAAAATTGCAGATGTTTTAGAGCAAATGAGAAGTCAATTTAAAATCGTTGGGATTGAAGTACATGTCATCACTCAATAAAAAAACTTCCAAAAAACGCTACGCTGAAGATAGACGTCAATTCCAACGCAAAGAGCTAGAACAAAACTTACGTGCTGATGCTGAGAATGAACTTCAACAATATTTGGATGAACAAAAATTCTCAAATGACGAATTAATTCAAGCTTACCCTGCGATTTATGAGTTTATTAAACGTAAAGCACCCAATCTCGCTTGGAAAAAATATGCGCATGAATTCTTCCGCACATACATCAAAGCGCTCAATCAGAATAATAACCAAGACTTGCCCTTACCCCATCTCACCTTCGAGATGAAACGCGATGAACCTATTTTCACTTTAGATTGGATCCAGGCCGGTCATGAAATTGACATCATTATAGAAAAACTTTGGGACTACTGGATTCTTGCTCAAGATAGCTCGACGTTTTCTGATGATGAAATTATTGCGAATATCTTGCTCTGCTCAATGCTATATGGTGGACTAAGTCAAACAGCAACACTAAATGCTTTGCTCGAACATTTAAAAAACCCTGGAAAAATCCAAAAAATTTGCGATTTTAATATCATCTTTTTAGAGCCACTTTCTCCAAGCTATGGCGATCTATTTGTTGATGAAAAAACGATACGTAAATCGCGTAATTTTGTTCCAGATGAACTCACACGCCTTTGGCTCATTCATTTCAATACAAGACAAATTCGTGACATCAGTCTAGACGTGAATGCGTATCTGCACCTCATTTTTCAAAAAATAAAACATCCATACACCAACAAGACTTTTAAGTTTTTACGTGACTACGCCAATTTTAATTGGCTACAACTGCCGAATGCAGATGTTGATCCTGCCCTTTCACAATGTTTGTTAGAAAACACTCTCACGTGTGGTTTATCAGAACATGAGTTTGAAAACTTTGCTCTCCCAAAATTTAAAACTCAATTAAGTGATGAAATCGAACGAAATGTCTCTTCTACAGCCAAAGCCCTACCAGATCTCAATACGTCTGAAGCACTAGAAAATATAATATTTATTCATAAAAACTTGCTGAAAATGATTCGCACATCATCAACGGAGCAACCTATTGCTGAACTCATTATTGATTTTTGCCTGCGTCATCAAGAGCAGTTTAATGAGTTTTCTAAACGTATTATTTTGTGGCTCATCAGTCTCTATCGACCAAGTTCAGAGCAAATAAAAAAATTATCAGCTACCTTTGATTTTGATACAACTCAGTACACGAAGGCATTTCAAGACAATCAAAAACTCGTAGATAGTTCAATCTATACATATTACACCCGGATCGCAGAACCGTTTTTAACTCATGCCTTACAATACTTCGATGCCGACGATGACATTAATGATCTGCTGAACAAAATCTATCAACAAATCATTAGCAATACACGCCTTGCTGACGAAGCCAATCAACCCGAATTTAAGAGGTCTAAAGACCAAACGATCCGCATGTTGAAGCGCTTTCACACATTCCAACAAATTGTTTTTCAAGCAGAAGATTTCGAAATTGAATTTATCGCATCGCAAAGTCGACCTCGTGCACGCATCATTGGTCACACAGCCTTCCAAGTAATATTAAAGAAGTTAAATCAGCTCTTACATGACCAATCCATCTCAGACCATCACTATAAATTATTAAAAATCATTTATATTTTGGCTTACCGTACTGGTATGCGTATTAACGAAATACTCGGGTTACGTGTAAAAGATATCGAGGGTTTAAATCAATTTTCTATCTGGGTTCAACCTTATGGTTCAAAAAAACAAGGGAATCAACATCTGCTCAAAACGGATAGTGCGGAACGGATTGTGCCTGCATACGCTTTGCTAAAAGATGATGAGTACCAATTCTTTAGCGATTTCGTTGTTGAAAAACGTTTAGAGGATAAGAAAAGTTTATATTTATTCAGCAACTTGAATGAAAATAAAAAACTGAATAAACACACTGTTACTGTGCCCCTAAAACTGATATTAAATCAGGTCTTTAAAGGGCATCATTACTCCTTTCACTCTTTTCGTCACACTGCAGCGAATCATTTATCGCTTTTACTGAACTGTGAATATGCACCACTTGTGCAAAAGCTAACTGACTATAGCGAAAACGAATATCAAAAAATTCGAGCTGAGCTACTTCAAAATCAACATGGACAAAACCATTGGTTTGTTATTGCACATCTCTTAGGACATATAGAGCCAGTTGAAACATTCAAAAGCTATATTCATTTAAGTTATCTCATAGCTGGTCAAAAACTACTAAAACATCATCCAGATATGCCTAATGAATTGGCTAAAAAAATTATGGGCCACAATGCAACGTTTAAAAATTTGAAAATAACAAATGATGAAAAAGACTTTAATTTTGAAAAGAACCAGAGTGCTCTAGCCACAATATTATTGAATGATCAAACAAAATGGCTTCAAAGTAATGCTACTGACATTTTAGATGAACTGTCGTTACAAATAGATCAATCCCATGATTTTTTTGCTTTCTTTGTTGGAACAGAAGATTCTAAAATTTCACTTCAACGCTTCTATGAAACGCTCAATATATTGGAGACTACTAAAGATCCTAAAAGTACAGCTCAACGTATGTGCTTGCCAGAAGAACTCGTCAATTATTGGTATGAAAATGCTCTAAATTTAGCAAACATTAAATCAAAAAAAGGGAATCCTCGTTTATTTAGTATTGATAGCTCAACCCACTTAAAACCAGCAATGCTTGATAGCGCTGAAGAGCTTCATGCGGTGACTTATTTTTTTGAACATCTACAGAAAATAGCTCGTAAAAATCCAATACAAATTGCATGCGTCCTGAATATATTTTTGAATCGAGTGACCGCATCACACACAGGTATCCATTATCGCTGGAAGGATATCGATCAACTCGAACATTTTTACTCCCAAGTTAAGGCTTTATTTCCTGCCAAATTTTGGCACTTACTTGGACAAGATTTGCAAACAAAGTTAGATGCTAAACAACAGCCTCAACTTTTCAAATTAGCAAAAGCATCAACAGATAAACATCCATCAACTCAAGAGGAATTTCCTCGTCTACAACTCTACTCAGTAAAAGATGGTCATGCTCTTGCTGCATTTAAATTTTGCTTACATCTAGCATGTATTGGTCGCCCACGATCTGTTCAGCTTAATGAGTTAGATGACATAGCGCCTGTTACCCTACATAGACCTATCGCTGAATTACACCAAGAGGAACTTTTTAAAACTGATTAATTTACTGATCAATTTATGATTTCGGTAATACCCCCATTTTTAATTGAATTAATGGGTAGAAAATCTAAAGCCCTTGTTATTGTTTAAAAATAGGTGGACAACCATTTACTGACATATGAGGTCGTTCATGATTATAAAAGTACTGCCAGTCAGTTGTATAGTCCTGCACCTCGCTCAGATCTCGAAATAAAGTAAGCGTCCGCTGAACACACCTTCTGAATTCATCCTATAAGCCTTAATTTAGTCCCCACTTAGAAACAAGTGGGGA
>NZ_JACANU010000040.1:0-3649 GCF_030329325.1 Acinetobacter sp. 226-1
TTAACATAATGGGCCTTATGCGAAATGGTTCTTTTAAATCCTTTTTATTTCAATAACTTAATTAATTAAAAAACCGCCACTCATCCGCAAAAAGCCGACCTCGTTACATGTCGGCGTTTTTTTAAACGAAATTGTCATTTTTTGCCTATAAAATAGGTTGAAAAATAACCAATTTTAACTTTTTCTGAATTCAATCAGGACTTATAGTGGTTAAAATATCCACAAAATGTGCGGATAAATCTAAGGATAATTTTTAAGCTTTGTAAGCCATAACGTACAACATTTTAGGGCATTGGCGAATATACAGATCCACCCTAACTTCCTATCATGAACCCATAGCGAGCAGGATGCTCCAGAGAATAATAAAACGCAGCAACAAGGAATGTTAAAGGTTCGACAGGAGTTAAACCTAAGACGCAAATACGAAAAACCCCGACAGGATGTTGGGGTTTTTTATTGCATAAAATTTTTTATGGGATATTTAATCTTAATATAAATCTGAATTATCCTGGAAAATAGTAGAAACTATCTCCATTTTTATTAAGGAGATAGCACATGTCAAAGTCCAATGATAATGGTCGTGCTTTAGAAGCAAGATTAGTAGAAGTAATAACTCAGCAAAATTTGAACATTCATCTAATTGGATCAACAAAAAATGATCAAATTAGAGATCTAGTTCATTTTTATGAATTACCAGTAGGGCAACAAAAGGATTTTTCAGAATTCTCTATACGCTATATTCAAGAAATTTCAGTTCAAGATATTGATTCTATTGAAAGACTTAAAGATACGGCTGCTAAACAAGGTGATGTTACAGATATTCGAATAATTTACAAAGATAAATCGGTTCGAAATATTTCTTTAAAACATAACCATGATGCTTGTAAGCACCAAAGACCAGCAGCACTAATTAAAAATCAATTAGGCATATTAGATAAAGAACTTGATGCACAATACCGTAAAGACCTAAATACTATTTATGAACGTTTTCATTCAAAAGTATTACTTAGCGATAAGGAAAATGATAACTATCTGTTTAGATTAGTAAAAGAAAGAGATCCTAGCTTAATCACAAATCTATATAGCGATGTCTGTAATTTAGTTAAAAAATATCTTTTAGAATATGCAGATGAAGCTGCTATAAAAAAATATTTTAAATTTTTAGTTGGAAATACAACTTTTGAAAAAGTTGCAGTATATCCAAAAACTAGAACAATTATGATTAAAGACTTTACTTCGGTAGCTGATGCAACTGCTGTAATTAATGCCTATATTCATCCTGACAATGGGCACTTAATTGTGAAGTTTAATAATAATTTTATTTTAGATATGCGATTACATACAGCCAGTTCGAGATTTTTACTTGGAAAATCATTAAGTTTGAAATTTGATTCAGTGGTAGATATGGATAATGCACCTGTACCTCAACGGTCTATCTCATTTTAAAAAGAAAAACGTGAAGCTATCGCTTCACGTTTTTTTCAGCTTGCTTTTAATATAGCTTTAGACTGATTCAATGCATTCATAATACTTTCTGCTAGAATCTTAGCAAAATCAACATTTACGGCATTTCCAATCATTTTATATCCATGATTTACATCTGAATATTTAAAAATAAAATCGTCTGGAAAACTTTGAATCCGGGCACATTCTCGTACACTTAAACGTCTATATTCACCCTTTGGTGAAAAGATAAATTTATCTTGTTCAAGCTTAATCATTTTGGGTGCACTAGGATGAATCGGAGCATGGCGACCACCAGCTTGAATCGTAAATGAGGGTTCATCCCAGGTCCTAACGCGATTTCGAGACATATACATTGAGGAAAAGCCGCCAGTCATATACTCATGATTTGCTACATTTACTTCTGGATTTGGTTTTGATTTATTTAAAGCCGGAACTGCATTATGTTCAAGGTCTTGAATAATATCTGCTAAACAATGAACTTCATTCGTTTCTTCTGGAAAAGAATAGTGAATATTCAAATCTGTTCTAAAACCAATGAAAATGACTCGTTTTCGATCTTGAGCAATACCAAAGTCAGCAGCATTGAGAAGCTTAAAGTGCAAATCATAACCAGCTTCCAAAAAGGTATTTTTAATGTTTTCTAGTGCATCCTTATGTCTAGGTGCCAACATACCACTAACATTTTCTGCTAAGAAAAATGCAGGCTTTTTTGCATTTAGAATACGAATAAAATCAAAGAATAACTGTCCTCTTTTATCCTTAATTCCCCTTCTAGAACCAGCTTCACTCCAGCTTTGGCATGGTGGTCCACCAATAATACCATCACAGTCTGGAACCTCTGATTCATTAATCAAAGTGATGCTACGGGTATCTAGAGTTGTGTTGGTATGATTATGCTCATAGGTTGCCCAAATATCCTTATCAAATTCATTGGCAAAAATAATGTCAAATCCTGCTTGTTTAAAACCAAGATCTAAACCACCTGCACCAGAGAAGAAGGAAGCTACTTTAAGAGACATATTAGAAAAACACAGTTGAATATTTAGATGTAATTTTTACATTTTTGGCATCAAAAGGCCAGCTTTTTTTAGAGAAATGTCTTAGGTTGTCGTTATGATAATATTCATAAGTGCAACTTCGCATAAGGTGTATTATGTTAATTTTAGGAAATATTCATAATGAAACCTATGCACTTTATCTACTGAAATTAAAGTTAAAATTTATTATTTGTTGGTAGATTTAAACCTTTGATATATTAGTTAATATCCTTTTTAATTTTATTAAATCATGCAAATACGTTGTGAAAGTTGTGGACATACACAAGAAGTAAATAAAGAATTAATACTGAAAATTATAGGGGGTTCAGTTTCTGGGTTTGGGATATGGGCTTGGACTTCTTTCTTTTTTGCTGGAACAGGCTTTGCCATGCCAATCTGTATTGCTATAGTAATTGGTGGCACAGGAATAGCTGCTTATTCTAAAGAAGTTATAGAATGGCTTATAAAAAAAGGTTATTCATGCCCTAAATGTAATAATAAAAAATGGGTTGCTATCTTAAACGAGGAAAAGTCTAAACCTGCTGAAAAAATTATTAAAAAAAGTGAACATAGTAAAGTTGAAAATGCGACAACGTATTTATATTTATTAAAGTATTTTGCTCTAAAGTATGATCAGAATTGGACTCCAGAAAAAATAGAGTTGATCAAAAAGTTTTGCAAAGAAAATTACTTAGTAGTATCTGACAGAGATTTTTCAATTTTATTAGCAACGAACAGTGTAAAAGGGCAATATTTACATAGTTTATTACCTGAATTTTTAGCAACAAATCCGTCTAAGACTAATAAAGAAAATCTATATTCAGCATGCACCAAACTTTTAATAAAAACTTGTAATTCTCAAGAGTACAGAGAAAAGGATCTCATGTATTTTGGGAGTAAATTAGGCTTAAGTAATAGTTTTTGTAGAGATGTTATGTGGAATCCCATTTAACATAATGGGCGTTATACGCAGTCAAAAATGGGAGCCTAAGCTCCCATTTTTATTGATGATTTTTTAATTCTTTTAGCATGGCATCCCGCAAGATTTCATTCATACGTGTCTGATAACCTTTGCCTTGAGCTTTAAACCATGCAAGTACATCAGCATCTAAACGAATGGAAGTCTGTTGCTTCACTGGGCGATA
>NZ_JACANU010000041.1:0-3426 GCF_030329325.1 Acinetobacter sp. 226-1
CAGGGGTGTCGAAAGAGTCAACTGCGGTCCAAAGCTGTTGGACTTGGGTGAAAAGGGCGTTTATTCTTCCTATACGTTGTTCAGAATAACATTGTTCCGCCAACAATCAATTCGGTAGATATTGAACCTGAATATAGGGATATATTTAACTTGACGTTACACCAATCACAACAACGGCAAGTGAATTACGCAATGAGTAATACTTTTGGTTTTGGCGGACACATTGCCACAAGTATTTTTAAAAAATATGCTGAATAGAGAGTAGGTGCTAACTTCGGTTTGCTCGTGTTGGCGCTAAATCGAAAGTTCAAGTATCCCAACATGTTCCTTCGTATAGAAGTTAAAAGTTGGCAATTATCGTAGAACAACCTACAGACAACACCAATATGTAACCGATAAATAATTACAAAATATGACCGACAGAGTAAACATCATCAATAACTACATCGATGGATACAACCAATTTGATATCAAAAAAATGGTTGCAGACCTTGACGATAATATTGTTTTTGAAAACATTCAAAATAATGATATAAGTTTATCGCTGAAAGGGTTAACAGCGTTTAAACAACAGGCAGAAACAGCAAAAACATACTTTGCAAAGAGAACACAGACAGTTAAATCGTTTAGGCATTTTGACAACAGCACTGAAATAGAAATTGATTATACAGCAATTTTAGCAATTGACTTTCCGAACGGCTTAAAAAAAGGGCAAAAGCTAAAGTTATCAGGAAAATCCGTGTTTGAATTTAAAAAAAACAAAGTGATTAAATTGACAGACATTAGTTGACATTAAAACCAGCGAACAAGAATATGACTTTACTAAAACATAAAAAAATTACAATAATTGGTGCCGGGCCTGTTGGATTAACAATGGCGAGATTGTTACAGCAAAACGGCGTGGACATTACAGTTTACGAGAGAGACAAAGACCAAGATGCAAGGATTTTTGGTGGGACACTTGATCTGCACAGGGATTCGGGACAGGAAGCAATGAAAAGAGCGGGATTGTTACAAACTTATTATGACTTAGCTTTACCAATGGGTGTAAATATTGTTGATGAAAAGGGCAATATTTTAACCACAAAAAATGTAAGACCCGAAAATCGTTTTGACAATCCTGAAATAAACAGAAATGACTTAAGGACTATCCTATTAAATAGTTTACAAAATGATACCGTCATTTGGGATAGAAAACTTGTTACCCTTGAACCTGATAAGGAGAAGTGGATACTAACTTTTGAGGATAAATCGAGTGAAACAGCAGATCTGGTTATTATTGCCAATGGTGGAATGTCTAAAGTAAGAAAATTTGTTACCGACACGGAAGTTGAAGAAACAGGTACTTTCAATATACAAGCCGATATTCATCAACCGGAGGTGAACTGTCCTGGATTTTTTCAGCTTTGCAATGGAAACCGGCTAATGGCTGCTCATCAAGGTAATTTATTATTTGCGAATCCTAATAATAATGGTGCATTGCATTTTGGAATAAGTTTTAAAACACCTGATGAATGGAAAAGCAAAACGCGGGTAGATTTTCAAGACAGAAATAGTGTCGTTGATTTTCTCCTGAAAAAATTTTCCGATTGGGACGAACGCTACAAAGAACTGATTCGTTTGACATCATCTTTTGTAGGGTTAGCGACACGAATATTTCCCTTAGATAAGTCTTGGAAAAGTAAGCGTCCATTACCCATAACGATGATTGGAGATGCTGCTCATTTGATGCCTCCTTTTGCAGGACAAGGCGTAAACAGTGGGTTGATGGATGCCTTGATATTGTCGGATAATCTGACCAATGGGAAATTTAACAGCATTGAAGAGGCTATTGAAAATTATGAACAGCAAATGTTTGCTTATGGAAGAGAAGCACAGGCAGAATCAATAATAAACGAAACGGAAATGTTCAGCCTCGACTTTTCTTTCCAAAAACTAATGAATTTATAAAACAGAAAGGCGAGGAAATGAAAGAGAAAATAGTTAAAAAAAACGGAATAAGACTTTTTACCGAAAGTTTTGGATGTGAAAAAGATCCGGCAATACTCTTGATTGCGGGAGCAACGGTATCCATGTTGTATTGGGATGCTGAATTTTGCCAGAAACTATCTGAAAAGGGATTTTTTGTTATTCGCTACGACAATAGGGACGTAGGAAAATCTACTAATTACGAACCGGGTTCAACCCCCTATGATATTGTTGACTTAACCCATGATGCTATTTCAATTTTGGACGGCTATAAAATAGTCAAAGCCAATTTTGTGGGAATTTCACTGGGCGGACTGATTTCTCAAATAGCATCAATAAAATATGCCGACAGGGTAAGTTCAATAACACTAATCTCATCAGGTCCTTGGGGCGACTCAGACCCCACAATTCCTGAAATGGATACGCGTATTTTAGATTTTCACAGAAAAGCTGAAACCGTAGATTGGACAAATGAAGACAGTGTGGCAAATTATTTAATTCAAGGTGCTGAATTGATGAGCGGCAGGAAACAATTTGACAAACAAAGAAGTGAAAAACTGATTAGAGCCGAATTTAAAAGAGCTAATAACTATATAAGTATGTTCAATCATGCGGCACTGCAAGGTGGTGAAGAATACTGGAACAGATTGAGCGAAATCAATCAACCAACCTTAATTGTACACGGAACGGACGATAAAATATGGCATTTTAAGAATTCAGCAGTTTTACTTGAAAAGATAAACGGCTCAAAACTAATAACGCTTGATGGAACCGGACACGAACTACATTTCGAAGATTGGAATAAAATTATTGATGGAATAACGCAACATACAACAAATAACAAAAGAATGAACAAATAGGGTATTATGTATTTCCAAATCAACGGTTTAGAGATTGAAGCTAATATCAATGTGTTATGACGCTCAAGCTGGTGGAGCCGCTGCGCGAGCTGTTTAAAGATGAGGTGCGCAAGATCGGTATGGAGTTAGGTCTGCCCTACGACATGGTTTACCGTCATCCCTTCCCTGGCCCTGGCTTGGGTGTGCGTATTCTTGGCGAAGTAAAAAAAGAATATGCCGACAGGTTGCGCTTGGCTGATGCCATCTTTATCGAAGAGCTGTATGCCGCTGACCTGTATCACAAAACCAGCCAAGCCTTCGCTGTATTCTTGCCAGTGAAGTCGGTTGGCGTAGTGGGCGATGCCCGCCGCTATGAGTATGTGGTGGCATTGCGCGCAGTAGAAACTATCGATTTTATGACAGCGCGCTGGGCACACTTGCCGTATGAGTTTTTAGAAACGGTTTCTAGCCGCATCATTAATGAGATTCCCGGTATTTCGCGGGTAACCTACGATGTTTCCTCAAAGCCGCCGGCAACTATTGAGTGGGAGTGACGGGCACTGGCTGGCAATGTCTAGCAACGGCAGGCATTTCGGCTGAGGGTAAAAGAACTTTCCGC
>NZ_JACANU010000042.1:0-2817 GCF_030329325.1 Acinetobacter sp. 226-1
GCTTTTAACAATGTTTCTGACTATCTGTACTTCAAACAAGCAAAGTTACTTCGAAATCAGGGAGTCGCGGCATGACAACAATAAACAACTATGAAAGCTTGATTAAAAAAGTGGGTGGGATTGAAAAGGCAAAGGCGATTGTGGAGCAATACAAAGATCTTGAGACTTGTTTTAAGTCATATAGATATTTTGATGTAGAGAAAGATGATTTTTTAAGAAAGCCAAAGCCTGGTCGAGTTGATGTAATAAACCTCCGCACCGCCATTGCTTCACATGACAAAGATCATTGCGAACATGAATGGAACGATCTAACAAGCAATGGTGATAAGTATAGATTTTTGGTTTGCAAACATTGCGATAGTACGCAGAACTACTTACCACTTGATGAAAGCCGAGAGTTCAATGTGGGGGATTTAGTGGTTAAGACTCATCCTAAAAATACAATTTTATGGCCAGTGCTTGGTGTCTATAAGAATGGTGGTGTTTGGTTGGACTACAAGGGTTTTTGTTGGAAGCCTCCACGAGTTCGCCACGCCACTCCATCCGAAATCAAAGCAGGTCGTCGCCTAGACCATTCCGAAGATGTCACCGATATGGTTACCGACATCACTAATCACATTAGCCCGAATACAAAGGTGGTGGAGTTATGAAATTAACCAAAATTCAACGTGCTGAATTAAAGCAAAAATTTGGCGGTCATTGTGCTTATTGTGGTGAATTGCTTGGTGATAAATGGCATGCGGATCATTTGATTGCGGTCGTACGTGACATTGAAACTGGTAAGCCATCTAAACCTGAAAATGATGTTATTGAGAATCTTGTACCAACTTGCACAGCATGCAATCACAACAAGCGATCAATGTCGCTAGAGGCTTGGCGTGATTTGCTTGCTCACTATCGAGATGTTCAGGTTATTAGGGATTGCTCCCAAGTGCGTCATTTAGTTCGTTTTGGGTTGGTTAAATTCATACAAGAGCCAATAGTTTTTTATTTTGAAAAGATGGGTATTCCTGAAGCAATCTTGGAGGCGGAACGTCATGGATAAACAAATGACTTTTGATGAATATTGCAAGAAAAATCAACATTCAAGAAATTGCACGAGATTAGAAGCTTTCTCGATGGGTCAGCAATCAAGACAGGTTGAGATTGACGAGAAAGACAAGCTGATTAAAGAGTTAAAGGACAGTGTTGCCACATACAAAATAGAAACTTATGAATCTCATAGACGTATTAGTTACGCACACCACTGCTTTATGAATATGGATCGTGATCAATTTTATAAGAATATCGAAGCAGTTATATGTGGTCGATTACGTCACCCTGAATTTAGTTTTGATCGAAGTCGGATCAAAGCCCTGCGAGGTGAGCGTGAATAAGAATCTAGTTACAGAACAAGATATTCGTTTGCCACAATTCCGCGATGCAAAGCTTGAGGATCTAGAATTTGATGGTTCAGGTGAGGTCCTTCGCAAAGATCGTTTTGAAACATCAATACGGAAAATCTCAGGCATGCTGCATGGCGTTAATGGGTTGTCTGCTCGCAGTGGTTGGACGTGTGAACAAGTGGTTGAAGCAGTGGATCAGCTATTGAGATTTAAGCAATTAGTGATAGCGATCAACACTGCTCCAGATGGCGCTGAGTTTTATCATTTTGAAAATGGCGAATTCATTAAAGCTATTGATCAGGAGCATTTGCAGATAGCTAGAGATGATCCAAAAAAATCCCATCTTGTTAATCATGATGTTTTTCTAAACGGATCATGGGAGCTTACGAGTGCGTGGATTGAATATATAAATCACTTAATCAGCATTGATGATATGAGGAAAGAGATTGCTGAATTTTGGCGAGGTGACAATGCTTAAACACATCCCTTGCGAGTCAGATTTAAAAAGCGTAATTCCTGAAACTTGGGCAAATGCGGTGATGTATTGTCAGGGTGGCGCACCACACAATTGCGGTGCTGATGGTCTTTGTGAACATGGTGGTACTTGCTTTGAGATTAAGGAATTAACGCTAGAGCAAGCATTACTTGAGATTGAACATCTTAAAAAAGAACTCGATGTAACAAGGGTAAGAAACAAACAAATTGAAGTTGGTCATTTAAATTTAATTGCTCGATTGGAACATACGAAAGAATTAGCGCTTAAAGATGGCAAGAGTGAGCGTGTATTCATGATTCGTCAATGTTTAACAATAATCAGGGGAAGTGTAGATGAATAACAAATTCAAAATAGGTGACCTTGTGCGAGTTGATACTTTGCCTGATGCGCCACTCCGTGAAGTTTTAGGGGTGAGAGGTGATTTCATTTTAATCAACTTTGGAGGTTGGGAAGGATGGGTGCAGGCTGGCGCATATGAGCTGATTTTGAGTAGTAAATTATGAGCAGCATGTCAACTGCTGAGTATAAAAAGTTATCTGGAAAATCACGGCGTACCAAGCGCCGTGTTGTTGTGAAGAAAGAGCGAGTTGTTAGTGAGGGTGAAGCTAAACTCGCTCAGCATTTGAAGTCGTACAAGATCGAGTTCCAGACTGAGTTTCAGTTTAATCCTGAACGGAAGTGGAGAGCGGATTTTTATATTTTAGGGACTAAAGTTTTAATCGAGGTTGAAGGTGGGATCTGGAGTAATGGGAGGCATACAAGGGCACAGGGTTATTTAGGGGATATGGAAAAGTATAACTCGGCACAAGAGTTAGGTTATTCAGTGTATCGGTATAGCACTGAGCAGGTGAAAAGCGGCAAGGCGATTGAAGACATTAGACGGTTGGTAGGTGATTTATGAATGCGATGGTGAAAACAAAGGTCATGGATTGGTCG
>NZ_JACANU010000043.1:0-2809 GCF_030329325.1 Acinetobacter sp. 226-1
GTCAGCTAAATTATTTTCTTCACGCCATGTATCGATGCTTTCATTCACATCATCAATATTGAAAGACATCTCGAGTACGTGAGTTTGATTCGCTTGCGATTGATACAGGTTGCCAATCTTATTTGGGTTGTATTTTTTATTACGCTTTTTCATGCCATGCCCTTCCCATTTCTTACCATTTCCGTTTCTGTACGGTCAAATGCAGATGACAACTGTCTCCATAAGTCATCTGATAATCCTGTCCATCCATTGAGTAGTGAGGTGATTACAGATTCACTGATACCTGAATGCTTTGCTAAAATCGCTCTTACACCTCGTACAGAGCAAAATGCTTGCAACTGACCAAGACTGGAATTGTCTATAGGATTTTCAATCACAACCTCATTCTTCACTAAGTTTTTAAGCGGATGATCCAAATCATTCTGA
Organism: Acinetobacter sp. 226-1; assembly: GCF_030329325.1. Classification (NCBI taxonomy): domain Bacteria; kingdom Pseudomonadati; phylum Pseudomonadota; class Gammaproteobacteria; order Moraxellales; family Moraxellaceae; genus Acinetobacter; species Acinetobacter sp. 226-1. The sequence continues at coordinate 427 of NZ_JACANU010000043.1, forward strand.
AAAGCATTCAAAACATCACGTACAACACAAGCGGTGTAATGTGGTCTATTGTGACGCTCAGCGATTTGAATTAACGCTTGTCGAATATCTTGAGATTTCATACACCACCTCCAACGCGCTGATCTGCCCAAACACAATCCACCAGTTGTGATTGGTTTTCACGTAGACGTGACCACAACCGATCACCCAACCAATCCTGAAGAACACTTTGGTCATAGTTAGAAACCAGAATGGTGTTTTTCATATCGTCATAACGCTTAAATAAAACTTTATGAACAGCCTGTTTTTTAATGTCATTCATGTTTTTAGACTTACCTTCCTGACTCAATGAGTCATGTAAGCCAATTTCATCAATGATCAGTAAGTCATAACCCGCCAAGTCCTCAATCACAGATTCTTCGGTTTGATCTTTACGCCCCCAACTCGCAATGACTTTTTCTGAGATCTCAGCACTGGTGATGTAGCGTACTGATTTATTGATTCTCAATAAAAAACGCCCTATACCACAAGCCAAATGGGTTTTACCTGTTCCAGTACTCCCTACAAGCATGAGGTTTTTGAGTAGGTTCTGTTCACAATCCTTGGCAAACTGCACAGAAGCTTCAAGTGCGATCTGTTGTGGTGCTGACTGAACGATATAACTTTTCAAGGTGCAGTCATTGTGACGACGTGGAAAAAAGGCTTGCTTGGTACGTGTTTTAATCCATTCTTCTTTTTGCTTTTGGGCATCAACCTTGCGTGATTCTTCCAATGCGTTTTTAGAACAGACTGGACAAATTAAAGTGCCACGCATAACAAGCATTTGAACTGAGTGATCAGGGCAAAGCTCGTTTGATTTTTGAAAATTAAACATGATTCCCATCTCAACCAAACTCCTCGCCCAAAATTAGCGTAGGCACAAAATTAGGATCTAACTTGTTTTCAGCAATTTGATCTGCATAACGCGCGTTCACGTCCATTGGACTTGGTTTATGTTTTTCAGCTTGCTGTTCTGCAATACGGCGTTGTTCAGCAGTTTTGCGCTCTTGTGCTTGAGGCAAGAATGTATTCAACCAAACCACCATCCATTTTTGTGGTGTACGTTTGAATGCACTCACTGACCATGTGCTCATTTTTTTCAATTCTTCAAGAATCTCAGTTTTTGAGAGATCAGTGAAAATGGCTTCACCTTGGCTGATGAAATCTTGAATTGCAGATGGATATTTTTCTGTCACGTGTTTGAAAGAACATGAAGTCCAATCTTCGTTTTTGTATTCAACGAAGAATTGGCTTGTGTTGATTTTTTCCTGTTGCTGAACAGGTTTAATTTTTTCGCACGCGCCTTCTTCTTCACTTTTATTAAGTTCTTTATTAGAGTTCTTTATTAGACCCTCATGACATGGGGGTGGTGTACCCTCATGCTGTGTAGGTAGTGTACCTACATGATATGAGGGTGGTTGTTCAGTAGGTACATCACATGCACCTACATCCTGTGGGGGTGGTGTACCTACATTACATGTAGGTAGTTGCTTAGATAAAAGGTATTTTGTTGGCTTAGGATTTGTAAAATTCAAGCTATATAAACTTACTTTTCCTCTTGGTTTTATCGCTATTGCGAGTTGCCATTCCACCAAAACTTTAAGATATTTTTCAGCTGTTCGGCTATCTTTAAACCCACATAGCTCTTGTGCCAAACTAATAGAAAAAGCTCTAACATTATTCCCCTTTTGATTTAGGTGACGATTAAGCACCACCAGTATCGTTACGCATTGATCAGGTAATTCAGCAATATAACGTTCATCAATTAAAAAGTTAGGTAATGGTGTAAACCCATCTTGTTTATCCGACATGGTTTGTTGCCCTTGCTTCGGAAAAGGAACGACCACTGCATCCCGATCCTGTACCATCGCTAAGTTGCTCATGACACCTCCGCTAAAGCGTGTTCAGCTTCGGTTAAACGGCGGTTGGCATGGAGTTCAGCGACTGTGGCGTGGCGGATATTTTTAACGCTCACGCAAAATCCAGCGGCAATTGCCATGGTTTTGCTAATACCAGATAGAAATAAACTAACTTGTGCTGTATCACCTATGACATTCTCAAATACATAAAGATTGTTGGTATTAGGTCGCCAAGCCTCCGTTATACACACCACATCACCAACTAAGAAATCACTTTCAGTCGATTCTAATTCTGGCGAATTCGCCATAATTAAACAGTGATTGCATTGGAACTCGCTGCACTTGTTAGTGCATGGGTGTTTTGGTATAGTTGGGCTCATATTTATTAATTCTCCCTCTGTTACGAGTTAATGAGTTACTAAAAGCCTGATTCCCTAGATCAGGCTTTTTCCTTTTCTACACATGATGTGTATTTCTTCATTTGTTTAAGTGCTGCTAGATCCACA
>NZ_JACANU010000044.1:0-2761 GCF_030329325.1 Acinetobacter sp. 226-1
TCGGAGAAACTGTCCGAGGTTATGTTGACGATGCCGAAAATGATGAGCGATTTATTCATGGGGGCTTCTATAATAATCTCTGTACACGACAAAAATAGATAACTCATTGAAATAATGTCACAATAATTGTTTTCTAACGACGAATACTATGACACATCTCAATGAGTTATATCTTATCTTAAACAAATCTCTAAAATGGAACAAGTCACATTTAAAGTGCTTTGCGCTCATCATGCTTGTGATTATTTTAAAGCAAACATGTAATCTTTCTTCTGCATCTAAAGCCTTGCCCATCAAGTGTTTACCACAATCATTTTATCGACGTATGCAGCGCTTCTTTGCAGGTCAGTATTTTGATTATCGTCAAATTTCTCAGTTGATTTTCAATATGTTTTCATTCGACCAAGTGCAACTGACTTTAGATAGAACCAATTGGAAATGGGGAAAACGAAATATTAATATCCTGATGCTCGCAATCGTTTATCGTGGAATAGCGATACCTATCCTTTGGACATTGCTTAATAAACGTGGAAATTCAGATACGAAAGAGCGTATTGCTTTGATTCAACGCTTTATAGCCATTTTTGGTAAAGACCGTATTGTGAATGTGTTCGCAGACAGAGAGTTTATCGGTGAGCAGTGGTTTACATGGTTAATTGAACAAGACATCAACTTCTGCATTCGTGTTAAAAAAACTTCATTGTCACCAATCATTTAGGAAAGAATCATAAAATTAGTGATTTATTTCGCCATCTTAAAGTTGGTCAAATTGAATGTCGTAAACGACGGATTTTGGTTGGTCGGGTGAAACTATATATAAGTGCACTACAGTTAGAAAATGGAGAGCTTTTACTCGTCGTTTCTCCTCAGTTTAATGCCAATGCTATTCAGGATTATGCATTACGCTGGGAAATTGAAACCTTATTCAGTTGTCTCAAAGGACGCGGGTTTAATCTTGAAAATACGCGCTTGACAGACCCTAGACGAGTGAAAAAATTGATTGCGGTGTTAGCTATAAGCTTCTGTTGGTGTTACTTAACGGGTGAATGGCAACATAATCAAAAAAAAGCGATAAAAATAAAGAAGCATGGACGACTCTCAATGAGTTTATTTCGCTATGGTTTAGACTATGTTCAAATGGCGATTCAGCGTTTAATTGGTTTTGGGAAAAAAGAAGAGTTTAAGGAAATTTTGGCAATTTTAAGAAAGCAGAATCCTGATAGGATAAGGGTTCTGTGAAATTTGTCGTGTACAGAGTATAATAATAATAATCGAGCATGAGTCTCATACGGATGCTCGGGTCGAAAGGGAATCCCCAGGCGAGTAACCTGTTTGCGGTGATCCATTAGCTGCAGGAGCAGAAGAGCATACATCTGGAAGCAAAGCCAGGAAAGCGGCCTATGGAGCTGTGCGGCAGCGCTCAGTAGGCAATTTTTCAAAATATTGTTAAGCCTTTTCTGAGCATAGTATTTTTCATGGTATTACCAATTAGCAGGAAAATAAGCCATTGAATATAAAAGATAAAAATGTCTTGTTTACAATAAAGTGGGAGTAGTAATTTCGTTACTTTGTTTAGAATTTCTTCAGAAATATTTCTTAATAAATCGTGTTTTTCAACAAGCGTAAAATTACTTTCTAAAATCTCTTGTTGTTTAGCTCGAGTTTGGGTATAAGCCCCATAATAAAATTGACGAGGATCTTTAAGCACGTACCAATCTTTCATTTGGATTACAGTACGGCCCTTATCGTAAAGATCAAATTCAGGCTGCCATAAAGGTTTGTAATGAAAATTAATTTCTTCCTGAATATCGTAGGTCGCTTCTTGATAACGTGAAGCTGGTTTATCACCAAATCTTTTTTCAATATAAGCATAAGTATTTCTTAAAGGCTTAACTGAAGATGTTTTAATATCAATTTGCATATAAATCTTCCTGATTTTTTAATAAAGACTAGAGTTTTTATTCTCTAATACCGGCCTGTCCAAATCGCCACTTCATGCGGTCATATTCAATCTTTGCAAAATCATCCGTACTTAGGTGCTGTACTTGATGGTGTGCGCAGAATTCTTCAAAAGCCTTGACTGGCATAATCATTTCTACAGCTAACTCTGGATCACCTATCGAAAATTCAAATTCGATATATTTGTCACGCTGAGTCCCTGTAACATGAATAAAGCAAGGAGGCTGTTCTACATTGAGTTGCTGCATACCAAAATCCTCATATTCTCCATAAGATTATTGCAACTTGCATGCCAATTTTATTTATTATTATTTTTCAAATATTTATGATTTTCTCTTTTTTATTTCATACAATGTTCTTTATCAAATTCTTAAGTCACAATGTATGACTTAAGAAAATTCTCAAGTGTTTTATATTTTCTCAGTTGTATAAGCACTTATAGATGATCAAAAAAAAAAGAAGCCAAAGCTTCTTTTTTTGATTTTCCAACTCGCATTGATAGCCCCTATAATTCAATCAACTGAACCGTACCGGGTTTGTCGGAGAGTTTTTTATTTAAGTTAGGCCACCTGACCTAACGGGTTAATCTTATCATAGTACATTGCTTCAAAATCAAAAGGTGATACATAACCTAGTGCACTATGTACACGCTCTTTATTGAACCAATCTACCCAATTTAGTGTCGCAAGTTGTACATCCGCTAAACCTTGCCAATCTGCTTTTAGATATTCAATCACCTCTGTTTTGTATAAGCCATTCACCGTTTCAGCCAAAGCATTATCGTATGAATCACCAGTCGTAC
>NZ_JACANU010000045.1:0-2740 GCF_030329325.1 Acinetobacter sp. 226-1
TGTTTTCGACATCCCGTTCCAGCAGGCCTTGCCGTTCCAGATAGCGACCCACCCGGTGGGCGATGGTGTGCGTCAGCGGCACTGTTGCAAATAACCACGAATGGTAAGCTGAAGACTGTTTTAGCTAAAGGTGCAGCATATGAATCCTTTCCATGGTCGGCATTTTCAGGGCGAAATCATTCTTTGGGCTGTGCGCTGGTATTGTAAATATGGCATTAGCTATCGTGAACTGCAGGAAATGCTGGCCGAACGGGGTGTGAATGTTGATCACACGACTATTTACCGTTGGGTTCAACGTTATGCTCCTGAAATAGAAAAACGTTTACGCTGGTATTGGCGTAATCCTACAGATCTGAGCTCGTGGCATATTGATGAAACCTATGTAAAAGTGAATGGACGATGGTCTTATCTGTATCGTGCAGTCGATCAACGTGGCGATACCATTGATTTTTATCTTTCTTCTAGACGTAATACCAAATCAGCATATTGTTTTCTTGGAAAAATTTTAAATAATGTGAAGAAGTGGCAAATTCCACAAGTGATCAACACGGATAAAGCACCCACATATGGACGTGCTTTATCACGGTTAAAACGGGAAGGTAAATGTCCACCAGACCTTGAGCACAGGCAGATTAAGTATAAAAATAACGTGATTGAATGTGATCATGGCAAGCTAAAGCGGATCATCAGGGCCACATTAGGATTCAAATCTATGAAGACGGCTTATGCCACAATTAAAGGTATTGAAGTCATGCGTGCACTACGTAAAGGACAAGCATCGTCATTTTATTATGGTCAGCCTCAGGGTGAAGTGTGTCTAATCAACAGGGTTTTCGGTCTCTAAGTACTTTTTAAAGGGAACATCATCGACTCAAATCTCTATTTGCAACAGTGCCGAATTTATACCCCATTGACCATTGCCACAATTTTTTCCTTTGCAGCCAATGAAGAACTCAAGGTCGAAGATCACAGTGGTTTAATTGAAGAAGAGTCTGCAGATATCCCGACCAAAATCAGTCAGTCCAATCGAGACAAGCTTGATCAATACATTGCTGAATACAATGCCAAATTTGGTCAGAACTACAACTCAGGCGATGAGTTCTATGCTTACTATCGTGACATTGCCAATCGAGTACGCAAAAAAGAAATTGATATCCTGCTTGTGGTGAATATGTTCCTAACTGGTTTTGACTCAAAACCACTCAACACCCTGTATGTCGATAAGAACCTTAAATATCACGGTCTAATCCAAGCCTTTTCACGTACCAACCGTATTCTGAATGCAGACAAACCATTCGGTAATATCCTGTGCTTTCGTAACTTAAAGCAAGCTACAGACCAAGCCCTCACCTTATTTTCAAACAAGGATGAAGCACAAAAAATTGTCCTAATCCCAAGTTTCGATAGCATTAAAGAAAAGTACAATGCTGCGGTTGCCCACTTACTCAGTATTGCCCCAGATCCGGACCAAGTACCCAATACGCTAGAAACTGAAGAACAACAATTGGAATACGTCAAAGCCTTCCGTGAGGTAATGCGGATCAATGCACAATTGGAAAACTTTGTAGAGTATGACCAAGATAGTACCGATTTAAACAAAGCAGAATTTCAGAAACATACCTCACAGTACAAATATCTGTACAACAACGTCCGTGTGGTCCAACCTAAAGACAAAGTATCGGTCCTCAATGACGTCAATTTCCAACTTGAACTGATCCACCGCGATACCGTAAATGTCGGTTATATCCTGAATTTACTGCAATCGGTGGTTAATCATAAAGATCCTGAAAAGAAGCAGCAGTATCGTTCCCAGGTACAAGATATCATCTCGACCAATCACAACTTGTACGACAAACAAGAGCTGATTCAAAAGTTTCTAGATGAAAACATTCCACGGATGGCCAATGGTCAAAGTGTTGAAGAGGCCTTTGCTCAGTTTTGGGATGTAGAAAAAGAGAAGGCTCTGGATGAACTATGTCAAAAAGAAGCCATCAAGCCTGAGATATTTAAAACGGTGCTCAGCCAATATGAATACACTAAACGTCTACCTAGCCGTGAAGATGTCAAAGACTTACCGATTAATCGTCCTAAGATCTCAGAACGGAAGACCCTGATGAATACCTTAGTTATCAAAACTCGAAACTTTATTGAAAAGTTCTATCTAGGTTTATAAACATCCCAGAATCAAAAAATGCCTGAAGTTCAGGCATTTTTTACATCATTATTCATCGCTTAAAAATAATTAAAAAACGAGAGTTTTAATCTTCTGAATACGATTTAATTTTTTCAAAAATTGGATAGAAATCCAATCCCTCATCTTTCATCGTAGAAATCAGCGCAACAATTACAGCAATATGTGTAGGCACGACACCTTGTTTACTATAGTTCGTAATTGAATTAGGTTTCATGTCCAATAATTCAGCAAATTCTTTAATAGAAAGCCCTGCTTTACCGATAAGACGTTGAAATTCAGTATATGGCATTGGAGTAAATTTATAGAAATGGTGTTTTGAAATTATAGCATAGGGTTATATTTACATAAAAACACATAAAATTATGTGGCAAACACATAAAATTATGTGTTATAAATAGCTTATCAACTAATCTATTTACCATCTATATAGGAGAAATCATTATGTATTCAGGCACTGTTGCAAAGTTAGCGATGAGGCAGCCTTTTGTCTTATTCAAAGGCCTTACATTTCAAAAACTCTGCTTACCAGGCGCATTTCGCCCAGGG
>NZ_JACANU010000046.1:0-2575 GCF_030329325.1 Acinetobacter sp. 226-1
GTAAGCGTCCGCTGAACACACCTTCTGAATTCATCCTATAAGCCTTAATTTAGTCCCCACTTAGAAACAAGTGGGGACTTAAGTTTATGACTACAAATCATCAGACATCCATCGCATCTCTTGCGAAAAAACGAAGAACATACAGTGCTGAATTTAAACAGCAGATCGTTCAGGCTTGTAAAGCACCGGACGTTTCAATTGCTTCAGTCGCTTTGCAACATGGATTGAATACAAATCTTGTATCCAAATGGATTCGCTTAATTGATGCTAAGCCAGGGAGTGATCGCTCACCACTACCGAATAAACCTGCATTTATTGCCTTATCTTGCTCTGCACCATTAGATCCTACTCCTACTGACATGTTAAAAGTTCAAATTACTTTACCCCACTCAAAAGCAGAAATTGGCTTGAAATGGCAAGTATCGAAAATATCTGCTTTAGCAGAATTACTCAAGGTACTTGCAACATGATCCGCATTGATGAAATCTGGCTCTCCACCCAACCTCTGGATATGCGAGCAGGGATGGATACGGTCATGGCGCAGATTATGAAAGCCTTTGGCTCAATCAAACCGCATTGCGCCTACCTGTTCTGTAATAAACGTGGTCATCGTATGAAAGTGTTGGTACATGATGGACTGGGCATCTGGCTGTCTGCCCGGCGTTTGGAACAGGGTAAATTTCACTGGGCTAAAGTTCACCAAGGTGAAAACGTAGCTCTCAGTCCAGAACAGTTACAGGCATTAATCCAGGGTTTGCCCTGGCAGCGCATTGGACGACAGCAAGTAGTAACAATGCTCTAAACTAGGCTGCTACATTCTGCCATTCTCCAAACGTTCTATTTCATTCTTCTCATGACCTCAGGCATACTGCGGTCATGAATACGCTGCCAGATTTAAGCCAACTGACCCATGAACAACTGCTGGAATTCACCCGGCAGTTGGCGATGCAGCATCAACAACTCGCAGAAGATAAACAACAATTAGATGCTCAAGTTCAACATCTGGAAGTATCAAATCAACAATTAGATGCCAAAGTTCAACATCTTGAAGTCACCAATCAGCAATTAGATTCTAAAGTTCAGCATCTTTCTATTCTCAATCAAAAATACGAGCATGAACTGGCGCTGTTTAAACAGCATAAATTCGGCAGTAAAAACGAACATCTCACTGCAAAACAAATCCATCTGTGGGATGAAGCGGTTGAAGAAGATATTGCCGCGGTTGATCTAGAACTGGAACGGCTAAATGCAGATAAAACCAATGCAGCGACACAGAAAGCCAAAACCAATAAACCTAAACGTCGACCACTGCCAGATCATCTACACACCATCCGTATTGAGCATGAACCTGCATCAACCCAATGTGCTTGTGGCTGCCAACTCCGTCGTATCGGCGAAGATGTCAGTGAAAAACTGTATTTCAGACCGGCACAGTTCTATAAGGAACAGCATGTGCGTGGTAAATGGGTCTGTGATCAGTGTGACACTCTGACTCAGCAAGCGATGCCCGCCTATGTGATTGATAAAGGTATTGCCAGTCCTGAACTGCTCAGCCATGTGCTGGTATCGAAGTATGCCGATCATTTGCCGCTGTACCGTCAACGTCTGATCTATCAGCGGGCGGGAATCGAACTTTCTAGATCAACTTTATCTGACTGGATAGGTCGCTGCGGTGTAGAACTGGAACCTCTGGCCAATGCCTTAAAACAGGTGGTGCTGCAACAGCGGGTGCTGCATGCAGATGAAACACCGGTCACCATCATGCGGATGGGTGAGAATAATAAAAAACCGAAGAAAGGTTATGTCTGGGCCTATGCCACCACACAGTACAATCCAGTTCAGGCGGTGATCTATGACTTTCAGGATAGTCGTTCAGGCCAGCATGCTGAAGAGTTCTTGAAAGACTGGCAGGGCCATCTGGTCTGTGATGATTACAGCGGTTATAAAGCACGCTTTAAATCAGGTCAGGTCATTGAGGTGGGCTGCATGGCGCATGCGCGTCGTAAATTCCATGAACTGCATGTGACCAAAAAAAGTCAGGTCGCTGAACAGGCATTAGTGCTGATTCAGAAACTGTATGCCATAGAAGCAGAACTCAGGAAAAAGACCGATGGTACAGCAGAACAGCGCCGCGAATACCGACAACAGCATAGTCAACCGGTGATGCAACAACTGTATGAATGGCTCAACCAACATCAACTGACTGTGCCATCGAGTTCTCCAACCGCCAAGGCGATCAATTACACTCTGAAGCGTTGGCCAGCTTTAAGCCGCTATCTGGATGATGGCAATCTACCGATTTGCAATAACTGGGTGGAAAACCAGATGCGCCCCTGGGCGTTGGGACGTAAGAACTGGTTATTTGCAGGTTCGCTGCGCAGCGGTCAGCGAGCAGCCAATATTATGACATTAATCCAGTCAGCAAAGCTGAATGGGCTGGATCCCTATGCCTATTTAAGTGATGTGCTGAAAAGGTTGCCGACACATAAAGTGACTCAGATTGAAGAATTGTTACCACACCGCTGGAAACCTAAATCGAATTAAAAAATAGGCATGGGGTTCAGCGGACGCTTAC
>NZ_JACANU010000047.1:0-2296 GCF_030329325.1 Acinetobacter sp. 226-1
CAGAACCGGGTTCAACGGTTGAAATCAAAGACAAAGATGGCAACATCTTAGGTTCAGGTACAGCAGACGAAAATGGTAACTTCACGGTTGGTTTGGATACACCATTAACCAATGGTGAAAAAGTTGACGTGACTGCCAAAGATGAAGCAGGCAATGTTTCAGACAAAACCGAAGTGACTGCGCCAATCATTTCAACTGGTGAAGCTGCTGATATTGTTGGTGATATTCTTCTAGTTGGCGCTGGTGAAGACGGTATCTTTAATGCTGATGAATTAGGCACAGATGGAAAAGTTGATGTCGTTATTCAATTGGGCAAAGATGCTCAAGTTGGCGATATTATCCGAATTAATGGTGAAGAACATACCATTACACAAGCCGAAAAAGATGCTGGTCAACTAGAAACAGAAATTGCTGTACAAGAAGGCAATAATCAAATTGTTGTTGAAGCAACAGATAAAAATGGCAACATCGATAAAGAAATCAAAGATTTTATTGTAGATACCATTCCTGCGGATATTGTTGGTGCAATCACTTATCCAAGTGATAGTTATGATGATTTAATTTCAACACATACCATTAAAGTTCATGTAGAACTGGGTAAAGATGCTGAAGTTGGTCAAGTTGTTACAGTGAATAATACTGATTATGTATTAACACAAAGTGATCTTGATCAAGGTTATGTTGTGGCTACAGTGCCTGTGGTTAATGGTGATAATTTAATTACTGCTGAAGCAAAGGATAATGAAGGTAACTTAGATAAAACATCAGACACAGTAAATGTTCAAATCACTGAAACTGGTGGTGAAATGGGCAATATTATTGACGATGCTTTCTTCCCTGAGGCTGGTGCTGACAATATTCTAAATAAAGAAGAATTTGGAACAGATGGAACAGCTAAAGTAGAAATTACTTTAGGTGCAGATGCGCAAGTTGGTGATGTGATTACTGCTAGTGGTGTCAAACATATCATCACTCAAGCAGATCTAGATAATAAAAAAGTAGAAATAGAAGTACCTTTAAACGAAGGTAATAATTTTGTTTATATTTCTGCTACAGGTTCTACCGGCGCTTTTGATCAAACTTATATTAATATTATGGTTGATACTTTAGCACCAGATGCACCAAGCGATGTTGTGATCAGTGAAGATGGTTCAACGGTTACAGGTAAAGCAGAATCAGGTTCAACGGTTGAAATCAAAGACAAAGATGGCAACATCTTAGGTTCAGGTACAGCAGACGAAAATGGTGATTTCACTGTTGGCTTGGATACACCATTAACCGATGGTGAAAAAGTTGATGTGACTGCAAAAGATGAAGCAGGCAATGTTTCAGCTCCAACAGAACTCACTATGTCAGGCGAAACTGGTGCTACAGGCGAAACTGGTGAAACTGGTGCTACAGGCGAAACTGGTTCAACTGGTTCAACTGGTGAAACGGGCGCTACAGGCGAAACTGGTTCAACTGGTGAAACGGGCGCTACAGGCGAAACTGGCGCTACAGGCGAAACTGGTGCTACAGGTGAAACTGGTGCTACAGGTGAAACTGGCGCTACAGGCGAAACCGGTGCTACAGGCGAAACTGGTGAAACGGGCGCTACAGGCGAAACGGGTTCAACTGGTGAAACGGGCGCTACAGGCGAAACCGGCGCTACAGGCGAAACCGGTGCTACAGGTGAAACTGGCGCTACAGGTGAAACCGGTGCTACGGGCGAAACTGGCGCTACAGGTGAAACCGGCGCTACAGGCGAAACTGGCGCTACAGGTGAAACTGGCGCTACAGGCGAAACCGGTGCTACAGGTGAAACTGGTGTGACAGGCGAAACTGGCTCTACTGGTGAAACCGGTGCTACAGGTGAAACTGGTGCTACGGGCGAAACTGGCGCTACAGGCGAAACTGGCGCTACAGGCGAAACTGGTGCTACAGGCGAAACTGGTGCTACTGGTGAAACGGGCGCTACAGGTGAAACTGGTGCTACAGGTGAAACTGGTGCTACAGGTGAAACGGGCGCTACTGGCGAAACTGGTGCTACAGGCGAAACTGGCGCTACAGGCGAAACCGGTTCAACTGGTGAAACGGGCGCTACAGGCGAAACGGGCGCTACAGGTGAAACTGGTGCTACAGGTGAAACTGGTTCAACGGGCGAAACTGGCGCTACAGGCGAAACCGGTGTGACTGGTGAAACGGGCGCTACAGGCGAAACCGGTGCTACAGGTGAAACTGGCGCTACAGGTGAAACTGGTGCTACAGGTGAAACTGGTTCAACGGGCGAAACTGGCGCTACAGGCGAAACCGGTGT
>NZ_JACANU010000048.1:0-2263 GCF_030329325.1 Acinetobacter sp. 226-1
CACCATTATTTGTGTGGGCGGTCGAGCTCCGCCTGGGCGAAAAAAGCGGCTGCTTTACGTAGAATTTCATTGGCACGTTTTAATTCTTTAATTTCACGTTCCATTTGCTTCATTTTTTCTTGGTCAGATATCTGTTGTACTTTGGCAGGATTTAGTTGATCCATATGCTTTAAATACCAAACACGCAATGTTTCAGGAGTACAACCGATTTTAGGCGCAATAGCTGTGATTGCTGCCCAAGTAGAAGGATAATCTTTTTCAGATTCAATTAGTAATTGAACCGCTCTTTCTCTAATTTCGGGGGTATAGTTTGGTTTTTTCATCGGAATAGTCTCTCAGAATATTGAGTCTCCGACAAACCCGGTACGGTTCAAAATCTGATAAAACTATACCTAAAAAGAATAATCCAAATCGTGAGCAATCGAACTCAACTCTAAATCTAATTTTTTTAGATTCATCTTTTTTGAAAATACTAATTCCTGAATAGGCTTTAGATGTGAGCTCACCCTCAAGAGTAAAACCTTCACATAATTGATTTAGGTCTTCCTTAAACTTTACCAGTAAGTTTTCTTGTACTTGTAGTTTCAATGTTTCGACTTCAATAAGTGCTTTAATGTAGTCATCATGATCTAAGATATTTTTTAACATAACAGTTTGTTCTTCGTTGCTAAGTTGCGTAATAAAGTTTTGAGAGATATATAATTTCAATTCTTCTAGAAAGACTTTTACTCGATCATTTTTCGTATAAAGAATACACTCAGTTAACCATTTAATTAAATCTGCGTAGCCCAATACAGCTAACTTGCTCTGCGATTGTAGAAGTTCGGAATCTTCTTTCGATATACTGTATTCGCTAGGCTCTTTTCCAGAACCAGATAAATAAATCAGTTGCCATTGGTTGGGGTAGCGTTGCTCCAACTCGTCAGCATAATCTTTAAGTTGATTCTTTTGATCAGATGCAAAAGGCTTATTCTCAATACATAATGCGTATTTTTCACCATGACAAAAAATCTCAATTAGGATATCCATCCTTCTTAAAGTATCTAAACGCCAATTTTTTTCTTCCAACTTAACGGTGATTTTAGACTGGTCTAAGTTAATTTTTTGCCAAGATTCATCTAATCCATTTTTTCTAAGTTCAATCCATTTTTTGATAAAAAGATAATCTTGTCCGTGACTACCTTGAGGATCTAGTAGGTCAGCTAGGATATTACTTAGTATTAATTCATCTGTGCGAAAATAGCTAAAGATGGAAAACTTTGGAGCTAGAAGATTTTTATATCGATTTAAAAATAAAGAATTTACTTTTTTTTCTTGAACAACCTCATCTAATAAATTAAGTAAAACTTTTGATTGCATACTTTCCCCTTGTTATTTAACTTATTAAAATATTTGCAAAAATTTATTAATAATTGGAACCTATTTTATATGAATCGGATTACATTAGTACATGGGGATATTACTACCTTATCTGTAGATGCTATTGTGAATCCAGCTAATAAATCATTACTTGGTGGTGGTGGACTAGATGGAAAGATCCATAAAAAAGCAGGATCTTTAATGAAATCAGAGTGCATTCAGATTAATCAAGAAAAAGGTGGATGTGCTGTTGGAAATGCGGAAGTAACGACAGCTGGAAATTTACCTGCAAAATATCTGATTCATGCTGTTCCACCTAGATGGTTAGGCGGTGAAAAAAATGAACCTCAACTCTTATGTAATGCTTATAGCAATGCACTTTTGAAAGCTAATCAGGTTCAAGCAAAAACAGTGTCATTTCCAAATTTAGGAACAGGGATTTATAAGTATCCATTACAGCAGGCAGCTGAATTTGCAATTGGATCTATCATGATGACATTACCCTCATGTGAAGCCGTAGATGAAGTGTTTTTTGTATGTTATGAGAAAGATAATTATGAAATATATAAGGAAATTCTAGAAAATCTCTATGATGAAAATATTCAGATAGAGATTACAGCTATAGCCAAATAGTGTCTTCAACCTATTAATTCCAAGTCATGTATGAAGCCAAAGAAGAAATAATTTATTATTGAGTTTCGCTAAAATTAACATAGTACATGTTATACGAAGTCAAAAATGGGAGCGTAAGCTCCCATTTTTATTGATGATTTTTTAATTCTTTCAGCATAGCATCTCGCAGAATTTCATTCATCCTAGTTTGATAGCCTTTGCCTTGAGCTTTAAACCATGCAAGTACATCAGCATCTAAACGAATGGAAGTCTGTTGCTTCACTGGGCGATA
>NZ_JACANU010000049.1:0-1862 GCF_030329325.1 Acinetobacter sp. 226-1
CAGGGGTGTCGAAAGAGTCAACTGCGGTCCAAAGCTGTTGGACTTGGGTGAAAAGGGCGTTTATTCTTCCTATACGTCTCCAAAATCCAATACGAAACCATTTTTAGGGTTGCTGTCCTCGTGTTTAATTTTGCCAGCTAAAGTGACTCTTAACATATAAGTATGTCCATGAATGTTTCGGCAAAGACCGTCGTATCCTTTCAATGCGTGCGCCATGTCGAAGGTGAAGCACTTGGTAATTCTGATTGTATCCACGAATTTGATTGTTAGCTGTTACTTTATTCTAATTCAAAAATTTTCAGAAAAGAATGTCCGTCGTTTACTTGATCTACCATGTCGAAAACCGTGGTGGTTTTGATCATTTCTTTGAGATCAGCTTTGATGTTTTTGTATTTATGATGAACAGGGCAAGGGTTTACTTCTGAACATTTTTTCAAACCAAGAACGCACATCGTAAAGGCTACCTCACCATCAATGACCAAAACAATATCTTCAATGGAAATCGTTCTAATCTTCGCCTCCTCCATCTCAAAACCTCCCTGTGCTCCTTGAACGGAATAGATTATTTTTCCCTTGGCGAGTTTCTGAAGAATCTTTGCGGTGAAATATTCGGGTGAATCAATAGACTGTGCAATTTCTTTTAAACTGACACGCCTTTTTTCCATCGAATTAAGCGCTACAAAAATACAGGCACGAATGCCATACTCACATGCTTTTGTAAACATTGTTTTCGTAATTTTCGGTAAAAGTAGTGAAGTAATTTCAAAGTGGATAGATTAGTCTAATTTAAAATTGAAATTGATTGTAAAAACAGTGTATTTTAAGATCTTGGATTTGAGAAAAAAGATGATTTATCAGTTTGATCGAAAAGACAACAGGCATTCCTTCTATTGAAGTTGATTTGGTTCAGAACAGCATGTATATCAGAAAAACAGGGCTTCTTTATTATTTAAACAAGTTACAGAATTAAAGGCTGTATATCAAAGTGAACGCTACGATAAAAGAAGCACTTCGACAAAATAAAGGTTCGTGAAATTTAGATTTTTCCACCTTAGAAGAATAGCAAAAATGTTTTAGTGCCAGCACCTCAAAATAACGTTAACCCGAAAAAGCGAATCAGGATAACTTCTTAGTGAATTTTTTGACCGTAAAATTATACGCATTTTTAGAATCTGCTTCATGCACACGCAGCACCTCTTCATTCCAAAGCGAA
Source organism: Acinetobacter sp. 226-1 (assembly GCF_030329325.1). Lineage (NCBI taxonomy): Bacteria > Pseudomonadati > Pseudomonadota > Gammaproteobacteria > Moraxellales > Moraxellaceae > Acinetobacter > Acinetobacter sp. 226-1. Next base: position 1,214 of record NZ_JACANU010000049.1, read on the forward strand.
AAATCGATGGAAGGAAAAAATGTATCCGCACCAAAAGTATGATCCACAAAGGTTATAAACATTTCATCAACCCTGTTTTTTTCTAAAGCCTCCTCATATATTTGTCCGCCACCAATGATAAAAACGGTTCTCTTATCTTCGTTCTCATAGTGTTTCAAGCAACCTTCCATGCTGTGAAAAACAGTACAATTCGGTGCTTCAAAAGCTGTATTCCGAGTTAATATTGCATTTTCCCGATTTGGAAGTGGACGAAACCTTTCAGGGATTGATTCGAAATTTTTCCTACCCATAACCACAATGTGATTCAGTGTAGTTTCTTTAAAAAAAAGCATATCGGCCGGTAAATGCCACATCAAATCGTTGTTTTTACCAATGCCCTTTTCAAGATCCATTGCAACTATCAAACTTACTTTCATGAAAAACGCTATTAGAAAAATGAATGTATTATAAAAGTATATAAATTGAAGCAATATATCACTTTTTGAAAGCAATAGATGGATTAAATTGGAAATAAATAGCTGTTTAAAGAGAAGCACGTTGTCGGCAGCGGGCCAAAAAGGAATACGTCCATGCCCATCGAGGTGAAACCGGCTGTGAGCGCGGGTTCAAGCATATAGCCCGACAGGCGCGTATCCTTGCCGATCACGAC
>NZ_JACANU010000004.1:0-269659 GCF_030329325.1 Acinetobacter sp. 226-1
TATAAGCAAATCATCATTGCTGCGGGTGAAGGTGCTAAAGCCTCTTTATCTGCCTTTGATTATATTATTCGTTCTGGTCAGTAATTGGAAAAGCAGCCAAAGTTAGTATTTATAGACTTTGGCTGATCAGACTTAGATTTCCTCTTGATAGGAATTGAGTACCTAACAGCTCAATTCCTTTTTTTATGTCGAATAAAATTTAGATTTTAAATAAATTGAAAGCCACATGTTCCCCAAATTTCCCCAATAACATGTGGCTTTCGTTTCCCCTACAATTTTTTTGTTTTTGACTGAATGAAATTGCTATTCACAATTTCTTTATTATTTGTGGTTGTTTTTTATGCTTTTATTTATTCCATAAATTAAGACCATGAAACTTTTCTAAGAGTTGTGCCTGTGTTTCACGATATTCTGGATGTGGTTTTATGCATTCAATGGGGCAAACTGCAATACATGTTTGATGTTCATAGAAACCGACGCATTCTGTACAACGCTCAACATCAATTTCATAAATTTTTTCACCTTCAAAAATCGCTTGATTAGGACATTCTGGTACACACATGTCACAATTGGTACATTCATTAGTAATACATAAAGCCATAACTAACTCGCCTTATAAGCTAAAGAAGCAGCAGAAATATCAGTATTTGAATGAGGTAAGTTACGAATAAGTAGAGCAAAACTCATATCTACCTCCGCAGGTGTTGGAATATTCACAATATGCCCTGAACCTTTAGCAGCCGTAATAGTATTGCCTTGCTGGTCATACATTTCAGTGAGTTCAAAAGTGATATTGCCTGAGGTTGTCATCAACTCTAATGAGTCACCCACAACAAAACGATTTTTCACATCAATTTTCAAGTAATTTTCATGTCGTTCCAGTATTTCACCAACAAATTGTTGATGCTCAAAACGTGATGAACCTGTTTCATAATTTTGATATTCAGAATGTATGTGACGACGTAAAAAGCCTTCGGTATAACCACGATTTGCTAAGCCTTCAAGTTGTGTCATCAATGCAGAATCAAAGGTTTTACCTACCATTGCATCATTAATCGCTTGACGATAAATTTGTGCAGTACGTGCGCAATAAAAATAAGATTTGGTACGACCTTCAATTTTTAAAGAATGGATTCCCATTTGAGTTAAATGCTCTACATGCTGTACAGCACGTAGGTCTTTGGAATTCATAAAGTATGTGCCATGTTCATCTTCTTCTGCGGCAAACATATCTTCATGATTTCGTTGTAATAAAACTGGTTCGCCAAATTTATTTTGATTTTGGGCGTGTTGCTCGTCGGCATCTTTATAGGTGCAGCAGCTTGATGTTGCCTCCAATTGTTGAACTGGAATAACATCCCCAAGTACATCTTCTGCTGCTTCGTGAACTTTATAATCCCAGCGACAAGCATTGGTGCAAGCGCCTTGATTGGCATCACGTTTATTCATATAGCCTGAAAGTAAGCAACGACCAGAATAAGCCATGCAAAGTGCACCATGTACGAAAACCTCAAGTTCCATATCAGGGACATTTTGCTTAATTTCTTTAATTTCTTCGAGTGATAATTCACGTGATAAAATCACACGAGTTAAGCCCATTTTTTTCCAAAACTGAACTGTTGCCCAATTTACAGCATTGGCTTGAACTGACAAATGAATAGGCATATCAGGAAAATGCTCACGGACTAGCATAATTAATCCTGCATCTGACATAATCAAAGCATCAGGTTGCATCGCAATAATGGGTGTTAAATCTCGAATAAAATTTTTAAGTTTAGCGTTATGTGGCTGAATATTCACAACAACATAAAATTTTTTAGTTAAAGCATGGGCTTCTTCAATGCCTGTTTTTAAATGCTCATGAGTAAATTCATTGTTACGAACACGCAAGCTATAACGCGGTTGACCTGCATAAACTGCATCTGCACCATAAGCGAAGGCATAACGCATATTTTTTAGCGAGCCTGCTGGAGAGAGAAGTTCTGTTACGTAAGAAATGGTCATGAAATAAAAGGCATAAAAAAATTATGGTTTTTATTGTAGACAGATAAAAAAATGATTCAACCTAGTAAATTAGTAGGAATTTCAATAATTTTCAGCCTCAAGCTGTTTTAAAATTTCACAATGATGAATACTTTGTGAATTAGGGCAAGATGCTCTTAGTTGAATCAGTTGTGATTGAAATTTTATTAATTCATCAATTTTATCAGTAACTTGTTGAATATGATCTTCAATCATAACATTGACTTTTTCACAGCTTTGATTTGGATTTTGTTCAAGTTCGATTAAGGTTTGGATTTCTGATAATGAAATATCAAGTGCTCGACAACGTTTAATAAAGACTAATCGTTTGATGCTATTTTCATCATAATAGCGATAATTATTCGCTGCACGAAAGCTGGGTTGAAGCAATTTTCTCTTTTCATAAAAGCGGATGGTATCGGAACTTAAGCCAGTTTTTAGGGCTAAATCTTTAATTAAATAATGTGTCTTCATTGTGCTTGACCTTGGAGTTACTTCATAGTTTTGAATAAGAATAATACATCATGAGGACTTTGAAAATGGCATGTACTTGTAGTCATGAACCTGCACCTAAACAACCCAATAGCAAGTTTCGTACAGCACTTTGGATTGCGTTGGTGATTAATCTTGCTATGTTTTTTGTCGAGTTAATTGGTGGTGCATATGCACATTCTTCTGCGTTATGGGCAGACTCACTCGATTTTTTTGGTGATGCCGTAAATTATGCCATTTCTTTGGCTGTTTTAGGTGCAAGTTTATATTGGCGTGCTACTGTTGCATTGGCTAAAGGTATTGTGATGGCAACTTTTGGTTTAGTGGTAATTGTTAAAGTCATTTACGCTTATATACAAGGCATTCCACCTGAAGCATTAACAATGGGTGCAATAGGAATATTAGCACTGATTGCAAATGTGGTTTCTGCGGTTGTGTTATATGCATTTCGTGATGGTGACTCAAATATGCGCTCAGTCTGGTTGTGTAGTCGTAATGATGCCATTGGAAATGTTGCGGTAATTATGGCGGCAATAGGTGTTTTTGGCACAGGAAGTATGTTTCCTGACATTATTGTTGCAGTAATTATGGCTGTTTTAGGTTTGACAGGAGGTTATCAAGTGATTAAAAAAGCACAAGAAGAACGAAAAACAGAAGTTCATTTGAGCCATTAAAAGACAATTTTGCAAAAGACCACCGATTTGTGGTCTTTTTTTATTGCTTGATTCAGTAAGATTGATTTATAGCCTAAAAAGACAAATTTGTGATTTGAACAATAAAAATTATTTAAAAAAGAATAGAGTTCATTGCATTATTGAATGTATATTAAGAAAAATGATATTTAATAAAAAATGAAAAAATCAGGACATTTCTCTATTTTAATTTTTGATATTTAGGCTAAGATGCTTTTAATTACAAATTTTAAAATTGATAAAAAAGGACAGAATGATGAGAAGATTACCTGTTTATTTATTGCTAGATACCTCAGGATCTATGTTAGGTGAGCCGATAGAAGCCGTAAAAAATGGGGTCGAAATGTTGGTTTCATCTTTAAGACAAGACCCTTATGCTTTAGAAACCGCATATCTTTCGATTATTAGTTTTGATACCAAAGCAAAGCAGTTAATGCCATTGACTGAATTAGCCATGTTTAATACACCTAACTTACAAGCAACAGGTACAACTCAACTGGGTGAAGCCCTGTCTTTATTGGCAGATCAAATAGAACGAGAAGTCCAAAAAACCACGCCAGATACACGAGGAGACTGGAAACCATTGGTTTTTATTATGACAGATGGTGCGCCCACAGATGACTGGAAAAAAGGTTTTGAAAAATTAAAAAAAGTTAAAACAGGTATGGTGATTGCATGTGCAGCAGGACACAATGCTGAAACTGCAATTTTAAAGCAAATTACAGAAGTTGTTGTGGAGTTAGCGACAGCAGACTCAAATACCATCAAAGCATTTTTTAAATGGGTATCTGCAAGTATTTCAACAGGCAGTCAGAAAGTAGATGCAGGTCAAAAAGAAGTGACGGGTTTAAGTGATTTACCACCACCGCCACCAGAAGTGAATGTTGTATTGTAGTTTTGAGTCTTTATAGGCTTGGACAATGAAATTCTAGGTTTCAATTGCCCTCAAATTTTTAACGAAAAACAAAAAGGAAAATAACGTGGGAATTACACTCGCAAAAGGACAAGGTCTTTCATTAGAAAAAGCAGACAATAACTTGTCATTGGTAACCATTGGATTAGGTTGGGATATTGCTGAGCAGAAAAAAGGCTTTTTAGGTGGACTATTTGGTGGGCAAACTGCTGAATACGACTTAGATGTCATCGCTTTTTTATGTGATAACAATGGCAAGGTTCAAAATTTGGGGCGAGATGCTTCAGGGCATCCGACATTAAATAATAGTGATGTAATTTTTTTCAATAATTTAAAACATCCATCAGGTCATATTTGGTTAACAGGAGATAACCGAACAGGTGCGGGTGATGGTGATGATGAACAAATTATTGTGAAATTAAATTCATTATCAACTGCTTATCATAAAATTGTTTTTATTGTGCAAATTTATGAAGGAAATAAAAATAAACAACATTTTGGTCAGGTACAAAATGCTTTCATTCGTGCTGTTGATGCGTCGGGTAAAGAAATGGTACGTTTTAACTTATCAGGGCAAGGGCAGTATGAACAACAACGATCATTACTTTTTGCTGAATTAGTACGTGAAAATTCAGGTTGGAAATTTAATGCGATAGGTTCATCTTCACCTTCAGATAATTTTGTTGAATGGCTAAAAGATTACGTTTAAAACTAGACCTAAATCGTTAAATAGATAGAGAATAATATGCGTCGACTCCCTGTTTATATTTTATTGGATACTTCTGGCTCTATGCGAGGAGAGCCCATTCACTCTGTAAATGTTGGTTTACAGTCGATGCTGAGTGCATTAAGGCAAGACCCTTATGCACTTGAAAGTGTATATCTCAGTGTGATTACTTTTGATATGCAAGCAAAGATTTATTTACCTTTGACACCTTTAGATCAAGTGCAATTGCCTGATATTGAAGTTCCAAGTGTTGGTGCAACGTTTATGGGTGCTGCACTTGAATTATTGGCTGAAGATGTGCAAAAAAATATTAAAAAAAGTACAGAAGATCAAAAAGGAGACTGGCGACCTTTACTTTTTTTAATGACTGATGGCTCACCTTCAGATGTTTATGCGTATCAGCAAATCATCCCAACGATCCAACAACTTAATTTTGCTACAATTGTTGCATGTGCCGCAGGACCTAAAGCAAAAACTGAAGCTTTACAGCAACTGACTTCACAAGTGGTTGTGTTGGATTCGATGGACTCAAGTTCTTTTGCGAGTTTTTTTAAATGGGTATCAGCGAGCGTTGTTGCGGGAAGTAGTAGTGCTGGTGTTGTTGATAATATTGAATTGCCACCACCACCTTCTGAGATCCAATTGGTGTTGTAATAGACGTGACTGAACAGTTTTTACTGATTGTATATCTGTAGTGTCATGATTTTCTGATTTTAAATTTACACTCAAATACAGATTTTATAATAGGCAACGAATAACAATAAAAGGGTGATTTTATGCGTCGACTACCAGTATTTTTTATGATTGATTGTTCAGAGTCTATGGCTGGGCAACCCTTAAAAGCAGTGCAAGAGGGGGTAGATTTTATTATGAGTAGTCTACGCACCGACCCTTATGCTTTAGAAACTGTATATATTTCTGTCATTGCTTATGCTGGTATTGTACGAACTTTAGTCCCATTAACAGAGTTATTTGCTTATCAAAAATGTGAATTACCCTTAGGTGGCGGAACACATTTAGGTAAAGCCTTACAGCATTTAGGCAGAGAAATTGATCGCTCAGTGATTAAAACCACAGCAGATGTCAAAGGCGATTGGAAACCCGTCGTTTACTTATTTACCGATGGTCGCCCTACGGATGAGTATCAAAGTGCGATTCAAGAATGGAAAGCTCAATATGGTCATCGAGTGACGATGATTGTCATTGGATTGGGGCAAGATGTTGATTTTTCAATTTTAAAAGAATTAACAGAACATTGTATTTCAGTCGATCAAATTGATCATGAATATGTCAAAGGTTTATGTAAGTGGATTAGTGCATCAGTCGTATCACAAAGTGTGAGTGTAGCAAAATTTCAAAATGCCGAAGAGTTGCTTCCACTTGATCAGCGTTATATGAATTTAGCCAAATCAAAATTAACATTTAGAAAAAGTCATGCTGATGATCGAGTTGTCACATTTGTTGGACGTTGTCAAAAATTACATCATCCTTATCTTTTAAAATATAGCCGAAATTTACAATATGGCGGTTTATCTGATTTAAATATTAATCTTTATAATTTTAAGTTAGAAGCCTGTGAAGCCATTAGTGAAGAGTATTTTAGTTGGACAGATCATAGTGCAGAAAAACCACAAATTAATACTTCAAAATTAGAAGGTTGGTCGCAATGCCCACACTGTTATGCCGATACCGCTTTTGCGATGTGTGGTTGTGGTAATTTGATGTGTTATGACGGCTATAGCGAGTATGTAACTTGTCCGTGGTGTCATCGTCAAATTAGCTTTTCCACAGAGGGCGGCGATTTTGATCTAACACGTGGGCAAGGTTAGAGCATCTTAAAATGGGTCATTTTAGAGGGATATTATGCAAGAGTTAGCGTGTAAAATAAAAAAAATTTTAGCAGTCAATGATCTTGGTTTAGATGAACAATTTATTGATTTCTTTAAAACAGAGCAGCAGTTACAACAATTATCTAGATTGATCTCTGAATTAAAAAAACAAAGCTCAATACAACCTGTACTCAATACGATTTCAGAACCTCATCAAGTTGAAAATAAAACTGAAATCGCATCACAAGATGCCATGATAGACAAAGCCTTAGATTTAAATATTGAAAATGCGGTCGTTGTGGTTGAACCTGAACCAACTAAAAATAACTTAGATGTAGAAGATAAAGAGCAAGATCATTTAGAACAAAATACAGCACTTTTATTTGACGCTCAGCTTGACCAGAAAATTGATTTAGAATTGCCCCAAGAACATCTTATTATAGAGACAGAGCAAAATGAGCAAGATCAATTGAAATTAAGTGAGATTTTAATTGATCCAGAGCAAGCCAGTACTGTACCTGAACAACAAGCACAAATTGAAAAAAATAGAGCAGAGATCACAGATGTGTTTAAATCAAAAATGATCAATGAGTTAAAATTCCAAGTAGATAATGCACGTGCAGGGCAAGAATATTGTTCAAAAATTCAAGTGATATCTACATTAGTACCAGAAAATATTGAATTTATTACTGAAAGTTTTAAATTTCCCAATGAGCAATTTCAGTTTGATGAACCATCACAAAGTATTCAAGGTCAACCCACTGAAGCTGACGAGTTTAATTTTTCATTTCAATATCGTGTGAATCATGAAATATATACAGGACAATGCCGTATCAATGTAATCCCAGACCCTCGTAGTTTATGGAAAGTGATAGAGCCTAAAGAAGGTCAAGCTTTTATTAAACTTCATACGGATCAATTGTGCATTGATACAGAAAATTATCAATTAATTGCAGCAAGTCGTCGTGGACGTTCACATGAACATGCGGGCAGTTTTAGAGATGATGATTTTTGTATTGCACATATTGCAAAAAGCTCTTGGTCTATTTTAGCCGTTGCAGATGGAGCAGGAAGTGCTGAATATTCTCGTGAAGGTTCTCGTGTTGCTGTAGAGATTGTACAAAAAGAATTTCAACGATATTTTAATGAATATACGATTGATGCTTTGGATGCTGATATTAAGTTATGGCAAGTAGATCAGCCGCAAGAAGCTGAAACACAACGTATTGCGAATAAATTAAACCAACAATTTTATAATGTATATTATGAAATTTATCGTTCTATTTTGACGCAACTCGATCAACTTGCACAAGAAATGAATGTTGCAGCGAAAGCATTTTCGACCACACTTTTGGTTGCGGTGATTTATCAACATCCTGAAAAAAATCTAATCAGTACTTTTTCGGTTGGAGACGGCGCTATTGCTGTTCTCAGTGATGATATGGTACGTATGATGAATGTTGCTGATGGTGGTGAATATGCAGGGCAGACTAAGTTTTTAGATCGTAGTATTCATCATGAGTTAGGTAGTCGTATTAAAATTGGCTGTTTTAAAGATTTAAATGCCGTATTGCTAATGACCGATGGTATTTCAGATCCAGTTTTTGAAACAGATGCGGGTTTGGCAAATCAGCAAAAATGGCTAGATTTATATGCAGAATTACAACCTATTTTTGCTCAAACTCAACCTGAGCAAGCGCTTTTAGAATGGATGCATTTCTTTAAAACAGGGCATCATGATGATCGTACTTTAGCGGCATTATGGAAGAAATCTTCTGAAAAATAGTACGGGTTGTGGAAAATAATCTAGTTTTGAACTAAAAATATTTAAAAATCAGGTAGTCAAGCAATGTCGGCAAAAATCGTAAAATGTACTACAGTTGATGGACGTCCAATCGAATTTGTAGATGAGGTGATTGGATCAGGTGCCATGAAAGATGTCTATTTTTCACCTGATCGTAGTTATGTTGTATGTTTTTTTAGTAAAGAAAAAAATAAATTTTATGAGTCTAAAGCTGCATTTGAACAGCAAAAAGACCGCTTAAAAGAAATTGTGGGTAATAAATGGCAAGGTATTTTTAATGGTGTAGGCGGCGATTATTGGAAAAATATTTTTTGTTGGCCAGATGGTTTGATTGAGCATAATAATCTACTTGGAATTACGGCTCCAACGTATAAAAAACAGTTTTTCTTTGATTATGGCTCAAAAAATAATGATTTTTTAAATATTAAAGGGAAAGAAAAAGAAGGAAAGTGGTTTGCAAGTGCGAATAATCAAAACCGTTTCTTGGATGATCGAGAAAAAGGAACTTGGTTAAATTATTTAAAAATCAGTATATTGATATCACGTGCAGTACGTCGCATGCACGCTGCAGGTTTGGCACATTCAGACTTATCCTATAAAAATGTGTTGATAGATCCTGTGACAGGGAGTGCCTGCGTAATAGATGTTGATGGTTTGGTTGTACCAGGGAAATTTCCACCTGATGTTGTAGGAACGCCAGACTTTATTGCGCCTGAAGTGGTGATGACAAGCCATTTATCTAAACACGATCCTCAGCGTATTTTACCCAGTATTGCTACAGATAAGCATGCACTTGCAGTATTGATTTATATGTATTTACTGTATAGACATCCTTTGCGTGGTGGTAAAATTCATGATGTAGATGATCCACAAAAAGATGAAAACCTAGCGATGGGAGAGCGTGCTTTATTTGTTGAGCATCCAACAGATCAAAGTAATCGAGTAAAAGCGAATCAACTCAAACCTTCACAGTTACCTTGGGCTGATCCCGCACAAATTCCCTATACTGTGACAGGACCTTATTTAACTGAGTTATTTAATCGAAGTTTTATTGATGGTCTACATGATCCTAGCAAGCGTCCTTCAGCAAATGAATGGGAAATTGCTTTGGTGAAAACAGTGGATTTGGTACAACCCTGTTTAAATTCAGCATGTAGTCATAAGTGGTATGTATTTGATAATACAACAAAACCGAGTTGCCCATTTTGTAAAACAGCATTTACAGGAAAACTCCCTATTCTAAATTTATATTCAGCGCGACAAGGTTCAAGTTATCGTCCTGATAACCATCGTTTAATGGTATGGACAGGGCAGTCTTTGTTTGCTTGGCATGCCAATAGTATGATTGCACCAAATGAGCGTTTAACGGCTGAACAAACAAAACGTAAAGGGTATTTTGTATTACATCAAGATCGTTGGTGGTTGGTCAATGAAGACTTACCTGACTTGACTGATGTCCGTACCAAGACTTCTATTCCAATTGGTGGAAAAGTAGAACTTACAGATGGCGCACAAATTTTATTATCTAAACAGGATGGTGGGCGTTTGGTGGTGGTGCAAATGGTTGAGGCTTAGCGCTTATTGTTTAATATAGATTTAAAAAAATGGCGAAAATTTTCGCCATTTTTAGCTATTTAAGTTTTAAGCATTTAATTTGAACACATCATTTTGATGTGCTAGGTTGGATTTATCTAAACCAAAAGTTTTATAGCGTAATAAGACCATTTCTGCCCAATTACGATGTGTTGCAGGCTCAAGCATTGATCCCTGACTTTTAAATACACTTTTAGCATCAATTGCTAGGACTTGTTGCGCTTCTTGAAATTCGTCTACAGAAACCTGAAAAGCTTTGTGAATGAAATCAATTTGAGAGGGATGAATTGCTGTTTTGGTATAAATACCGTTGTTCATATCTTGTTCGAGTTCACTTAAAAGAATCTGAGTATTTTCAATATGTTCACATACAGGTGAACTTAACTGAAAACCTGCAGGAATAAATAAACCTGCTAATTGTGAAATTAGCATACCTACAGGTGTTTGATAAATCGTTGTATTTTTAGGTCGACGTAAATGTAAGCAAGACAATAGGTCATTGCCACCAATTCTTAAACATAAGGTTTTATGAAAGTCATATTTTAAAGCTTGTTGTAACTCAACATTATGCCCCATATCAAAAATTTCTTTGGTTTCAAATGTTGGCATAAGATGAATGTGTGAGGGTAAAACCTCCATCCATTGCATTAAATTATGTAAGGTAAACTTAGGTAAAATCATTCCACTGATTGTGTGATTAAAATCCCAGTCAACAATATATTTTGCCATTTCAATATGACGTGGTCGGATAAAAACAGCAGGTGCTTTGAAGTCTGGATGTTCAGAACGGCGTTGTAATAACGCTTTTAAATTGACCATAGCCGTTTGTACATCTTTTTCTAACACAGCATCTTCTAAACAGACTGCAATAGATTTTAAATTTGGAAATTTTATACCTTGGGTGACTTCCCATAAATTTTCATGAGTTGCGGGAATATACATGGTCGCGCCAAGTTCTATAGCATGTTGTAATTGTTTCATGATTTTATTTTCCAACTTTTTTTATTAAGGTCACCGCATGATATGGACCTAAACGAGAACCTAAAATATCGATAGGAACATTTTGTTGTTGTGCAAAATGCAGCAATAATTGAACATGTGGATTGTTTTCATCGCGAATTAAAATTTTTTCAGGAACGCGGCGTAAAACAGCACGTGTGGCTTCAGCAATACTTGGTTTAATATGGTTAATATTTTCAATTTCATATTGTTTAGCAATCCAATCAACTGTACTTAAACAAAGTTGTTGTTGCTGTAGACGAATGTCATTGTTCCATTCAATGCTAGATTGAAGATGTTGTGTATCAATAATTTTTAAAATATCTTGAATAAATTTTACAGATAAATCATGATCTTGTAGGTGGTTGTAAATGATACAATCATGCCATTTTGCAGGATTAAAACAATCTTGTTCAGCTTCGGTTTGTAAAATCTCCTCCCTTAAAATGCTACGAGATGTTAAACCTGAAATCACTGAACCTAAAATACCAAAAGGAATAAGCCAGTCATCACAACTAGCACTTAACCATGAATATCCTCCTAAATCGGATAAGGTAACAAGGCGAGGAATAGTCCAACCTTCATCAAACAATGCAGGATAATCTTGTAAACTTTTTGTTAATTCACGGCAAATAGCACCTTTACCTGTCCAACCATCAACAAAAACAATATTTTCAGCACCATGTTGTTGGATAATGGCATTTAAAGCAGCAAAATCTATACCACGATCTCGAATAATACTAATACCATAATGAAAACATTGTTGTTGTTTCGCAATGCAATGTTTTAACAAGACACCTAAAGGAATACCCGCACGGACTAAGCTGACTAAAATAATCGGTTGCTTTGGAAAACGAGTCATCAAAGCTTGACCAAGTTGCTGTACTTCTTGTGCCAAACGTTCCGCGCCATGTACAAATGCATGCTGAAAATGTTTTAAATGTTCAGCCGTTGGCGCTTTTTCTTCACTAATCATTTCTGAGTAGTGTTTTTTACCCGATTGAATCAGTCGTTCTTTTTCTGCGACAGGGGTCGCTTTGATCTGAGTAATATTGAGTAAAAATGTAATATCTTCTGGGCGATAAGAACCATGAAAACCTAAATCAGCTAAGATTGGGTTGATATCATTTAAATTAGACATGTCCTAAGAATCCTTTCTGTCGGTGATCATTGATGAGGTTTTGTGCTAAAAATTGGTCGAGTTGACTATTTTTTGGCATGCCAAACCAATCACAGCAGCTTAAAAAACCTGCATCTGAGAGACTATCGCCCCAACCTAAAATAGCACGTTCGCCTTTTGGATCATGTTTTTCAATAAAAAATTCAACTGCTTTTTGTTTCGAAACAAATTTTGGAATAACCGCTAAATTATTGCCATTGATATGAATATAACAATGCTCAATCACTTCGGCTGGTAAATGTTCAACCAATTGATCTAAGAACAAACCAGTCTCTGGCTGATTTTGTTTAGCGACTGAATATATTTTTAGCCCATTTTCTTCGACTGTCCAAGTGCGGATTGAGCCTAAATCTTGTGCAGTTTTTAGTAAAATATCAGGTAATTCATGTAATAATTCATTGAATTGTGCAACAGCTTGTTGTTGAATATTAAACCAATCTTGATCAATATTTTGTTGATGGTCAATGATTGTGCCACCATGTGAGCATACCGCACCATATTGAAATGGTAAATGTACACGTTTTAAGGCTTCTACAGAACGGGCGGTGACAGGAACAACCTCAGCAGATGCAAATAGCCAATTCACAAAAATCTGTTGCTTAGGTTTCATATACGATAAAGGCTGTCCACTAATATCAGTCGTTGCAATTTTATGCAAATCTGTGGGTGTCGATTTACGATTGGTTTGAAATAAAGTATCGTCTAAATCAACAAAAATTAATGGCTTATGGTTCATAGCTAATCACTTCTAAATTTTCAATTTGTGCAAAAAGTGCAGGATCTACACTATTTTTTTCTGTTTCAACGACCAATAAAACGCGGTCAAATTTTTGATGTTTCACGTTATAAGCGTAATTATTAATATTAAGCCCATAGTTGTCAGTAAATGAGCAAATGCTTTGGATGGCATGTCCTTGCATAATAGGAGAGCGTGTTGTAGAGCTATAATAAACTTCAGCACCTTGTTGCTCTAATTGTTCTGCAAGTAAAAAGGGAATCCAACTAAACTCACCTGAGCCTAAAACTAGAATTTTTTCATGAGGATGTTTAAGTTTGACGTTAGACCATGCTGTACAGTCTAAAAAGCTAGGTTCACGCCCCCAGTTATGTGGAGCAATAATTTTCTGTGCTTCCTGATTGGTTTTATTCACATCAGGCATATGAATCTCAATGGCTTTATCATTATCTTGCCATTGCCAATGCCCATGTAACAAAGACACTACTTCAATTGGAACACCAACATCTAAGTCATCTAAATGTTGTTCTGCCCAATTCACTAAAGTCACTAAAATAATACGTTCAACTTGTGCTAAACCTGCTTTTTGTAAACTTAAAATGAGATTTTTAAAAGTTTTGCCAGTTGAAATCTCATCATCAACTAAAATGAGCGTTTTAGAATCAATAATATGCTGATGTTTTTTAGGATCATGACTGCTTAAGATAAATTGATCTTGTGCATGACTGTGTTCTTCTAAAAATAATCCTAAAGTGGGTAGAGCATCAACAGGATGACGTGTTGTAGTTAAAAATAAAGCATTCTCAGCAAAATCTTGTTTTAACTCACGATAAATGCCTGCACCTAGACCTACCGCCGTTTCAGCCATCCCAATCACTGAAATCGGATAAGGAAGGTCTTTAGGAATTAAAGCAGATAAATCAGCATAACTCCGCTGCATTGTTGATGGTGCAACAGGAATATGTTTGCCTAAGACTTTGGAAACAAACAAAAATGCGCGTTTAGGATTAATTCTTTCTGCAAAATCTAATAAATGATCTAAATCCCAATCAGGATGATGTTGACGAACTGAAACACGAATACAACCACGACTTAATTCAATTTCTTTCATTAATTAATCTTAATCCATTTTAAAGCTTTGTACTAAAGGCAATACTTTGACAGGTGAAAGCGGTGCCTCACGAGTTAAATCCAAGCCTAATTTTTGTGCAAAAAGTTCTGCCACTAAATTCACCCCAGTATGCTGGGTATATGCAAATCCGCCCGCAGGACGTGCATTAATTTCTAAAATATGCCATTTTTGATGTTGGTCTTGTTTAAACTGAATATTAATTAAACCGTCGCAATTAAAATGTTGAACGAGTTGTGTGCAAATTTCATGACAAGGATGATCTAAAAAACACACTTGATGAAATTGATGTTTAATACGTGTGACTTGTGCCAAAACTTTACCATGATCACAAGCAATATCAACAGAACACTCTTCACCATTCAAGTAGGGCATAATCAAGTATTCAATACCTTGTTGAAGCTGTGCATACGCTTCGATAAATTGTTGTGTATTGGCAACAAAAGGTGATTTAAAGTGTTGAAAATAATCAATATCATTTTTTAAATGTACAAAGCCTGCTCCATATACGCCATGTACAGGTTTGGCACAAATTTCACCAAACTGTGCTTGAGCAGCTTCAATGGCATTTTTTAAACTTGTCGTTGAATCTACTTTAAATGCAGGAATATAGGGTAAATTTAATGCTTTACATTTTTCTGTAAAAGCGTATTTATCATCCATAAGTTCAAGTTCAGCTAAGGACGATGCACCTGTAACCAATTGAATATTATGTTGTCTAAATTGTTCACGATAAGGTTCAATGTATTGGGCTCTTTTACCACAAAATAACAGATGAACTTTGTGAAAAATACATTGTTCTAACAACCATGCTGCTGACTCTTCAATAGGTGGTTGATGTATAAATAAATCTGCGATATTTAACAGCTCAGGGCGCTGCAAATTGTGTGAACAGATGATATGCAGTTGAGTGTTTAAAGTGGAATTTTTTAAAGCAGCAATAATATCTTTTTGACAGGAAAAACTTTCAGCAATCCAAACAGTAAAATAATTTTTCACAGTCAGTTTTATTCTCAAGTAAGTTAAATTTAAAAAAATTAAAGTTTAATAATAAATTTCTTGGATATTATTTTGTATATTTCTCGATATAAGAGAAAATAAAACAATTACAAAAAATTATCTCAGAAGCTAGGTGATCAATTATTAAAATCTTTTGCAATATATAATTAAAATAGAATCACTTGCAATCTTTTTTTAAAGCTGCTTTGTTTATATTTTTGTTAAAAAAAAGAATTATATGCTTTGGTATGTCACATTTTTATGATAAAAATGAGTTATTCAAATATATTAAATCAGAGTAATTTAAATTTTGATTTCATTGGGAAATTCACTTTTTATAGATTTATAACAATGGCTTTGAGGATAATATGCAATTGATTGCAGGTAGTAATATTGGACTAAATCAACAAAATGTTGAAATTTTAATAAAAACAAATGTCCCAGCGCATGTCGATTTAGACATCACCGCTTATTTGTTAAACAAAACCACACAAAAAGTTCGTGGTGATCAGGATATGATTTTCTACGGACAAAAACAGACCACGAATCAAAGTGTGATCTTAACTGAATCCAACAGTAAAGCACCTTATCAGAGTAAATTAAGCTTTAATACGGCTTTAATTGATCCTCAAATCAGTAAAATTGCAATTTGTGCCACTTTAAATGAACCGCATGCAGTTCATGTACTTGCTCCAATTCATATCGAGTTACAGGAAAATGGGCAAACAGTTGCAACAGCAATTGTGGAAACTCAGCAAAAGTCTGAGAAAGCTTTGATTTTGGCTGAGGTTTATAAGCATAATGAAAAGTGGAAATTTCGTTTTGTGAATCAGGGTTTTAATGGTGGGTTAAAACCACTCGCTGAAAATTTTGGTGTTGAAATAGCAGCAGAAACAACACAAGCTGCGCCAACGCCAACGCCAACGCCAACGCCAACGCCAACGCCAACGCCAACGCCAACGCCAACGCCAAGCTCAAGTTTAAATTTATCTAAAATTAAATTAGACAAAACCAATTCAAGTATTAACCTGACTAAAAAAGGCTCAGGTTTCGGTAAAATTTCAGTAAATCTAAACTGGAATCAAGGGCAACAAGCCCAATCTGGTTCATTTTTTAAGAAGTTAGTGGGTGGAAATAAAACAGTCGATCTCGATTTGGGTGCAATGATTCAGTTCAAAGGCGGTCAGATTGCATTGGTACAGCCATTGGGTAATCAGTTTGGACATTATGATCGTCCGCCATTCATTTATTTAGATGGTGATGATCGTACTGGCGCCGTGACGACAGGCGAGAACTTGCATATTAATGGTGATCGTTGGGATGAAATTGAGCGTGTAGTGATCTATACCTATATTTATTCGGGTGCAGCACAATGGGCTGCAACAGATGGTGTCGTGACGATTCGTATCCCAAATCAGCCTGAAATTGAAGTGCGTTTAACCGATGGTAATCATTTGACGACTTGCGCTATTGTTGAGTTAAAAAATATCGCGGGTAGTATTCAGGCAAATCGTGAGGTGCGTTATTTTAAAGATCAACAATATTTAGATCAGCATTACAGGTTTGGCTTCCGTTGGACACAAGGATCTAAAGATTAAAATTTGATTTATTTTTTATATTTAAGTTCATAAGAGAAAGGGTAGAAATACATGGCTATTACTTTAAATAAAGGTGGTAATTTATCACTAAGTAAAACAGACCCATCATTATCACAAGTACTTGTGGGTTTAGGTTGGGATGCTCGTGCAACAGATGGTGCGGATTTTGACTTAGACGCTTCAGCATTTTTATTGGGCGCAAACGATAAGGTTCGTGGTGAACATGACTTTATTTTCTATAACCAAACACGCTCTCCTGAAGGTTCTGTGGAACATACAGGCGATAACCGTACAGGTGATGGCGATGGTGATGATGAATCCGTCAAAATTAACTTGGGTTTAGTACCTGCGGATATTCAAAAAATTGCGATTACGGTGACGATTCATGATGCAGAGCAACGTGGTCAAAACTTCGGTCAAGTACAAAATGCATTTATTCGTATTGTTAATGATCAAAGTCAAGTCGAAATCGTTCGTTTTGACTTGAATGAAGATTATTCAACTGAAACAGCAATGGTATTTGGTGAATTGTATCGTCATAACGGTGAATGGAAATTCCGTGCCGTAGGTCAGGGTTATGCTGGTGGTTTGCGTGCAATGTGCCATCAATATGGCATTAGCATCTAAACGTTGAGTGGAATGAATGAAGCATTTTAGATTTTCGATCTTATTCACCATTATCTGTTTAGCAATTTCAGCATATTGGGGATTTACTCACGGACCTGATGCAGGTCTGATGATGATGTTTAAAGTATTGGCAATTACGGGTATTTTAGCCATTATGGAAGTGTCATTGTCATTTGATAATGCCGTTGTGAATGCTTCCGTACTTAAACATTGGGATATGTTTTGGCGTAAGTTATTCTTAACTGTCGGAATCATCGTTGCTGTATTTGGTATGCGACTGGTTTTTCCATTGCTCATTGTTGGTGTAACCGCAGATATGAGTATGGTTGAAGTGGCTAAGTTAGCACTGAATGACCCTAAAACTTATTCTGAAAAATTGATGGATCATCATGCTGAAATTGCTGCCTTTGGTGGTATTTTCCTATTATTGGTCTTTTTAAACTTCCTCTTTGATGATGAAAAAGATGAACATTGGTTTCATTGGATCGAGTCTAAATTAGCAGATTTAGGTAGCATTCAAGCAATTTCAGTTTTTATTTCACTGGTTGTATTGTTGGTGATCGCAGGTTTTGTACCAGAAGCACAGCGTTTAGTTGTGGTTATGGCAGGAATCTGGGGAATCGTGGTCTATGTGGGTGTGCAGGTCATTGGGCACTTACTTGAAGGCAGCGGTTCTGATGACGAAGATGAAGATGAAAAATCTTCAAATGGCAACGCAACAGTTACAGGTACGGTCGTAAAAGGTGGTATTGGTGGCTTCTTGTATTTAGAAGTGTTAGATGCATCTTTTAGTTTTGACGGGGTCATTGGTGCATTTGCAATTACCAATGATGTTGTTGTGATTATGTTAGGTTTGGCAATAGGTGCGATGTTTGTTCGTTCTATGACCATTTACCTAGTTGAAAAAGGCACATTGGATGCCTATGTATATCTAGAGCATGGTGCGCATTATGCGATTGGTGCTTTAGCATTGATTATGCTCGCAAGTGGTACAGGTGTGCATGTACCTGAAGTTGTAACAGGATTGATTGGTGTAGCGTTTATTGTATGGGCGGTATTATCATCAATTTCGTATAGCAAGAAACAGCAAAAGTTAGAATCAACACAAGAAGGAAATTAAGACATGGCGATTAGCTTATCTAAAGGCGGTAACATTAACTTATCTAAAACTGCACCTACGATGAATAAAGTAGATTTAGGTTTAGGTTGGAACCCACGTGTAACTGATGGTAAAGCATTTGACTTAGATGCAGTCGCATTTTTAACAGATGAAAATGGCAAAGTCACAGGTGATGGCGATTTTATTTTCTTTAACCAAAAAGTATCTCCATGTGGTTCTGTAACGCATCAAGGTGATAACCGTACAGGTGATGGCGACGGTGATGATGAAACGATTTCTGTAGACTTGTCTAAAGTTCCTGCAAATATTGCGAAAGTTGTCTTTGCAGTTACCATTCACGAAGGTCAACAAAACGGTCAGAACTTTGGTCAAGTTGACCGTGCTTATATCCGTGTCATCAACCAAGATGCGAACGGTGAAGAGCTTGCGCGTTTTGACTTATCTGAAGATGGTAGCACTGAAGTTGCGATGATTTTTGGTGAATTATACCGTCACAGCGGTGAGTGGAAATTCAAAGCTGTAGGTCAAGGCTTTAACGGTGGCTTAGGCGCATTGGCTGCAAGCTACGGTGTTGCCGTTTAATCTGTAAAAACAGTATAAAACAGAGTACTAAAAGAGCAATCTTTTAGTACTTGAAAATAATTTGACAGTCTTTGTATTTTATAAAAATCGTTTTAAATCGATTATTTTCAAGTACTAAAATAGAGAATGATATATGCAACTGGTTTCAGGACAAAAGTTCGCACTGACCCAACTGTTACAATCTACATCAGAATTGAGTGTACGTGTTCAAGTGCAAGCAAGTTTTGAAATTGATATTTCTAGCTTTGGCTTAGGGCGACATGGTCAGCTTTATCATGATGATTATATGACTTTTTATAATCAGCCAAAAACGCCTGAAAATGAAGTGCAATATGTTCAGCAAGCACAGCAACATATTTTTAAATTTGATCTCAGTCAAATTGATACTGAAAAAACGCCCCGTTTTGTGATTTGTGCGACAACAGATCAAACGACTTTAAATCATATCCAATCTATTCAAGTTGAGTTAGTCAATGCTGAGCAGCAAGTTGTAGCACATTATCAATTAAATAGTGCTCATTTTCAGCAAGAAAAAGCGGCTATGTTGTGTGAAATCTACTTTAAAAATGACGCTTGGCGCATGGCGGCGGTTGGGCAAGGTTTTAATGGTGGTTTAAAAGCATTGGTTGAGCATTTTGGTGGTGAAGTTGCAGATGAAACTGCTGCTTCTCCTATCGAAAATACCGTAACTCAAAACCATGTACCTGCAACGACATCGACTTTAGATTTAAAGAAAAAAGTAGTGTTAGATAAAATTGAGAAATCTGCCCCACAGCTTTTAGAACTCACTAAAAAATCTTTAATCAGTTTAGAAAAGAATAATTTACTCAATGTGAAAGCACGGGTAGCACTTGTTCTAGACTATTCAGGTTCAATGAATCAGCAATATAAAAAAGGTGATGTACAAAAAGTCCTTGATCGGATTATGCCTTTAGCGGTGAATTTTGATGATGATGGCAGTTTTGAATGTTGGGCATTTGCACAGCATGCTTTACGTTTAAGCGATGTACATTTAGGTAATTTAAAAAACTATATCAACACAGAACAGGGCGGGCATAAAAAATGGGATGCTGGCGCACGTTTTAATAATGAACCTGCGGCACTGAATGCGGTGATTGATTATTTTATTCAAGAAAGCCCATCCGATTTGCCTGTTTATGTGGTGTTTATTTCAGATGGCGGCGTATCTGAAACTAAAAAAATTAAACAAATTTTAAAAGATATATCCAATCAAGCAATTTTTTGGCAGTTTGTGGGCATTGGTGGTCGAAACTATGGTGTCTTAGAACAGTTAGATGAGATGTCGGGACGTGTGATTGATAATTGTAATTTTTTTGCAATGGACAATATCGACAGTATGCCTGAGTCGCAACTTTATGATTTGTTATTAAATGAATTTCCAATGTGGCTCAAAGCTGCGCAACAAAAAAATATAATCAAGTAGGACAAAGAGCAATGGCAACATTTACCTTAGTTGGTAGTCCAGAACCTTTTTTACATGTCAGTATGAAACGTGGTGAATCGATTTATTGTGAATCGGATGCCATGGTCATGGTGGAGCAAAATCTCGAAGTGACAGGTAAGTTACGTGGCGGTGTATTTCAGGCGTTTATGCGTAAATTTACCTCAGGCGAATCTTTGTTTCAGCAGCAAATCAAAGCTTCAAATGGAGATGGTGAATGTCTGTTATCACCAAATTTAGATGGCGATATGCAAATTTTAGATGTTGGGCAACGTCAATATATTTTGTCAGATGGTGCATTTGTCGCTGCAACTGAACGTACCAATATTAAAGCAAAAGTACAGAGTAATATTGGTGGTGCATTATTTGGCGGTACAGGTGGCTTTGTGGTGATGGAAACAGGTGGGCAGGGGCAAGTCTGTATTTCAGGCAGTGGTACCTTGCTTGAGTTAGATATTACCCCTGAACAAGGCGAGGTCACCATTGATAATGGTCATGTTGCAGCTTGGGATGCGTCTTTAAACTATAACATTGGTATGCCGACTTCAGGTGGCGGTGGTATTGTTGGCAATATTTTTAATAGCTTAACCAGCGGTGAAGGTTTAGTGATTAAGTTTCGTGGGCATGGCAAAGTGATTGTATGCTCTAGAAATCGTGCAAGTTATTTACAATGGTTGGCATCGGCTTTAGGTCGTGGAAACTCAAACTGAAGGAAACAATAAATGGGTATTAGTCTAGTAAAAGGTCAAAAAATTTCGTTAGAAAAACCAGATGGTTCTTCATTAACAAAAATTTATTTGGGTGCAGGTTGGGACGTGGCTAAAGGCGGTGGCTTTTTAGGTGGTCTATTTGGTGGCGGCGGTGGCTCTATTGATTTAGATGCTTCGGCAATTTTATTTGATGCCAATAAACAAGTGCTTGATAATGTTTGGTTTGCTCAGCTTCGTAGTCGTGATGGCAGTATTCAGCATTCTGGTGACAACTTAACAGGTGAAGGCGATGGTGATGACGAGAAAATCTTTGTAGATTTGACGCGTGTTCCTGATCAAGTTCAGCAAATCGTATTTACGATTAGTAGCTTCCGTGGTCAAACTTTTGAAAAAGTAGAGAATGCCTTTTGCCGTTTAGTCGATGAAACAAATAATACTGAAGTTGCAAAATATAATTTGTCAGCACAAGGTAATTATACTGCTTTGATTATTGCGAAAGTATATCGTCATAATGGTGCTTGGAAAATGTCAGCCTTGGGTGAGTCTTGTCAAGGTAAAACGATTCATGACATCGTACCTTCGGTATTGCCATTGTTGTAATTGATTGTTTTTGATGACATAAAAGCCTAATTTTTAGAAATTGGGCTTTTTCTACATAGATTGCATGCTTTTTGGTTTAGTTGTAATAAAAATAATGCATTTGTTATAACTGCGTTCAATAATGAAAATATATTTTAAATAGGCGAATCATCATGCCAAGTATTATGATTGAAGTCAGACAACATTATACAGTTGATACTGAACTAGAAATAATGGAGGCTGATTGTGAATAAAAATGTTTATATTTTTCAGGGAGAACGGGCAACATTTAGCTCGGCTGTATTTTCAAATATAGTACAAGCTACAGAGTGGATTGAGAAAAATAATTTAAGTGGGATTTTAACGGAATATATTCTGGATTATCCAGTATATGATTGGGCGGTTGATCAGGGTTATTTTAAACCCAAGTCTGAGATCGACTGTTCTTCTCAGTTTATCGGTAGATTTAGTTCAACTTATCAAAAACATTGGCATTATATTCATGGTAAAACTGAGCAAGAATAAAGCCCACCCAAAACTGATTTGAGTGAGCTTCATACTATTTTTTATTTTGAACTGGCAGCTTCAGTCTGGCTTTGTGTTAATTTTTGACGTTGTGTCAAAATCACATGTGCCACGATACCAATACAAATGCCCCAAAATACTGAACTGAGACCTAAGAAGCTCATCCCTGAAGCCGTTGCTAAAAAAGTCAGTAAAGCAGCATCACGTTGACTTTCATTTTTCATTGCAGCAGAGATGTTAATCGCAATCGCACCCAGTAAGGCTAAACCTGCTAATGCAGCGACTAACTCTTTGGGTAATAATGTAAAAAGCATCACAATACTTCCTGCAAATAAACCACCTAATATATAAAAAATACCATTGGCAATCCCTGCAATATAACGCTTTTCTTTCAGTTCATGTGCATCTTTACCCATACAAAGTGCCGCAGTAATCGAGGCAAGAACAATGGTAATTCCACCTACGCATGCAACAGCCATAGATGCCAGACTGGTTGCTGTGATGATCGGTTTAGCAGGGGTATCGTAGCCACTTAACTTCATAATCGCCATACCGGGTAGAAATTGCCCAGATAAGCTCACCAATGTCAGCGGAATAGCAAGGTTAAGCGTTGAGTTCCAAGTCCATTCAGGCATGATGAATTGTGGAATAGCGAGAGAAAAATCGACATCAACGGGATTCATTTTGCCTAAAGCTAAACTTAAAATCACACCTGAAACAAGCACAAAAACCATGGCATAACGAGGGCTGAGTCTTTTTGCCACCAAATAAACCAAAAGCATGCCAAAAACAATCATTGGCATGGTGTCTGTGGCTTTAAATAAGCCTAGCCCAAACTGAAATAAAATACCTGCCATCATGCCTGCGGCAACATCTTGTGGAATCCATTTGAGTAATTTATCAAAAGAACCTGAAATTCCAATCAAGAAAATAATCACTGCGGACGTGATATATGCAGCAACAGCTTCATTGAGTGAGATATGTGGAAATAGTGTGACCAATAAAGCTGTTCCGGGAGCAGACCAAGCTGTGATCACAGGAACTTTAAACTTAATGGATAAAAATATTCCAGCAACCGCAGCACCAATAGAAATGCCCCAGATCCATGAAATCATCATGGCATTACTGACATTGGCTTGTTGTGCTGCTTGGAAAAAGATAATGAGTGGACCTGAGTACGAAATCAAGACTGCTAAGAAACCAGCAACTGTAGCTGAAATTGACCAGTCCTGTTTTAGGGTCTTAAACAGGGTTGCCATTGGGCATTTGCCTCCATGCGTGTTTAATTCAATGATCCTGCTGAATTGTGTTTAAAATTATGTAGCATTTAGAAAAAGTTAAATCCACATCGTAATGTAGATTTAAGTATTTAAAAAATAAAATGGGTGATCGGTTTAACCCTGATCTCCACCACCGACAGGAACGACAGTACCTGTAATATAAGATGAGTCATCTGAAGCTAAAAATAAAATTGCATTCACTTGTTCTTGGATCGTGCCGTAGCGTCCTAAGAAAGTTCGATCAATGGTTTGATCAACCACTTGTTGCATCCATTGTTTTTCATTTTCAGATAAAGGATTACTATTGCGAGGTACTTTTCGAGGTGGTGCTTCGGTGCCGCCTGTTGCTACAGCATTGATACGGATACCATCTTTCGCATGTTCAAAAGCCATTGCAGTAGTTAAGGCATTTACACCACCTTTAGATGCAGAATAAGGTACACGGTTAATACCACGTGTCGCAATTGAAGATACATTAACAATCGTACCTTTCTGATTTTTCAACATTTCTGGTAAAACTGCACGGCAGCACCATAATGTTGGGAATAAAGAACGATTCACTTCCTTAATAATTTCTTCTTCAGAAAATTCTTGGAAGGGTTTCATCCAAATTGCACCACCGACATTGTTGATTAAGACATCAACACGACCGTATTTTTCAATTGCTTTAGCCACAACAGATTGAGCGCCTGCAAAAGTTTCTAAATCTGCTTTAATCGTGATCGCATCACCTTGATGTTGCAAAATTTCAGCTAAAACTTCATCTACAATTTCAGAGCGATCTGCGAGGATCACTTGTGCGCCTTCAGCAGCAACTTGCAGCGCAACACCACGACCAATCCCTTGAGCAGCACCTGTAACAATAACAACTTTATTTAAAAATCTTTGACGATCTGACATTTTTTTCTCCATGCTCAATTTTTTAAAACCGAATATTTAAAAACCTCGTTTTGAGTGCAAAACGAGGTTTGTGGAAAGCTTAGTTCGCAGAGAATTTTTCAAATAAGAAGTTTGCAGGTTTTACACCTTCTTGGTCTAACCAGCCACGAACGGCTTCGACCATTGGAACTGGACCACAAAGGTAAACGTCAACATCACCACCATTGAGCCATTCATTTTCAATATGACCTGTCACATAACCTTTACGTTCATGCGTAGAGTCAGCATGTGCTACAACAGTACGATATTCAAACCATGGTAATTTTGCTTGTAACTCGTTAAGTTTTTCAATGGCAACTAAGTCAAAATCATTGGTTACACCGAAAACAAGACGTACAGGTTGTTCAGAACCTTTTTCTTCTAGAACTTGTAGCATTGACATAAATGGTGCAATACCTGTACCACCTGCAAGCATAAGAACAGGGCGAACAACATTACGTAAATAGAAGCTACCAAAAGGACCTGTGAATGTCATTTTGTCGCCAGCTTGAGCATTGGCACTTAAAAACTCGCTCATCTTACCATTAGGTACATTACGTACAACAAAGCCTGTTAAGCGGTTGCCTGGTTTTGAGCTAAATGAATAAGAGCGTGTTTCTGCTGTGCCTGGTAGCGCAACATTGACATATTGTCCTGCAAGGAAATGAATATCTGGCTGACCTTCATCAAGTTGAATATCAAAGGTAATGGTCGATTCAGATAAGTTTTCTACACGTGCTAAAGTGCCTTGGAACTCATGAATCTGAGTTTTACAGACATCAGAAGTTGCTTGAATCTGGAATACAGCGTCTGAAGTTGGTTTACATTGGCAAGCTAAAATATAGCCTTCTTCTGCTTCTTCAGGTGTTAAAGCATCTTCAATATAGTTTTCTTCAGGCATGTCATAAGAGCCAGACTCACAAAACGCACGACACGTTCCGCAAGCACCATCACGGCAATCTAAAGGAATGTTAATTTTTTGACGATATGCAGCATCTGATAAGGTTTCACCTTGAGCGACACTGATAAAACGCGTTACGCCATCTTCAAATTGAAGTGCAACATTATGGTTTGACATGGCTAGAATCCTACTTAAATTTTGATACTTCTGACATTCGCCAAATGGGAGTTTGACGAATGCCATCCTTGTTTGTTTTTAGAGGTGGTAGATATCAATGACTTGATTGATATAGTCATTTTTAAGTACAACGTATTTACTTAAAATCTGTGGTTGTTCACCTGAAAAATCAATTTCATAGCGAGACATACCAAAATAGCTATAACTGTTTTTATAACGGAAGCTCAATGTATTCCAGTTAAAGCGAACAGTGACTTTATCGCCATCACGTTCAACAACTTCTACGTTAGCAATGTTGTGTGCAGTACGTGTATTTGGCATGGTTGCAGAAGAGCGTTCAGTTTTAATACGGAACACACGGTCTTCTAAACCTTGACGGTCAGGGTAATAAATCAATGAGATCTCAGCTTGAGGATCTTCAGTAAGTTTGTCATCGTCATCCCAAGCTGGCATCCAAAATGATGCAGATGGTGCATAACACTGTAACCATTCATCCCATTGTTCATCGTCTAAAAAACGAGCTTCACGATAGAGAAATTGTGCAATATTTTCTAATGATGCTTTGTCTTGCGCGCTCATGCATTTTCTCCTTGTGCAGACGTTTCTAACTCAGCCAATTCTTTTTCAGCTGCGATGGCATGTTTCATGGTTTTTAACCAATATTGATGTTGAGCAAGGTATAAGCCTTCATCTTCAGTTTTGATACAGCTTAATGCTGGTTTTAAACCAATTTCATTTGCAGCATCATCTGGACCTTGAATCCAATGTTTAGAACCACGGCACATGTCGTTCCATTCAAGTTCAATACCTGCATAACCTGCTTGACATGCACGGAATTCTTCAAGGTCATCTGGTGTTGCCATGCCTGAAGCATTAAAGAAGTCTTCATATTGGCGAATACGACGAGCACGTGCTTCAGGTGCTTCACCAACAGGCGCGATACAATAAATCGTAACTTCTGTTTTATTCACAGAGATTGGACGTAATACACGGATTTGTGAACCGAATTGATCCATCAAATATACGTTAGGATATAAACATAAGTTACGTGAACGCTCGATCATCCATTTAGACATTGCCGCGCCGTATCTTTCTGTATATTCTTCAGCTTTAGGGAAGTTTGGACGGTCTTCTGGGTTTGCCCATTGTGTCCAAAGTAACATATGACCGTGATCAAAACCGTAAGAACCACCGCCTTGTTTACCCCAAGAACCTGCGCTCATTGCACGAACATTATCAAGCTCTTGTTGCTTTTCTTTACGCTGTTGCGTTGTTGCTGCATAGTTCCAATGTACCGCAGAAACGTGATAACCATCTGCACCATTTTCAGCAGTGAGTTTCCAGTTACCTTCATAGGTATAGGTTGATGCACCACGTAAAACTTCTAAACCTTGTTCAGATTGGTCAACAATCATGTCAATGATTTTTGTGGTTTCACCCAAAAATTCTTCTAATGATGGAACATCTGGGTTTAAGCTACCGAATAAGAAACCTTTATAGTTTTCAAAACGCGCAACTTTTTTCAGATCATGAGAGCCTTCTTGGTTAAAGCAATCTGAATAACCTGCCTCGCTTGGATCTTTAACTTTAAGTAATTTACCTGAGTTATTAAATGTCCAACCATGGAAAGGGCAAGTATAAGTTGCTTTATTACCACGTTTATTACGGCAAAGCTGAGCGCCACGGTGTGAACACGCATTAATCATTGCGTTTAATTCACCATTACGGTTACGTGCGATCAGAATCGGTTGACGACCAATATAAGTTGTATAGTAGTCATTGTTTTTTGGAATTTGGCTTTCATGTGCCAAATACACCCAATTTCCTTCGAAAATATATTTCATTTCTAGGTCAAAAAGGGCTTGGTCTGTAAATACTGAACGATGAAGTTTAAATTCACCTGTTTCATAATCATCTACAAGAAGCTCATCAATACGATCAAGATGGCTGGTATTAATCACTGGAATACGTGGCATGTCCGTTCTCCGACTGTCCAAATGTGGGCAAGTCACCGAAATATGTTTAAATATATTTCGGTTCCAAAAGCGCTTTAAATAAAAGGGAAATTATGCAGAAGCTCGACGACGTTCAACTTCGGTTGATGGCGCTTGAACTTGTTCTTTGACTAACTGAATATTGAATGTAATGTGTTTGAAAGCTTTGTTTAAACCACGACGCGCGATTTCAGCTTCGTCTGTGACATCTTCTGCGACTGCGACTAAACCATCACGTGTTGCAAATGCAAAGTCATCCCACAGGTACTGATCACCTTCGATATTAAATTGAGTGGTGAGTTTGCGATAACCTGGTGCAGAAACAAAATAATGAACATGAGAAGGACGGTTACCATGACGACCCAGTTTATCAAGTACAAATTGAGTTGTACCTTCTGGTGGACAGCCGTAACCTACAGGCATAGTCGTCTGAGCGACATATTGACCGTTGTTATCAGATAAAACTGTACGACGTAAATTAAAATCAGACTGAGATTTATCAAAGAATGAATAATTACCTAAGCTGTTTGCGTGCCAGATTTCAACTTTAGCACCTTCAATCAGCTGACCATTGGTATCTGTCACTTGACCTTCAATAAATAAAGTATCAACGTGATCAGACTCAGAACCATCGTCCATACGTGTGAAACCAATCGACTCAGGAGCACCTGCTACATACAGTGGACCTTCAATCGTACGCGGTGTTCCACCTGAGATGCCTGCTTTAGCGTCGGCTTCATCGGCACGTAAATCGAGATAATGTTCTAAACCAAGACCCGCAGCAAGTAGCCCAAGTTCATTTGCTTTACCTGCATCGGTAAAGTACTCAAGTCCTTTCCAAATTTCAGTTGCAGATAAATCAAGGTCTTCGATGGCTTGGAATAAGTCACTGACAAGACGGACGACGACTTGTTGCACACGAGCATCGACAACACCTGTTGCAGTGTCAACATTCATTTTTTTAACAAGTTCATTAATTTCTTGACGATTCATACTATCTATGCTCCTAGAGTATGAGGTCATCCTGAGCGACAAGCATTCCTTTTTGTAGCTGGCTGACAGGCTGGCCCAAATTTGATCACAACAACATGATTAGGCTTTTAAATCTCTAGAATAAAATTCCGTTTAAAAAAACTTCACTTTGTTGCTAATTTACTTCATGCTATATACCTTAAATGAATGAATTAGGTCTTGTCGAAGATCAATTATGTATTTTTTTATACTTCAAAGGTATTCGCTGTCATGGAACTTAGACACCTTCGCTATTTTGTTGCTGTTGTTGAGGAGCAAAGCTTTACAAAAGCAGCAGAAAAATTGTTTATTGCTCAACCACCTTTGAGCCGTCAGATTCAAAATTTAGAAAATGAGTTGGATGTTCAACTATTTATACGAGGAAGTCGCCCTTTAAAAACAACAGAAGCAGGTCAATTTTTCTATCAACATGCCGTTAAACTTTTGTCTAATGCTGAAGAAGTAAAGAGCATGACCAAGCGTGTTGGTCTAGCCGATCGCACATTAAATATTGGTTTTGTTGGTTCATTATTGTTCGGTTTGTTGTCAAATATTGTCTATTTATTTAAGCAACAAAACCGTGATGTCAAAATAGAAATGGTTGAAATGACCACAACAGATCAAATTGAGGCATTAAAAGAAGGACGTATAGATGTCGGATTTGGACGTTTAAGAATTTCAGACTCAGCAGTAAAACGCGTTTTACTACGAGAAGAGCCGTTAATGGTGGCGGTGCATGGAAGTAGTCCTTTAGTACGCCAATATAAAGATGGAATTTACTTGGCAGACTTATTAGACCAGCATATTTTGCTATACCCAAACCACCATAAACCAAACTTTTCAACACAGATTCGTCATTTATTTTCAGAGTATGGACTCGACTTAAAAAATGCACGAGAAGTACGCGAGTTACAACTTGCTTTAGGTTTTGTTGCTGCTGCTGAAGGCATCTCAATTGTCCCAAGCAGTGCCCAAAATATACATTTATCCCATCTGCACTTTATACCTTTATTAGATGATGCTGCGGTGAGTCCAATTTTTATGGCAATGCGTAATATGGATGAAAATAACGATATTCACTCTTTATTTGATTGTGTTTATCAGGTTTATGACCTTGAGCAGATTGAATATGAGCGCCGCGTTCTCTAAAGAAAAATAATTTTGTGCTTAAAATTTAAACATACGTGCTTTTTATTTCAAGATAAATAGCACTTATTTTTTTGAATTGTTTATTTTTAATACATATTAAATTTGAAGTAGAATAATATTTCATCACTAAATATAGACCTTTGTCGCAATATAATCATTAACTGATTAGAAAATCTATTCAATATTATTATATTTATAAAAAATCTTACAAAAGAGCAGAAAATAATATAATGAGTTATTTAAAGATTAAACATCATCAGGCAAGAATTAAAATAAGACGATTTAAATTTTTTGTGAAAAAACCCTATTAAAATTCTCTTAATATGATTTTTTTTAAATAAAATCCAAAATAGCGGTTAAAACCGTTCGTCATTTTGTAGAACTGCTTAAAAAAGCAGTTATTTAATTATAAGCTATTGTTATTTATACAATAAAAATAAAACCTACTTTTTAGGTATAGATTTATACGCAATTGGTTTTGGACATTAAAAACACTTTAATCCATTGTTTGAGAAATTTTCTACCGTTCACGCGCAGGAGGCGCAAAGTGTATGGCGAATTTAAATATAAATACAATTGTGGATGAAGCGAAGTTCACCCCATTTCATTGGAACGTATTAATTTGGTGTTTACTGATTATTATTTTTGATGGTTATGATTTAGTTATTTATGGCGTTGCATTACCATTATTAATGCAAGAGTGGGGATTATCTGCTGTACAAGCAGGTATGCTCGCAAGTACCGCCTTATTTGGCATGATGTTCGGTGCAATGTGCTTCGGAACCTTGTCAGACAAACTAGGTCGTAAAAAAACCATCATGATTTGCGTTGCAATTTTTAGTGGGTTTACTTTTTTAGGTGCATTTGCTTCCAACCCAATTGAATTTGGTATTTTACGTTTCCTTGCAGGCTTAGGCATTGGTGGGGTCATGCCAAACGTTGTGGCACTCATGACCGAATACGCACCCAAAAAAATTCGCAGTACATTAGTTGCTGTGATGTTTAGTGGTTATGCCATTGGTGGTATGACATCTGCATTATTAGGCGCGTGGTTAGTGACAGACTATGGTTGGAAAATCATGTTCTATATTGCCATTATTCCATTTGTTGCCTTGCCATTAATTTGGAAGTTTTTACCTGAATCCCTCATGTTCTTGACCAATAAGGGGAAAACTGAACAAGTCCGTCAAACTGTACAAAAAATTGCACCAGAAAAAAATATTTCTGCTGATACCGTATTTGTACTGAATGAAGCAACTGTAGGCGATGAAGCGCCATTACGTGCTTTATTCCAACAAGGGCGTACTTTCAGTACCTTGATGTTCTGGGTCGCTTTCTTTATGTGTTTACTGATGGTTTATGCATTAGGCAGTTGGCTACCAAAATTAATGATTCAAGCAGGTTACTCGCTTGGTGCAAGTATGATTTTCTTATTTGCATTAAATATTGGTGGGATGGTCGGTGCAATTGGTGGTGGGGTGTTATCAGACCGTTTCCATTTAAAACCTGTATTAACCATTATGTTTGCAGTTGGTGCAATCGCATTAATTTTACTTGGATTTAAGAGCCCACAAGCAGTTTTATATACACTGATTGCAATCGCAGGTGCGGCAACCATTGGTTCACAAATTTTACTTTATACTTTTGTTGCACAGTTTTATCCAGCCGCTGTACGTTCTACAGGTATGGGATGGGCTTCAGGCATCGGACGTATTGGTGCAATTGTAGGACCTGTATTAACAGGAGCGTTATTAACTTTACAATTGCCACATCAAATGAATTTCTTAGCAATTGCAATTCCAGGGGTAATCGCAGCACTCGCAATTTTCTTGGTGAATTTGAAAGCATCAGTAGACCAAAGCAAAGAGACTCGTCCTTCTGCTTCGGTTAAAAATGGATCAACAATAGAGTCATCTGTCAATTAAACTAAAGAAAAATAATTTAAGTTTTCTTTATCTTATTGAATCAGATACATTTATTCGTGGCATCAAAGGATGATGCCACTATCATCAAGAAATGAGGTTTGGATGAATACTCATAAGAAATTTTTTAAAGTAAAAACGCTTCTATTGGCTATGGGCGTATGTAGTACTGCGCTAACGCATGCAAAAGATGTGAATCCTGAAATTGAACAATTGCGTAATGAGATTAGTGAATTACGCCAACTGTTAAATCAGCAGACACAACAGCAGCAACAGCAAGCAGTACAACTGCAAAACTATCAGGAAGAAAAAGTTCAACTCGCAGCAAATACAACACGCGGTGGTTTGGCTTTAACTAAAGGTGGCGCTGAAATAAGCTTTTATGGAAATGTACGAGCTGATCTTCAATATCAAATTGAAGGTGGTCCAGCGAATAGACTATATAACCAAATCAGCACAGTTGCTTTAGATGGTGTCAATGAAAATAGCGACAACCTAAAATCAACCTTGTCGGCTACACGTTTTGGTTTTGATTTTAAAACGCCAACTCAAGTCGGTGATGTTGGTGGTAAGCTTGAAGTTGACTTCTTAGGCGGCTCGTCTTTAGATACTTTACGTATTCGTCATGCTTATTTAACCTATGGAAATTGGTTAGTTGGTCAGACATGGTCAAACTTTGCACCTGTAGATTTTATGCCTGAAGTCGTTGATGCACTTGGTTTTGTCGGTGGTTCAGTTAAACGTACACCACAGGTTCGTTATACGCAAAAATTAAATGCAGATACTAACTTTGTCTATGCTTTAGAAGACTCTAAAGATAGCAGTTCAGATATGCGTTTACCTGCTTTAACAGCACGACTTAACCATAAAATAGTGGATAATTTATCACTTGGTGCGCGTGCAATGGTGACTGAAAAACGTACCAAAGTAGATGAGCAAACAGCATGGGGTGTAGGTGTAGGTTTAAAATATGATGTAACACCAACTACAACATTGAAGGCGGACTACTACCATGTCAATGGTGACAGTAGTTTCGTGTCATGGACAAACCAAGGTTTTGTGACTGATGCGAATAATCAGATTCTTGAAACCAATGAATTTGATTCTATTACCTTCGGTATTACTCAACAGTTCAATGAAAAATTGCGTGGTACTTTGGCTTATGGTTATATGAAAGCGGATCAAAATGACCGTTATATCAATGCCCTTGCAGATAAAACCAAAGCCAACAAAGACTTATGGCAAGCATGGGGTAACGTATTTTATAGCCCAGTTAAACCACTCAGCTTTGGTGTTGAATATGTTTACGGTGAGCGTGAAGCATTTGGTGCAGCACCCAATGGCAGCAAAACAGGTGAAGATAATCGTGTAAATGCGGTGGCAATGTATAACTTCTAAGTTAAAGTTATATGAGTTAAAAGAGTTCCAATAAGTCGATAT
The DNA here is from genome assembly GCF_030329325.1 of Acinetobacter sp. 226-1. NCBI lineage: Bacteria > Pseudomonadati > Pseudomonadota > Gammaproteobacteria > Moraxellales > Moraxellaceae > Acinetobacter > Acinetobacter sp. 226-1. Next base: position 33,111 of record NZ_JACANU010000004.1, read on the forward strand.
ATAAACCTATTTTGACTTATTGGACTTTTATTTTACATATGATATTTTTAAAAATAAGAACATGTTTTAGATGAAAAGTTAAGCATATTTCTTTGCAAGTAGTACACAAATGAAGACCAGACAACTGACCATAAGCATGCTCATTGTGACTTGTTCACCCAATAAAAAAGCTGAAAGCATTAAGCCAATCAAAGGCTGTAATAATTGAATTTGCCCTATTTTTGCAATACCCCCAAGTGCTAAGCCTTTATACCAAAAGAAAAAACCGATTAACATACTAAAGATAGCAACATAAAAGAGTGCTAAAAATTCAGTAGTTTTAATGCCTGTAAAACTTTGAGGAAAATAATAAATGGTTAAGGGTGCCATGATTGGAAAAGTTAAAATAAGTGCCCAACAAATCACTTGCCAGCTACCTAATTCACGAGATAAATATCCACCTTCAGCATAACCTAGCCCACATAAAATAATCGCAACCAACATATAGGCATCACCAATTGCGACATCTTGGGTTGTACTCTGGCTGAACATAAAGATCAGTACAAAGCTGCTGCCGAGTAGGGCAAATAACCAAAATTGAATACTAGGTTTTTCATGTGCTCGAAACACACCAAAAATTGCGGTTGAAAGTGGTAATAAACCAACAAAAACAATGGCACGAGATGAAGGAATACTTTGTAATGCTAAAGCAGTAAACAAAGGAAAACCAAGTACAACACCCAAAGCAACAAGACTTAAAGATTTTACTTGAGAAATACTGGGATATTTTAGTTGAAATTTATAAGAAAATAGCAAACAAAACAGTCCCAAAACTGCTGCAATTGTAGCTCGGGCTACCGTGAGAAATTCAGGGCTAAATCCTTGTACTGCAATACGTGTAGCAGGAAGTGAAGCTGCAAAAATTACAACGCCAATCAAACCATTGAGCCAACCTATATTTTGACGATTCATATTTTAAAATCTTGACAAATAAGGCTTATTTAAAGCTTTTATCTTTTTTGAAAAAAGCCACAGTGCAATACAATAAAAAGAAACTGTTATGCTTCTGTATGCAGTACAATTTGAAAAAATAGACCAAAGTGCAGCCCATGACGATCAGTAAAATTGAACGAGCCATTGCTTTTATTCAGCAAGAGATTAGCAATAAAAAACTCATAGCAGGTACACGTTTAATGTCTGTGCGACAACTTGCGCAACATTTAAACTATTCAGTCTCTACAGTGGTTGAGGCTTATGCGCGTTTAGTGGCTGAGGGTTTAATTGAGGCGCGAACAGGCTCGGGTTATTATGTATCCACAAAGATGCAGGTCATTCACAATATTGAAAAACCTGTACAATACGAACGTGAAGTAGATCCTTTATGGATTTCACGCCAATCCCTAGAGGCTAAATCTGATGTCATTAAAGCAGGGTGTGGGTGGCTACCTGTGGAGTGGATGCCTGAGTTAAGTCTTCGCCGAGCACTCAAACAGGTTGCCAAAGCAGAAGCCTCTCTTTTGGTTGATTATCCTATTCCACATGGTCATTTAGGTTTAAGACAATGGATCGCGCGAAAAAACAAAAAATATGATCTTGAATTGAGCGTTTCTCAAATCTTAATGACCGATTCTGCCACACAAGCAATTGATTTATTATTTCGAAAATTGTTAAAAGCAGGAGATGTCATTTTAGTGGATGATCCATGTTATTTTAATTTTTTAGCTTTAAGTCAAGTACATGATTTACAAGTTATTTCAATTCCATTTACTGAACATGGTCCAAGCGTACAGCATTTTCAGCAAGCATTATTATATCAACCCAAAATTTATTTAACGAATTCAGGTATTCATAACCCAACAGGTGCAACATTATCTATTGCACATGCGTATCAAATTGCAAAATTAGCAGAACAGGCAAATTTAATCATTATTGAGGATGATATTTTTGCTGAGTTTGAACAGATCCCAGCACCGCGTTACTCATCTTTAATGGGATTTGAGCACGTTATACAAATCGGCAGCTTTTCTAAAACAGTAACGGCGGCTATTCGTTGTGGTTATATTATTTCACATGAAAAATTTATTGATGAATGTATTGATTTAAAAATTGCCACCAATTTTAGTGGTGGGCATTTAAATGCAGAAATTATTTATCAAGCTTTACTTGATAGTAGCTATAAAAAGCATCTGGATAACTTACATAAAAAATTATTAAAAACAATGCAGTTCACGATTCAATCATTGGCTAAACTTGGAATTGAACCTCTGATTATTCCTAAAGCAGGCATTTTTTTGTGGTGTCAGTTACCAAAACAGATGAATGCTTCAGTTTTATCAAAATTATGCTTGAAACAGGGTGTTATTTTAGCACCAGGAAACTCATTTAGTCAGTCACCTGATGCAGGGCAATTTATGCGTTTTAATGTTGCACAATGTGGGCATAAAAAAGTATTTGATGTCTTAGAAAGTGCAATGGAGGAAATGAAGAATATTCAATGAATATCATTGTTTAATCAGTATATTCTACATAATCCCAAAGATTTAAACGGGCTTTAATTTCACTACGAATATTTGGTAATAAGGGTAAAAGTGTACCATCTATCCATAAGCTAAATGCTTGCGTTGAGATTTTTCGTTGTGTCGCATCAATAAGATGTACACCTTTGACCACAATCAAGGTTTGTTCAGAAACAACAGTTTCAATTCCTTTAAATAAAACCTGTAAGCTGTGACCTGTGTCAATAATTTGCCACTCTAGTTCTATTTCTATGTTTTTATTAGACTTTAAAATAGCTTGACCTTCAAGAAAATCATTTGTAGATAGACAGTCATGATCTACTCTTACTTTACTTAAAAACCACTCCTGCATTTTTAACTCATCTAAAGTGTGGTGGGGGATTAAAATATCATCAAGATTAAATTTTTGGCTTAAATCGAAAAATTGCATGGGAGGAAAACTTATAACAAAATAAACAATGAAAAATCATATTTTATGCGAAGCATTGTTTAGAGTAAAACCTTTGCAATACTTGGCTATTATTCTGTATAAAGAAACATCACTGATTGATTAGGCTTTATTTTGATGGCGATACAAGACGTTGCAAGCCCTATAGATCTTCGTAATCCCCAAGATGCAGCTTTATGGGCAAGCGAGGCAAATGAAAAAAGACCGTGGCGTTATGAATTTTTTAATTATTATTCACGTTTAATTAATAATTTGAATATTCAACCTATTTGTGTTTTAGAATTAGGTTCTGGTCCTGGTTTTCTGGCTCAATATTTATTAGAAAAGTGTGAAAATATTGATTATAGTGCTTTAGATTTTTCTGAAGCCATGCATGAGCTATCAAGAAGTAAATTATCAGCACAGCAGTTAGAAAAGACCACTTTTTATGTGGCAGATTTTAAAACAACAACGTGGGCAGATCATTTACCACAATATGATGTGATTATTATTCATCAAGCTTTGCATGAGCTGCGACATAAATCTTATGCCTTAAACTTTCATTGCCAAGTTAGAAAATTATTAAAACCTACAGCCATTTATTTGGTATGTGATCATATTTTTGCACCACATGCGATGCAAAATCATGATTTATATATGTCTACACAAGAACACGTTCAAAGTTTAAAGTCAGCAGGTTTTAAAGATATCGACTTGGTAATGCAAAAAGAAAGCTTGTGTTTATTTGAGTGTAAAGCTTGACTGTGATGACTAACTTTAAATATATGAATAATTTACATCATCCACTCAATCGGTAAATACGAGACACTATGCATCACACCACGCTGAAAACGTGTTGTTTCAGGTTCTTGAGTGTATTTTTTGATGCTGCCATCGGGTTGATGGTCATACCAATTGATTTTGCCTTGTGAGTCGAGTTTAAGTTCATAGGCAACTTTTAATAGATAGGTATCAAGTAATAATGACACTTGTTCTTGCAGTTGATCTGACTCAACCACTAAGCCAACTTCAGTATTTAAGTTAAAAGAACGAGGATCAAGATTAAAAGAACCAATAAAAACTTTATTGTCTATATCAATAAATTTGGCATGTAAACTTGATTTATCTTTACCTTTTTTAGGAATAACATTCCCTGTAACTACTTCATACCAAGTTCGATTTTTGCGTTCAATATAAGGTTTAAACTCATAGAGTTTTACACCACTTTTCAATAAATCTGTACGATATTTTTGATAAAAAGCATGAACTAATGCAACATCATTTGCGACAAAGGAGTTGGTCAGAACGCGAACATCAACGCCTTGCTTGGGGAATTGTGCTAAATATTGTGTACCTACTTTCGTTGGAACAAAATAAGCTGAAATTAAGTCCATTTCTTGTTTAGGCTCACCTAAATGTTGACGAATTTGGTGAGAAATTAATTCGCCATTTTGGGCTTGCCCTAAGGTTTTTTTAGGTGAATCTGCAAGGAAATGTGCGCGTGCCCAATTGATACGATTTTGCTTTAGCTCATTTGCGAGTTCTCGTTGTTCTGTATCCACTTTTGTATCAGTTTCAGGCTCTTTTTTTTCTAATTTTTGATAGTCTAATCTTAACTTTTCTAGATCTTTAGCATTGCCTTGAGTAATAAATTGTTGATTTGGATAGCTTAAATCATTATTCCAAAAGTTTGAAAATACAGTATTTGCATCATGTACTGCTGTACCAAAAAATAAAATGTCCATATCTGTAAATTGGAAGGATTCACTGGCATCAAAATATTCACTGCTAATATTACGTCCGCCAGTGACAGCAATAATACCATCGGCAATGATCAGCTTATTGTGCATACGATGGTTAATTTGTTTTAAACGGAAAATATAATCTAAAACTCTGAAGTGTCTAAATTTATAGGGATTATAGAGTTTAATTTCGATATTGGGATGTGTGCTTAATGCCTTTAATTGAGGGTCTATTTTTGTACCATTTTGGTCATCAATGAGTACACGAACTTTTACGCCACGATCAGCCGCTTTAAGTAATTCATGTAGCATCAGATTGCCAATAAAATCATCAGCCCAAATATAGTACTGTAAGTCTAGGCTAGATTTTGCGTGACGAATTAAGTGAATACGAGCAGCAATACTTTGAAATGCATCACTCATGGCTAAATAAGCAGTTAAACCTTGTTGTAGTTGATTTTGAGTATTTTCCCCATTCAGCCAATGTTCACTATGAATTTGAATTTCATTGCTGGGTTTCGATTGATTCATAGGCAAACTGCATCCTGACAAAAAAGACAAACTTAGTGTGAGTGCAATTGAAGCGTGGGAAAATTTCATTCTTATTGAATAAATTGTTAAATTTTAATAAATCATAACACTAGTTATTGGTTGAATCATCAAATGAAAAAAGGTTACTGTAGCTAATCTGTTAAAGAACGACCCTATGAAGGATGATAGTGTATGAAATCACGTGCAGCGGTGGCATTTGCGCCAGGAAAACCTTTGGAAATTGTGGAGATTGATGTTGCTCCACCACAAAAAGGTGAAGTGTTGGTTAAAATTACCCATACAGGTGTATGCCATACAGATGCATTTACCTTATCAGGCGATGATCCCGAAGGTGTATTTCCAGCAGTACTGGGGCATGAAGGTGCAGGCATTGTGGTGCAAGTGGGCGAAGGCGTAACATCTGTTGCTGTGGGTGATCATGTTATTCCACTTTATACCGCAGAGTGTGGTGAATGTTTATTTTGTAAGTCAGGTAAAACCAACTTATGTACAGCAGTACGAGCAACGCAAGGTAAAGGTGTAATGCCTGACGGCACAACACGTTTTTCATATAATGGCGAGCCAATTTATCACTATATGGGATGTTCAACTTTTAGTGAATATACCGTTGTTGCTGAGGTATCATTAGCAAAAATCAATCCTGATGCAAATCCTGAGCATGTATGTTTACTTGGTTGTGGTGTAACCACAGGCATTGGCGCAGTACATAATACAGCGAAAGTACAAGAAGGCGACTCTGTTGCTGTCTTTGGTTTAGGTGGGATTGGTTTGGCTGTAGTACAAGGTGCTCGTCAAGCAAAAGCAGGACGTATTATTGTTGTCGACACTAACCCAGACAAATTTAAACTGGCTGAAGAATTTGGCGCAACTGATTTCTTAAACCCTAAAGATTATGATCAACCCATTCAACAAGTGATTGTAGAAATGACGGGTTGGGGTGTTGACCATTCATTTGAATGTATTGGTAATACCAATGTGATGCGTTCAGCACTTGAATGTGCCCATCGTGGTTGGGGGCAATCTGTGATTATCGGTGTTGCGGGTGCAGGTCAAGAAATTTCAACACGTCCGTTCCAATTGGTGACAGGACGTAAATGGATGGGAACAGCATTTGGTGGGGTTAAAGGTCGTAGTCAATTGCCAGGTATGGTTGAAGATGCAATGAAAGGTGAGATTCAATTGGAACCTTTTGTCACACATACAATGGGCTTGCAAGAGATCAATGAAGCATTTGATTTAATGCACGAAGGTAAGTCAATTCGTACAGTGATTCATTTTTAAACTTCAAATCACAATTGTTAAAACGTTAAAATCAGCAGAGCTAAAGTTTTGCTGATTTTTTATTAATTTTGCAAGAATTTGACATTAAATTTCTATAAGTTTGCTAGTCTAGTGTCTTTATTTTGACTTTAAATTATTTATGAAAAATATTGTATTTTCTAGTGTTATTCTACTTTCCTTAAGTGCCTGTTCTACTGTTCAAAATCAACAGGAAGCAGCACCATTGATTGGGATGCCAAATCCTGCAAGTCAGTATTGTATTGAACAGGGCGGAAAGTTAGAAGCTGTGAAAGATGCGCAGGGTGAATCTGCCTATTGTCATTTGCAAAATGGTGAGAAAATTGAAGAATGGGCGTTATTTCACCAAAATCAAGCACAATGTGTTGCAGATGAAGCTAAAAAACTGCTTGGGCAAGTTGCTACAGATGATGCTCAGTTAAAGCAACAAACTAAAGCGCAAAGTATTCGTCGTGTTGCACCTCAGCAACCGATGACAATGGATTTTCGTTCAGAGCGTTTAACCTTGGTGATTGATCCAAATACGAAAAAAATTCTGCAAGCGAGCTGTGGTTAAGTAGAAAAATTATTGTTGACGTAAAAAACCCAAGCGAACTTGGGTTTTTGATGCAATTTAACAATTAAGCCGTTGCTTTAATGACTTCAGCAAATGCATTTGCAACTGTGTCGATATTATTTAAGTTTAGACCTGCCGCACACATACGACCGCTACGTACTAAATAAATACCGTATTGATCTTTTAATGTATCCACTTGTTCAGCCGTTAAACCTGTGTAGCTGAACATACCTTGTTGTTTAACCAGATAGCTAAAATCACGTTCAGGCAATGCTGCTTCAAGTTTTGCTTTTAATAACTCACGCATTTTGATAATACGCTCACGCATTTCTTGTAGTTCAGCTTTCCAGTTTGCAGCCAAAGCTTCATCGTGCAATACATTGTCTACAATCAAAGCACCTGTTGTTGCAGGGCTTGAATAAATACGGCGTACAGTTGCTTTTAATTGACCCAAAACTTTCTGTGCAGTTTCTGCATCATCACAAACGAAGCTTAAGCCACCAACACGTTCGCCATATAATGAGAAAATTTTAGAGAAAGAGTTACTCACAATAAAGTTCATACCAGATTGATCTAAGGCACGAATAGCATAAGCATCTTCTTCTAAACCTTGACCAAAACCTTGATATGCAATATCCAAGAATGGAATGAGATCACGTGCTTTTAACACTTCAATCACACGATCCCATTGTGCAGGGGCTAAATCCGCACCCGTTGGATTATGACAACATGGGTGCAGTAAAACGATGCCTTTTGCTGGAATTTTATTTAAATCTTCGAGCATTGCTTCAATATTGACACCATTAGTTGCAGCGTCAAAATAGCGATAGAAATGAGAATTTACACCCGCACCATTAAAAATAGCGATATGGTTTTCCCAAGTCGGTTGGCTCACCCAGATATCAGATTCAGGAAAGTATTTTTTTAAGAAATCTGCACCGACTTTAAGCGCACCTGAGCCACCTAAAGTTTGAATCGTCACAACACGACCGTCTTTACGTGCTTGTGAATTTTCACCAAATACAAGTGCTTGTGTTGCTTGATTATAAGTTTTAGAACCATCCATTGGTAAGTAAAGTTTTACTTTATCATTTAAAGGTTCAATATTTTTAAGCGCAGTTTTAACCGCTTCAAGCTGAGGAACGATATTGTCCTCATTATAATATAAACCAATACTCAAATTTACTTTTTGAGTACGTTCATCCTTACTATACTCTTCCATCAATGAAAGAATTGGATCACCTGCATAAGGATCGACATGTTGAAACATGGTGAAAAGTCCTAAATCAAACAAAGTTATTGTGTTTAGATAATATAAGCGAAATTTTGACTGACTCAACTCAGGATTGAAGATAAATTCTTATAAATCTTTCAACTTTAGTTTATATAGTGGATAAATTTTGCACTTTTTAAGGGAAAAGATCAATTTTAGTCATATTTTTGCTTTTAATCGATTTATGTAGATTAGAAAATTACGGTATAGATACAATAAAATATTGTTCAAGTTCAGCGATATTGCGATCATAATAGCGATCTAATTTTGAAAATATTTGGAATTCCCATGTTGTTAAATTATCAATGGCATCAACCTGAAAATGATCAACAACGTACACCGCTTGTGCTCATTCATGGTCTGTTTGGCAGTTTGAGTAACTTAGGTGGAATTGCACGTGCTTTGTATGCCACATATGCTGTCTTGCAAATTGATGTTCGTAATCATGGTCAATCACCCCATTCAAGTGAAATGAACTATCAAGTGATGGCACAAGATATTTTAGAAACCTTAGATCATTTAAATATTCAGCAGTTTTCTGTTATTGGTCATAGTATGGGCGGAAAAGTGGCAATGAAACTCACAGAGCTTGCCGCTGAACGCTTAGAACAGTTGGTGATTTTAGATATTGCACCGTTTGCCTATCAAGAAAATCATCATGATCAAATTTTTAAAGCTTTATTTGCAGTTAAAAATGCTGCTATTCAGAGTCGAAAAGAAGCGACAGAAATTATGCGTGAATTTTTAAAAGAAGAAATGGTGATTCAATTCCTTTTAAAATCATTCAATAAAGGGCAATGGTTGTTTAATGTTGATGCCTTATATGCACATTACCAAGATATTTTGTCATGGGTAGACATTCCACAATGGTCAAAACCAACACTATTTGTGCGAGGTGAAAATTCGCCTTATATTGGAAAAGCACTGTATGTAAATGCAATTGAGGCACAATTTTCTCATGCTCAGCTAGAAACAGTCGCAAATGCAGGGCATTGGTTACATGCAGAACAGCCCGAAAAAGTTTTAAATTTTATTCAAGCCTATTTAAATTAAGTAGAAGAATTATTTAGTATAAATAATCAATTCTAATTTAAATAAAAACCTAATTTCATGTGAAATATAATATTTCTAAATGAAATTAGGTTTTTTTATTTTATTATAAAAAATATAAAAACTTTAAATAAATCATAATAATGCATTGTTATTACATAATTTAGTAATAAAAAGTTAAATTTATCAATTTATTTTAAGTAAATGTGATATATTTCGCAATTATTGTTAAGTGTTTTTATATTTTATGAGAAATATAATTTATTAAAACGACTTGATAATCTATACAATTTTTTAAAATCATTTTATATTAAAGGTCATTAAGCTTCTTTTTTAAACTAAAATGTATCGCATTTTAAACTTTAATTATTTTTTATAAATCAAAGTTTAAGCTTTTAATTTTAATGTTTAAAAATATGGGTTTAATATGATACTTAAATATCTATTGATCAGATAGCTATTGTGATATGAAATGTTGATAAATATATCAATCTAGGTTTTTGCAAAAAGGATCGTATATGGCTCGGTTAGATTTGCCTCATGAGACACAAATGGGTCAGACGGATACGTCTCAAACAACGATTGTTCCTGCAAAAACGGTCATCAGTGATGAAGCTAAACTAACATTAGATTTACTGCCTCATCTTGTTTGGATCAAACGTGCAGATGCTGTTTATGGTAACACTGCGCTTAAAGAATACCTAGGCACGGAGCAATCTCTACAGGATTGTGAGTGGCTAAAATGTGTTTATCAAGAAGATGCCGAACATTTATATAATTTGTGGAATCACGCTCAAAAAACAGGGCAAAAATTTGAAAAAGAATGTCGTATTCGTGATGTAAATGATCAATATCATTGGTTTTTACTAATCGCACAAAGTCATGCAAGAGCGGCTAAACAATTTGATTGGACCATTACGTGTACGTATATTCATGAACGTGCAGTGTTATTACGTGACACGACGGATTCATTGCGCGCGCATACAGATATGCTAGATGTTAGTGTGGACTGTATTAAAATCGTCCGCCCAAATGGAACGGTTTCACATATGAATCGTTCAGGTTGCATTGCGTTATTAGGTAAAGAAAAAGTTAAAAAATTTGATATGGAATGGTTAGGTCTTTTACCTCCTGAAGTGCGAGATAAAGGGCAAATAGCGATTTCTGCGGCTGCAAAAGGTAAAAATGCACGTTTTGCTGGTATGAGTGGTGAGGGTGCTGCTCGTCAGTATTGGGACAATATTTTAACGCCTGTCGTCAATGACGAAGGTCAAACGACCAGTATTTTATGTGTTTCACGTGATATTACCTTACAACGTATCGCTGAAAATAAATTACGTATTAGTAGTGAACGTGATGAATTAACAGGTTTAATGAATCGCCGTTCTTTTAAACAAAGATTAAAAAAATCCTTATTAAAATCTAAAGCCAATAAAAAAATGGTTGGCTTGATGTTGATAGATCTAGATCATTTCAAGCATATTAATGATACTTTAGGGCATCCTGCTGGCGATCATTTACTCAGAATATTATCAAAACGTTTGAGTCATAGTTGTGATGAGCAGACTTATGTTGCGCGTTTAGGTGGTGATGAGTTTGCAGTTGTGGTTGAAACATTAGGTGATCTGGAAACATTCAAACAAGCAACACAAAAAGTATTAAGACAGTTAGATCGCCCAATCACATATACAGGTAAATTGATTAATGGTGGTATGAGCATTGGTTGTGCGATGTACCCACAAGATGCTAAAGATAGTTCAAATTTACTCAAATTTGCGGATACTGCCCTCAATAATTTAAAAGATGGTGGGCGTGGTGGTGTACGTTTCTTTAATCAAGACATGTTAGAAATCACCTTGAAAAAAGCCAAACAGTTGGAAACAGCACGTAGAATTGTACGTGACAACAGTATTGAGCCACATTATCAACCTAAGGTAAATTTAGAAACAGGTAAAATTATTGGTTTTGAGGCATTGCTACGTTGGAAAGATACCGAGCATGGTATTCAACTCCCAAGCACAGTTGTTGAAGCATTTAATGATTATGAGTTAGCAACAAAAATTGCAGAAACAATGCATTTAAAAATTTTTAATGATATTGCATGTTGGTTAGAGCAAGGTTTAGATGTTGTACCTGTTTCAATTAATGCGTCACCTGTCGAGTTTATGCGCGATAATTATGCTGAAACGTTATTGAAACGTCTTGAAAAACAACAGATTCCACATCACTTGATCGAGGTGGAAATCACAGAACATATTTTGGCTGAGCGTGGTTATGTTTATGTTGCACGTGCTTTAAATAAGTTAAAACAAGTGGGTGTGCGTATCGCCTTAGATGATTTTGGTACGGGGCATTCTTCTTTAACACACTTGCATGACTATCCTGTAGATAGCTTAAAAATAGATTGTGATTTTGTACATCGTATGAACAGTGAATTGCCTATTCACGCCATTGTACAAGGTATTTCTCAATTAGGACCAATCTTGTCATTAGACATTATTGCAGAAGGAATTGAGACACAAGAACAGCTTGATAGCCTAAAAAGAGTAGGTTGTACTTTGGGACAGGGCTTTCTATTTAGTAAAGCAATTCAGTCAGATTGTGTTGTTGAAATGTTAAGTCATAATACTCTTCGGATAAAAAATGATTAATTTAAAAAAAGTGCTTGTAAAAAGTGTAAACAACGAGTATTTTAAATTTATACAGATTTTTTATGTGAATAAAATGTTAGTTAAACCTTTGATCAATAACGTATCTTATTATTTTTGGCAATTCTTTAGATAATTGCCTAGATACGTTTGGGCAAAAAAAGTTGCCCTTCAAAGTTAATACCTGATCGGCAACCCCGATCAGGTTTTTTTATGCACATATTTTTTAATTTTTTGGAGAACTTCATGAATACATTTAACTACGCATACTTTAGTAACTTTTATTGGTTTAACTTTACGCCAGTAACCTCTATTTTGCAGTCGAATAGACCCCATAAGCTCAAATAAAAGAGAGGGCTTTAAGTCCCTAAGGAAAAAAATGATGAATATGTTAAATCAAGCTTTACAACAAACTGCTCAGGCAGAAATACAACTGAGTACACCGATTCAATTAAAACAACAATTTCCATTGCAATCATCTCTTGCTGCTCAAATTGCAGAACAGCGCCAAACCATACAAAATATTTTAACAGGTAAAGATTCACGCCTGATGGTCATTACAGGTCCATGTTCAATTCATGATCCTGTGGCTGCACTTGAATATGCTCAAAAATTAAAAAACTTACAGCATTTAGTGTCAGATCAAATTTTTTTAGTCATGCGTACTTACATCGAAAAGCCAAGAACAACAATTGGATGGAAAGGCTACATGTATGATCCAAATCTAGATGGATCTTCAAATTTACAATTAGGCTTGGAAAAATCAAGAGAATTATTTTTAAATATTATTGAAATGGGATTACCTATTGCCAGTGAAATTCTAAGCCCAATGGCAACAGGTTATTTTGATGATTTATTGGCTTGGGGCGCGATTGGCGCGCGTACCAGTGAATCACAAATTCATCGTGAAATTTCAAGTCATATGCCATTTGCGATTGGTTTCAAAAATGGTACAGATGGTTCAATTCAAATTGCTTTAGATGCGATTCAATCTGCTTCACATGTTCATCAATTCATGGGGATGGGGCAACATGGGCTACCTTGTGTTTTAGAAAGTGAAGGTAATCGTTTAGCGCATTTGATTTTACGTGGTTCAAACTCTGGCTCGAATTATGATTTAGAGACAATCAATGCGATTCGTGAGCGCCATCAAGGTCTATTGCCTGCACTGGTGATTGATTGTAGTCATGGTAATAGTGCAAAAAATCCATTGAATCAGCCTGAAGTTTTATCTCAAATTATTGCTGAGCGTAAAGAAAGCCATGTGCGTGGTGTGATGCTAGAAAGCCATTTGCTGGATGGGCAACAAAAAATTTCTGAAAACATGATGTATGGTCAATCTGTGACAGATGGTTGTTTAGGTTGGGAAAAAACACAAAACTTATTATTGGATATGCATCAAAAAATGCAATCAGAATCATCTGCTTTGGTATGTGTTTAGGTAGATGAAACAGGCATTGAAGTACCGATATAAACGTACTTCAATACTTTACTCATACTCAAATAAGGCTTGAATTAAGACAGAGATGAATTTTGTAAAAAATGATGCAATATTTCTTGTGCTTTAGTTTCTAGTTTGACTGCATATTTTTTATTTTCTGAACGTAAATATTGAATATTGATATCTGCTTTACGTAATTCACAAGTATGCCCAATTAACCATTTTTCTAAACTCTCTGCTGTAACTTCAAGATGAAATTGTAAGGCTAAAATATTTTGTCCAAGACGAAAAGCTTGATGAGGATAAAGCGCTGAACTTGCAAGGAGTTCAGCATTTTCTGGTAAATCAAAGGTGTCACCATGCCAGTGTAATACAGCAGTTTCTTGTAATGTTGTTAAAGGGTTGTCAGCAAGGTCGATCAGTTGAAGAGAACTCCAACCAATTTCTTTTTGCGCTCCTGCATAAACTTTCGCACCTAAAGCATGAGCGATGAGTTGCGCACCTAAGCAGATGCCAATAGTGGGTAAGTTTTTTGCTAAACGTTGTTGTAAATATTGAATTTCTTCAGTTAAAAAAGGATAGTCTTCAGTTTCATAAACGCCAATGGGTCCACCTAAAATAATCGTTAAACCTTCGTGTTCAAAGGCTTTTTTTAAGTTGTCAACACCAGCTTCAAAATAGCGAACACGATAACCATGTTCATATAAAGTATCTTCAAAACTGCCTAAATCTTCAAAGGAAAGGTGTTGAATGGCATAAACAGTTTTAGGGAAATTTGAGTTCATTTGGGATTCTTATCGTGTGAGAAATGAGGGATTACGGCGATAAAGCAAGTGTTTAATCGGCGAGTTCTGTATGAAATTTTATTGAACTCTTTTCACAAACTCAAACCAATCTAGTAGAAAAATATATGGAAAATCATTTTAATTGCTTAAAATTAAATCATATTTAAAATGCAATTTCTATTGATTACTCTTTGTTTTTTTGCTTTTTTATTCATTTTTATATTGCTCTAGTGCTTGATAAATAAAGTATTTACTTGATTTTAAAATGGACTCTTGGGTTTCAAGGTCAGGCATACTACGTGCTAATAGGATTGAACCAACTAACTGTGACATCAAGCCCCATGCTAATGCTTCATTGCCTAAATGTTTTGTGAAAAGCTGTTGTCCATGTAGCAGTTCTTTTTGATAAAGAGATTTAATATCGTGCTCTGCGCGTGAAATTTCAGCAGCCAATGCAGGTAAAATACAACCATGTTCAGCTTGCTGGACATGATCAATAGAAAGGTAACGTTCTATTTCAAAATCGACCCATGCTTTTACATCATGATGTGGATTTTTTTGCCATAAATGTACACTACGTTGTAGCTCATTTTCTATTAGGGCTTTAAATAATTCATTTTTAGATGAAAAGTGAGAATAAAAAGCACCACTAGTGACTCCAGCAGCTTTCATAAAACCATCGACACCTGTTGCACCAAAACCATTTTTTTTTGCCAATTGCCCACTGATTGACAATAACTCTTGCCGTTTTTGTGCTTTATAACCTGTTTTATAACGCATAAGATTCCTTTCAATTTTTCTTGACGCTATTGAAAAATTATAACATAGTGATCGTTATAGTAACGATCGTTATTTTATAAAAAATGTGCATAAGGAAAAATAAATGTCTAGTTCTAAAACACAGGGAAAAAAAGTTGCTTTAGTGATTGGTGCTGGTGATGCTACAGGTGGAGAAATTGCCAAACGTTTTGCGCAGGGAGGATATATTGCATGTATGACTCGGCGTAATGCCGATAAATTGCAACCATTGATTGATGAAATTCAGCAGCAAGGTGGGGAGGCTTACGGTTTTGCCTCTGATGCACGTAAAGAAGAGCAGGTTATTGAGTTAATTGAGCATATTGAAAAAAATATCGGCGCAATTGATGTCCTCGTTTTCAATATTGGTGCAAATGTACCATGTAGTATTTTAGAAGAAACGGCACGTAAATATTTTAAAATTTGGGAAATGGCGTGTTTTGCGGCATTTCTTGTTGGGCGTGAAGTGGCAAAACGAATGGTGACTCGACAACAAGGAACGATTATTTTTACAGGTGCAACAGCAGGGATGCGTGGTTCAGCCTATTTTGCAGCTTTTGCAGGGGCAAAGCATGCTTTACGAGCTTTAGCACAAAGTATGGCACGTGAGTTAGGACCACAAAATATTCATGTGGCGCATGTAGTGGTAGATGGCGCAATTGATACAGAATTTATTCAAACCACATTCCCTGATCTTTATGCAAAAAAAGATCAAGATGGTATTTTAAATCCTGTGCATATTGCTGAAAATTATTGGCATTTGGCACAGCAACCTAGAGATGCTTGGACGCATGAGTTAGATTTACGCCCTTGGATTGAAAAGTGGTAATGACATTGCATGACGATTTAAAATATATGGTCAGCGATCAACACTCAATTAAGTATAAAAAAAGGAATCTAAAAAAATGAATATCATTGAATTTTATTTTGATGTGGGTAGCCCATATAGTTATTTGGGTTTTCATCAAATTCAAAAAATTGCTGAGCAATATCAAGCGGAGATTATTTGGAAACCTATTTTGTTAGGAGCTGTATTTAAAGCTACAGGCAATAATAGCCCAATGATGGTACCTGCAAAAGCGCGTTATTCAATGTTAGATTTAAATCGTTGGGTAAAGCTTTGGGATATTCCTGTCAAAATGAATCCAAATTTTCCAATTAATACTTTAAATGCCATGCGTTTAATTACAGCAACACAACTTTTTGCACCAGAACAGTTTTTGACTGTTTTAGACGGTGTTTTTAAAGCAATGTTTGGTGAACCTCGTAATTTAAATGAGTTGAGTGAATTACTGCAAGTTGCTCAAGAGGTAGGTTTAGATGTTGAGCAACTTGAAACTTGGTTAAGTGATGAAAAAGTTAAAAATGAACTGAAGTTTTTAACAGAAGAAGCTGTGAATCGTGGTGTATTTGGTGCACCAACTTGGTTTGTGAATGATGAAATGTTCTGGGGAGTTGATCATTTGCACTTTGTGGAAAGTAGTTTAGTACCTGTTGAGTCATAATCGTTATTTGTTTTGATTTCATAACAGCTAAAAACAATTAAAGCGAACCGAAGTTCGCTTTAACTACTTAAAATTTATATGTTTAACTTAGAAGAAGCCCATTGCTTTGGTTGAATAACTCACCAATAAGTTCTTAGTTTGTTGATAATGATCAAGCATCATTTTATGGTTTTCACGTCCAATACCTGACTTTTTGTAACCGCCAAATGCTGCATGTGCAGGATAGATATGATAACAGTTTGTCCAAACGCGACCTGCTTGAATCGCACGACCTGCACGATAAGACGTATGCGCTGAACGAGACCAAACACCAGCACCTAAACCATACATCGTGTCATTGGCAATACGAATTGCATCGTCATAATCTTTAAATGTGGTTACAGACAAAACTGGTCCAAAAATTTCTTCTTGGAAAATTTTCATGCTGTTGTCGCCTTTGAAAATGGTCGGTTCAATATAGAAACCTTGACCTACCTCTTGACGATCGCCACCACCTGTGAGGATTTGCGCGCCTTCAGCACGACCTGTTGCAATACAACCCAAGATCTTGTCTTGTTGCTCTTGCGATGCTTGCGCACCAATCATGGTATCTGTATCTAAAGGATGACCAGTTTTAATACGTTTAACACGCTCAACAGCCATTTCTAAGAATTTATCTGCGATGCTTTCTTGGATCAACGCGCGTGAAGGGCAAGTACACACTTCACCTTGGTTCAAGGCAAACATGGCAAAACCTTCTAAAGCTTTATCCAAATAGTCATCTTCTTTATCCATGACATCTTCAAAGAAGATATTTGGTGATTTACCACCCAGTTCAAGAGTCACTGGAATGATATTTTCAGTGGCATATTGCATGATCATTTGACCAACTGCCGTTGAACCTGTAAATGCAATTTTTGCAATACGAGGATTGGTTGCAAGTGGGCGACCGACTTCAACACCATAACCATTGACGATGTTTAAGACACCCGCAGGTAAGATGTCTTGAATCAGTTCGGCTAAAACTAAGATACTTGCAGGGGTTTGTTCCGCAGGTTTAAGGACAATACAGTTACCCGCAGCTAAAGCAGGTGCAAGTTTCCATGCTGCCATTAATATCGGGAAGTTCCATGGAATAATTTGCCCAACAACACCTAAAGGCTCATGGAAATGGTAAGCAATAGTATCTTCGTCAATTTCAGAGATGCCACCTTCTTGAGCGCGTAAGCAACCTGCGAAGTAACGGAAATGGTCAATACACAGTGGAATATCTGCTGCCAGTGTTTCACGAATCGGTTTACCATTTTCCCAAGTTTCAGCAACAGCCAATAACTCAAGATTTTCTTCTAAACGATCTGCAATTTTTAATAGAATATTTGAACGTGTCGTCGGTGAACTGCTGTTCCATTGTGCTTTTGCTGCATGCGCTGCATCTAAAGCCAATTCGATATCTTCAGCAGAAGAGCGTGGTACTTTGGTAAAAGCTTTACCATCAACAGGTGAGATATTATCAAAATATTCGCCTTTTACTGGAGCAACCCATTTGCCGCCAATAAAGTTTTCATATTGTGCTTTAAATTGTACTTTTGAACCTTCAGTATTTGGATCTGCATAGCGCATAAGAATTTCCCTTTACTTATTTTTAACGTTACATATAAAAGACGATGGTGATCGTCGTTTGCCTTGATGATCTGAGCTTATGAGGTGAAAGGTTGGTAAAAGGTTGGAGTTAAAAAGGCATAATTTGCGATACGATTTAAATTTTAGCAGTCTTTTCTTTTTGCTGAGTGGATTGAGAAAATTAGATACACTTTAATTCAGTATAACGCTTTGGTATTAAATGTCTTGACCTAGCCTAGATATTTTGTAAACAATGTCACTGTAGGTAAGAACAAGTAAAATGGAATGTAAAATTAAACGGATGTAAAAGGATGTTGAATATGCAAAGTTTAATGCAAAAGCGTCAACAAATCGAAAAGTTTAGACAAAGTAGTAGTTTATCCTTACATCAAGCAGATCAACTTGGGCAAAGTATTGCAAGTTCTTGGCAGCGTTCAAAGCAAGCTGATATTCCAATGGATCGTGAAGCAGCACCTTTACAAATTCAAAAAAATAATAAGAAAAAAGGGGCTTTAGAAGTTGCGCTGGATCAATGCGGCGATGAGCTTAAGCATATTGCACAACAATCTTCAATGGTCATCGCAGTGGGTGATGTTGGCAGTACCATTGTTTGGTCTGCTGCCAGTGGCAATATGCGAAATGCTGCGGAAAAAGTGCATTTTGTGGAAGGTGGGCAGTGGCGTGAAGACTTCGTTGGAACCAATGCTTTAGCTTTATCATTAAAAACACAACAATCAAGTTGTGTATTTTCCAATGAACATTATATGCATTCAATTCACGATTGGGTGTGCTATGCAGCGCCTGTGATTGATCCATATTCTAAAAACGTTTTAGGTGTCATTGATTTATCGACGACTTGGAGTCATCACAATAGTTTAGGTTTATTGGCAGCGGAGCGCTGTGCTTCGATCATTCAATCTGCTTTATTGAGCTATCAACAGCAGCAACTTTTTATTCGTGCTTTTGCTGTTCCTCAAGTGCTGTTCAATGGCAAGATTGTCGTTCTAACACCTCGTCAGATTGAAATCATCAGTATCTTGGCATTATGTCCACAAGGTTTGAATCTAGAAGGTTTACACCAAGCTTTATATGGTGAACGTAAAGTGAGTATGGGAACCTTAAAAGCTGAAATGTCGCAGCTTAGAGAGATTTTAGGCGGAATGTTAGGTTCACGTCCTTATCGCTTATTGGCACATGTTGAAGCAGACTTTTTACAAGCAGAAAATGCTCTAGATTCGGGCTATACCGACTCAGCACTAAAATTGTGTAAAGGTGTATTTCTTGCGAAAACGGAAAGCCCATTTCTTTGTGCATGGCGAGATTGTTTAGAGTCAAGATTAAGCGAAGCTATTTTTAAAGCCAATGAACCTGATGCTTTGCTGAAACATTTAGCGCATTTTCCAGAAGCGATTGATGCTGTAGAACGTTTAATTGAACTGACACCTATAGAACATCCAGCACATCAAATGCTCATGAAATATAAAGATGAGCATTGATCTGCTATAAATACGACTTAGTTAAAGCTCTTTTCGTGCTAACCATGAAAAGAGTTTTTGGTATACATCTGCACGTATTGCTGGAGCAGATAAGACCAAATCATGTAAACCATTCTGAATTGTCATTACAGTGACATCACCTTGTAATTTACTTGCATACTTTTGGATGCCTTTAACATCTAAAATTACATCAGTTGTTTGCGCGTCACGATTAAATCTTTTTGGGTTTGTGGTTTTATGTGAATGCATCACCAATGTTGGCACATCAACTCGGACGCCTGTATGAATTTCTTTTTGTGCTTCAAAAATTGCATGAACAAAACTTAAATACACTTTTGGATAGGTTTTTTTCTTCCAGTCTAAGTTAAAGTCCCATTCACCTTTGAGGTCTTTATGTAGGCTTGTGACATACCATTTATTTAGCTCACTTGGAAATTTTAAGTTTGGGAAGCGTCCACCTAAGGCACTCAGTTTTGGCAAAGCGAGTTTCTTTTTCCAACGCGGCATATTAAAGTTATAAAATGGGCTATTGCACCATAATGCTTTGATCAGTGGATGTGTTGGATAATGTGCTGCATAAAGTGTTGCGGTTAAACCACCTGTTGAATGTCCTGCAAGCACCACATGATCATGACCTTCCTGCCCAATGATTTTTAATGCTTCACTGATTTCGGCATCGTACTCTTGGAGGTCGAGCATATAATAAAATTTTTGATGCGGAAGATGAGAACGACCATATTTTCTTAAATCTAGCGCATAGAAATCATAGCCATGTTGGTTAAACTGTTCAGCCATTTCTTTTTGAAAATAATAATCAATAAAACCATGAGTATATAACACCGCTTTGGGTGTGGTTTGGTGTGCTTTTTTACGCACTAAAGTTGCAACGACTTTGCCTTCATAGTCATCAGGAAAATTTAAAGTCGCTTGTTCATAGCCTGTACCCAGTACATCAGGTTGATATATATAGTGTTGATTTGACATTTTTTATACTCTGATGAAGTGAATAATTCATCCTTGATGATAAAGTGATTTTTGTCAAATCATGTATGCATCTATTTTTTATTTTTAAATTTTATTGATAAATCTGGGTCTATCTAAAAAATAAAGATCAATCACCCATATAAAAAAAGGAATATCGCCGAAGTGATATTCCAAAGGTAGTTAAACAGCCGTATAAATGGGAGAGGATTTACATCGCTGCTTCAAAAATCGCAACCACTTGAGCATCAGTTGCTTTACGTGGGTTAGTAAGCATACACGCATCTTTTTGCGCATTTGATGTCATCACGACATGATCTTCAGCTTTTACGCCAAGTTCAGCTAAACCAGACGGAATCCCGATAGATGCTGATAATTTACGAATAGCATCAATTGCTGCTTGAGCTGCTTCAGTTACGGTTAAACCATGTGTATTTACACCCATAAGCTGTGCAATTTTTGCATAACGATCTGGGCATGAAATTAAGTTAAACTCGCAAACATGTGGTAATAAAATCGCATTACATACGCCGTGCGGAAGGTTATAGAAACCACCGAGTTGGTGTGCCATCGCATGCACATAACCCAGTGATGCATTATTAAATGCCATACCTGCTAAGTATTGTGCATATGCCATTGCATCACGTGCTTCAATATTTTCACCATTGGCAACCGCAGGACTGAGCCATTCACTGATCATGCTAATTGCTTTTTCTGCACAAGCATCTGTGATTGGGTTTGCTGCAGTTGAAACATAAGCTTCAACTGCATGTGTAAGTGCATCCATACCTGTTGCAGCAGTTAAAGCCGCAGGTTTAGCAATCATTAGTTTAGGATCATCAATCGCAACTAATGGTGTACAACGCCAATCAACAATTGCCATTTTGACATGTGTTTCAGTATTGGTAATGATGCAGAAACGTGTCATTTCCGATGCTGTACCTGCGGTTGTGTTAATCGCAACCAAAGGTGTCATTGGAACTTTACTTTGATCAATCCCTTCATAGTCACGGATATGACCACCGCCTGCTGTCACTAAACCGATACCTTTTGCGCAGTCGTGTGATGAACCACCACCTAAAGAAACAATAAAGTCACAACCATTATCGTTATATTCATTAACGCCATTATGTACGTTAATGTCTGTTGGGTTTGGTTCAGCGCCAGGGAATACATGACTATCTACGCCAGCTTCTTTCAAGTATTCAACAATAAGATCTGCGACACCAAATTTGAAAAGACCAGCATCGGTTACAATCAGTGCTTTTTTTGCACCTAAATTTTGTGCTTTAACGCCAACTTCTTTGGCACAGCCTGGTCCGAAAAGTGAAACACAAGGAATATAAAAACCGTTAGTTTGATCTGCAATATTTTTAAAAGCCATGGTGCGATTCCTTCTACCATATTTGTTATTAATCATCCGAAAGGTGATGATCACCTTGAGATTGAGTATCCGTGCTGTTCCTTATTTTTAATACCTACCTAAAACCTACCAAATAAAAAATGAAGAAAAATAAAGGCTTTGAAATATATTGAGTTTTAGCAGAATGGATGTAACTAAAAAATATATGGCAAAAAATGGAGATGTCATTAGATAGGGTATAATGAAAAGCTGATACGTATATCGATATGACGAAGTATATTTACCCACCTGAATGAGACGTTAGCGATGTTGCCATCAGAAGATCAAGAAAAGATGCATCCTCATCAATGGACAGCACAAAGTTTATTGAATATTGCCCCTGCATTGATGCAAGTATTTCAAGATCAATGGGCATATTTACAGGATATTAATGCGGAAAATATGCTGAAAATTTGTCATTCACCGCAACACATCTCAATCGCGAACGGTCTATTTGTGATTGAATTTGATGAAGAAGTTCTTATAAGGTTGAGTAAACCCAATAAAGAACTTTCCTTTGAAAAAATTTCCCAATTTATTTTACAACACATTCCATTTTTTACAGGTCATCAGGTTGCTCAACATCCCACAACTGTTAAAACCAATGTACAACTTTTACGTCAAACTTTAATCGAACAGATATTTGAATGGGTAGATGCAGAAAATCGGATTGAACAATTTTTATATACAATTTCACAGCAAGATGCACACGCTATAGATCATTTATTGATGCAACAAAACTATTATGATCAGGCTTATTTAACAAAATTTGTGGAGATTGGACAGACGATCCCATTGGAAGTGGAATTGAATTTAAAGCATTTATGTTTGGCAAATTCAGTCCAAGGCGAACAGCTTATTTCGGTACAAGCTTTAATTCCACATTATGAAAAATTTTGCTTTTCAGCACAGCGGTTTATGCCAAAAGCCATTTATGATTTAGTACGATGTTTTTATCCAGAACAATTTCATTTGGTTGATCTTCTCAATAAGAAAACAGATTTTTCCTTGTTGATGCAACATGCTCAAGAAAAACCACACATGTTACCTTTTGCAAAACTCATGCATCGTGGCTATTGGCAATATCAAAATTTATTAGATAAAAAACAATTTTTAGATGCAAAAAGTGTGTATTGGGATGAATCATTGTTGGCTCGCCGTCCTGTTTTTTATCAAACAAAAACTGTAAATTGGTTATTTAAACAAAGCTTTGAACTCAATTTATGGATCAGCCAATCGATTCAAAGCCCAAATTTGCGTGTCGCAATCACGGCATTAAGTTTACTCGATTGTAGCTATGTGCATCCTCATGTCATTTTAATGACTTTAAAATATTTTCAAAATATTGCAGCGCGTTTGTTATTGGCAGATTGTCATGCGCTCGCCATACAACAACACTGGTTTTTACAAGCAGAAAATACACAGTATCGTTTAAATGGTCATACTGAACATTTAGAACAAAAAATGGTGATCAGTTCTTCGATGTTATATATTGAAGAATGGCTCGCATTACTGCATGTTTTGTCGCAGAAAAATCAAAAGATCATTAAACAAAGTTATTTAAAACTCAGTCGGGCAATGCAAGCTTATATGATTTTTTTGCATCAAACTGTGCAGAATATTCCATCTGAGCTATATGAATTTATTGAACCTTCAGCGCAACAACACGATGATTTTTTTAAAATTTTAAAACAAAATCAGATCAGTGTGTCGGATTTTAGACAACATTTTAAACATTATATACCACATCAAAATCGTAGTATGAGTATTTTTGATTCTTATGTTGCGGATTATTTACTTGAACACTTTTCACAACAGAAAGTCTTGAATAAAAATATGACTTGGCAAGGTTTGTTTCAACATGCTTATGAATGGCATCAGCAGCTTGAGTTTGATGTGGCATTAAGCCATTTGAAATATAAAGTAAATATTGAAGAATGGGAGCGGTTGTCACCTGAAGCTGTCATTTATTTTGAAGAATGGTATTTTGAAGAATTACATCAGTTACAACGTGTCATTCAAGAATCTGTAGATTATAAACATTGCTTAGCGCATGTTTATGCAGAGCGTATGTCCGTTTATGAATATGTCGCATTTCATGTCTATGCAGAACAAAATCCTGAACAATGTTTAACTTTAGGCTGTTTGTATCAAAATGGGCAGTTACAATTTGATCAGTTGAAATATCCGAGTAATCGTGCCGCAGATGAAGCATGTTTAAATAAAGTCTATGCATTTATTGCAGAATTTAATTTAACACTTCGTAAAAAAGCAGCAGATGCACGGATTTTTGCTTAAAAACTTAACATTTATGGCAAAAATCGTTAGGCTATAGCAGTCTGATAAGGTCTAGGTTGTTATGAAACAAGAAACTGCACTTAAATTAATGAAAACAGGTGAAAATGTCTTTTTGACAGGTTCCGCAGGTGCAGGAAAGACCTATACTTTAAATCAATACATCAACTATTTAAAAGTGCGAAAAGTTCCTGTAGCGATCACTGCATCTACAGGCATTGCAGCAACGCATATGAATGGAATGACAATCCATACATGGGCAGGGATTGGAATTAAAGACATACTTTCAGACGATGATTTAAAGCGGATGAAAGAACGTAAATACTTAAAAGAACATTTAGAAAATGCCCAAGTTTTGATTATTGATGAGATTTCGATGTTGCATGCAAAGCAACTGAATTTAGTCAATCAAGTTCTAAAATACTTTAAAGAATCCGATGAAGCTTTTGGTGGTATTCAAGTGATTGCTGCTGGAGATTTTTTCCAGTTACCCCCTGTAGGCAAAAATGATGAAAAAAATCGAGATAAATTCTGTTTTATGTCAAATGCTTGGGTTGAGGCGAAGTTTCGTGTGTGTTATTTAACGGAGCAACATCGCCAAGATGATTCTGCATTAAATGATATTTTAAATGCGATTCGAGCGCAGAGTATTCAAGCACAGCATATTCAGGCTTTACAAGCGACAAAAAAACAAGATATTGGCGATACTTATACCCGTTTATATACACATAATATGGATGTCGATAGTCTTAATTTTAAACATTTAAATGAAATTTCAGGTAAAGAACATCAGTTTGTTGCTGTCACAGATGGCAATGAAAAACTCATTGAAACCTTAAAGTCTTCAGTACGTGCGCCTGATGAGTTAACGCTAAAAAAACATGCCAAAGTGATGTTTGTAAAAAACAATTTTGATATGGGCTATATTAACGGCAGTCTGGGTGAAGTGATTGGTTTTGAAGAAGATGATGAATTAGGCATTTTGCCAAAAGTTAAACTCAATGACGGAACAACATTATTAGTAGAGCCTGAAACATGGTCAGTGGATAATGATGCAGGTAAAACCATCGCGAGTTTACAACAAGTACCTTTGCGTTTGGCTTGGGCGATCACGATCCATAAATCACAAGGCATGACACTAGAAGCAGCGGAGATTAATCTCACACATACCTTTGAAAAAGGACAAGGCTATGTCGCACTTTCACGTTTAAAATCTATAGATGGATTACGTTTACTTGGTTTTAATGAGCAAGCTTTAGAGTTAGACAGTTTAGCCATTAAAGCAGATCGACGTTTTCAGGAGTTATCAACGGAAGCCGAACAGAATTTTGCAGAAACGGACTTAACAGTACAACACAATGCATTTATTCGTCATTGTGGAGGGACTTTAAATGCAACTGAAATTCAACGCAATGAGAAAAAGCTGGCAAAAACTAATGGCAAAACTAGCTATGCCACAGCAACTTTAGATGAAACACGTGAATTATTTGAAAATGGTTATGACATTCAAGATATTGCACAAGAACGTGGTTTGACCCCTGCAACGATTATTAATCATTTAGCCAAACTACATCGTGAACAAGGTTTAGATATTTCAGTGGCAAGCCCAGATGAAAATGTACTTGAGCAAGTTCGAAAAATTTATAAAAAACTGCAAAAAAGACAAGATCCAAGTCATTTTAGTGAAGATGGCAACATAAAGTTGCGTCCTATAGTCGAGCTAAGTAGTCCTCGTATGGGATATGACCAAGTACGCTTGGCATTATTATTTATTGAATAAATTCTTATAAAGACCACTTGTATTTTTTAGTCAAAACAATCATTGCTCAAAATAGATAGATGATTGTTTTGGCTTATTGAATTTACGCTTGTTTAATTTGCCATTTTTAAAATATTTATAAAAGGTGACTTGAGTTTTTTATAGATAATGGCATAGTGATTGCTACACAATAATAAATATTATTGCAGGAGAGATGTCTTCTGTAGACACGCCGAAGGAGCAACGACCCCGGAAACTCTCAGGCAAAAGGACTGTAATAATAAACAAAATCTGGAGAGTAGTCATTTAGGTGACTCACCGAAGGGGATGGAAAAAATACATAGGTGTGTATTTGTATCCGAAGCTCTCAGGTACCAATGACAGATGGGGCATACATGAAATTTTGTATTTCAAAGGAGTATGCACATGCGTCATATTGTTGTAATTGGTGCGGGAATCACAGGTGTAACAACAGCTTATGAATTAGCCCAACTTGGTTATGCTGTTACTGTTATAGACAGACATCTTTTTCCTGCAATGGATACTTCTTTTGCCAATGGTGGACAATTATCTGCTTGTAATGCAGAAGTTTGGAATCAAAAAGCCACAGTACTCAAGGGTATAAAGTGGATGTCTAAAAAAAATGCACCTTTATTATTAAATCCTTCTTTTAGTTTGCATAAATATAGCTGGCTCATGGAGTTTTTAGGAAATATTAAACATTATCAAGCCAATACCAAAGAAACAGTACGTTTAGCCTTGTTGGCAAGAGCACGTTTATTTGAAATTGCAGAACAAGAAAACATTCAGTTTGACTTAGAAAAACGTGGAATTTTACATTTTTATCATAATGAAGCTGATTATAAGGTTGCAACCTCAGTCAACGATTTATTGTGTGCAGGTGGTTTAGAGCGCCATGCAATTACTCCTGAGGAAATTACTCAAATTGAGCCGAGTTTAACAGGCAATTATTATGGTGGTTTTTATTGTCCTAAAGATGCAACAGGTGATATTCATAAGTTTACGATGGGCTTAGCCAAAGCTTCAGAACGATATGGCGTAAAATATTTGTTTGGGATGGAAGTTGCACATATAGAACGCAATTTACAAGGTATTCATATTCAGTACCATCCAAGTGCAGCCAATATGCAACAAGACTATACGGCTTTAGCTCAAATTTCTGCGGATGCCATTGTCATTTGTGGTGGGGTGGGAAGTTATCAATTGGCAGAAAAAATGGGTGATCGAGTGAATATTTATCCTGTTAAAGGGTATTCGATTACAGTGCAACTTGAAGATGAAGATAGCCAAAAAGGTGCGCCATGGGTCAGTTTATTAGATGAAAGTGCAAAAATTGTAACTTCACGCTTAGGTAAAAATCGTTTGCGTATCGCAGGTACTGCGGAGTTTAATGGCTATAATCGAGATATTCGCGCAGATCGTATTCAACCTTTAGTTGATTGGGCAAATAAAAACTTTGAAATTTCAACAGAGCATTGCACTCCTTGGGCAGGATTAAGACCAATGATGCCAAATATGATGCCTGTGGTTAAACGAGGAAAGCATGAACGCGTTTTTTATAATACAGGACACGGACATTTAGGTTGGACACTTTCTGCTGCAACTGCGGTGATGATCAGTCAAGAAATTTCAAAAAATTATCCTATTTCATAACAGATGATGGTTACAAAAGGGGGAGCTTTTCCCCCAAATGTATCTTTAAAGTTGGGTAAAAATCTCTTCTTTATTTAGACGAGATTTAGGGAGTTTAGCATTGAAATCAGATTCACTACGATAACCTAAAGTGAGTAGGGCAGAAGGAATCAGCCCTTTTTCTTCTAGCCCTAGTTCTTGGCTGATAATATCTTCATCAAAACCACCGATTGGTGTTGCATCAATGCCTTCAATGCCCGCAGCCAATAAAGCCTGACCAAGTGCAATAAAAGTTTGATTTTCTGCCCAACGCTGAATATCACCTTTTTCATTACGATAATAATCGACATAACCTGTGCGGCTGTCTTTTTGACCTTGTTTTGCTTTTTCATCTTTAAAACGACCACTGAGATCATCTTGATTTAACAAGTTTTCTAAATGTTGTTCAGTAATGTCGGCTTGGGTACAAAATAAAATAGTATGTGATGAATCTAAAACTTTGGGTGCATTATAAGCGTATTTACCGACAAGGGCTTTTGCAATACGTTGTTTGGCAGCGTTATTGTCTGCAATAAAATAGTGCCATGGTTGGATATTAATTGAAGAAGGTGCTAAACGTAAAACTTCAAGTAAACGTTCAAATTGTGCTTGAGGGATTTTTTGAGTGGCATCATAAGCTTTTGTGGTATAACGCTTTTTAGAAATACTGAGCAAATCCATAAGATAAGATTCCATTAATCGATAATTTCCGATTTTACTTTAATCTTCATGTAAAAGAAGAGCATTTTAAAATTTAGATATACATTTTATGGGTAAAGATTAATTTTAAAAGAAAATAGAATCAGATTTTTAAGCAATAACATCATATAAAATCAATATTTGTACTTTTATTTAATCAAGGTTTAATAAAACAGTTTTTGCAGTCATCGAGAAATAGTCAATGTTTGATCATACAAATCATTTCAAAAAAAAGTTGAAAACCCAACAACAAATTGGTCTCTGGGTTGGTTTAGCAGATGCCTATGGTACTGAGATTGCAGCAAATGTTGGTTATGATTGGCTCTTGATTGATGGTGAACATGCGCCAAGTGATTTAAGAACAACATTATCACAACTCCAAAGTATCGCAGCATATCCTTCTCAAGCAGTTGTACGTCCACCTATTGGAAATGTCCAAATTATTAAACAATTATTAGATATTGGTGCACAAACTTTATTGATTCCAATGGTTGAAACAGTGGAGCAAGCTCAGCTTATGATCAAAGCGGTGAATTATCCACCTGTAGGCATTCGTGGCGTTGGTGCAGCCTTAGCACGAGCAACACGTTGGAACAGTATTCCTGATTATTATGCAACAGCACATGAAAATATCTGTTTATTGATTCAAATAGAGTCTGTGACAGGTCTAGAAAATTTAGACGAAATTTTAAAATTAGATGGAATAGATGGCGTATTTATTGGGGCAGTAGATTTATCTGCAAGTATGGGCTATCAAGGTGATCCTAACCATCCTGAAGTACAAAAAGTGGTTATAGATGCTATCCAACGTATTCGTGCAGCAGGCAAAGCAGCAGGAATTTTATCAACACAACATGAAATGACACAGAAATATTTAGATTTAGGTACTGAATTTGTGGCAGTGGGTGTAGATACAAGTGTGTTGATGAATGGCTTAACACAGCTTTTGGCACAATATAAAGAAAATTGTAAAATTTCTATAAAAACAAATGGTTACTAATCTATGTGAAAAATATCACTTAATATACTTATTTCTTATAAGAAAAAATGAATTGTTGTAGGTGTATTAAGTGATTAAATTTAAATATTCTGCTGATAAATTGTACGATTTGTTGATATAATTGAGAAGCAAGTCACAACTTTAAGTTTTTTTGTCGTCGTTTCATTTGGGGCAATAAAAAATAATGGATGAATAATTTAAAAAATAATCAGCTATTAATGCAAAAAAAATCTTATTTTTTGGATATGGGGATATACAAAAAATTGCAAGATGCATGAGTAAACTTGTTGTAATTTAAATTATTTTTATAAAAGTAGTGAAAAATACCTAATTTCAGGTATAGTGCAACAAAATTTATTCATTACTATAACTTGCTGTTTCCATAGTGAATTTTAGCAAGAGCTTAACAGAGAATGTTTTATTATGTCTAAAAATACGTTAATGGGGTTGGTCATTTTGGCAGTTTTTCCAGTTTTTTTGACGGGAGCTGTACATGCAGCGGATGATCAATTGTCGTCCTTAATCACACGGGTAAATACACAAACTAAAAATAGTGATGTGATTTCTCCTTTGGAAAATAAACTATTAGGACGAGCGAGTTGGAAAATAAAATGTCAGTACAAAGCTTTTGATGATATGAAAGCATGTGTGATGAGCAAAGGTCCAATTTCTATTTTACATATGAACAGCCAATATATTGTAAATATTGGAGATAAACACGAAAAAAATACAATGGCATTTGTTCGTGTAGATCAAGGCGACTCTCTACAAGAGCGTGAAGGGCTATTTAGAAATGGTACGAGCATTGTTGGGCAGTTGAAACGTGGTAATTATGCCTATACACGTTTTCAACAAAACAAAGGTCAAGCTATAGAGAATAAAATTTCTTTAGTTGGTTTTACCGATGCATTTAATGATATGGAAGCACAATTTGCAAAATTAGGTGACGATAAAAATAATTTTTAAAATTTGGAATGTAAAAAATTTAAAAACGCTATCATTTGATAGCGCTTATTTTTGCATTTATTTTTTAGTAGGCATAATTTAAGTCAGTATATTTTGTCAAAGACATTTCGACATGGTCTTGAATAAACTTTTTGATATCTTCCGCAGTCATTGCTTTACCTTGATTGGTAATGACATGTTCTGAAGGTGCTTGTCCTGAAACAGTTAATTTATAAATAAAATTAACCACAACTTTGTATGCCGTATTTTGCTTGATAATACATGTACTATATAAGTAGGCATGTTCTAAATTTAAATCTGTATGTGAAAAAATAAACTGTTCAAAAAGTTTGAGTGCTTGACCATCTTCTAAAGCTTTTAATTCATCAATCACTTTTTTTTCGTGATGAATTTCATAACGCTCTGAAATTGCTTTACCATCAATTAATAAAGCAACTTTATCATTTTCATGCTCAATTACAGTAATATTGCTAAAGGTCGACATAAGAACTCATGAGATCAGACAAAATAAACCTGAGTATGTTGGAAATAGCCGTAAAATCAAAGTAAACACCTGTATAAAAAGTCTAAATAAACAACAAATAAACCAAATTTTAATATTAAAGCCAATCAAATTTTAGCAATGTATGGATGGATATTATCGTCTCTCTATTTTTACATTACACTTTAACTGGTCTAATCTTACCAAATCTTAAAATAATGTGATTTATTTCACAATAAATGTTGATTATGTTATTTGTTCTGTGTATTATGCGTTTCAAAGAAGGAGAATGTTGTAACCTTGGGGAAAGTTTTATATACCTGCCACATGATGTGCAGGTATTTTTTTAACTGAGCCATCAACATTTGAATATTCTACTAATTGAAGGGAAAATTGTTCTAAAACTGAAGAGGGCTTTATGAAAAATAAACATAAAATCTATAGTTATAATATTGATCAACTTATCTATACATCCAAGAGTTTATTTTTTTTCATTGTGATGTTTTGTATGCTGACTTCTTTGATTTATTTGATTGGAAATATTCATACGGGCTTATAATTTTATAAGATAAACTCATTATTAAAAATGATAATAAAAGTAACATTTTTAGGACTTCATCAACTCAGATGAAGTTTTTTATTATATAAAACTATTATTTATAAATGATTTGGCAAAATATAATGAGATATTAAGTAGTTTTTGTGCATTCTATTTGTAGTTTTTATAAATAAATATCAGTATTATCAGGTATTTATATGTAAAGTAATATTTCTATTAGATTGTGTAAGTATAATATTTGTTGTATAAGAAGTAATCAATAACAGGATAGGGAGATAAGATATGCTTGCTAAGTCTATGAGTTTCATATTCTTTTTATTGATGTATGTTGCACTTACAACCTTAGTATATTTAATAGGTCATGCAAGTTTGGGTTCATAGTTGAATTGATGGTTGTAAAACTATTCGATATAAAGTGCAGATGCATAACTCAAGTATAGTTATTAATACTATTTTTTAAAAAATAACCTGAATCATTGTAAAAAGGTTTAGGGGGAAAAGCCTTTCAGTGATGAAGGGCTTTTTAGCATGACAAATCTAATTTTTTTTCTTGAGTAAATAAAAAGATCATCATCTATTTAAAGCAGATATAAGAAAGTTCAGATTGAAATGCTGAGTGAAAATGAAATCTGCAATTCAAAAATTTCTTTACATTGAAATGATTTTTTATTCTTTGAGTTTTTGATCACCATAATATTGTTTGCTTTTTGTATAGTTTAAAATTGAAATTAAATATTATTTCTTTTGATTTATATGTATTTTTTATGTCACCATTATTTTGAAAATTCACATAACTTATATATTTTTTTGTTGGGTTTTTTATAAAAATAAGGCAAGGTCTAATAAAATAAGGCATAGGAACATGTCAAGACAAAAAATAAAGTTATTGGCTTTATGTGGTTTTCTTATTTGTTTGCAAACAGCACAAGCCAATGGTTTGTCACAACTCAGTGATGAAGAATTATCAAATATTGAAGGTCAGGCGTTATTTAATTTAAATAAAACAGACAATAGTAGCCAAGGTTTAAGTTTCTATCGTTTAGGTATGGAAGCTGAGATTGCTTTAAACGCCAATATTAAAAAATTACAACTCGGATGTGGTGGCTCAAAAGGCGCAGGTTGCGATATTGATATTGATAATGTTGCTTTAACAGGGATTACGACCAGTAATGCACAAGGTGCAGGCGCAACGACAGATTTTATTTTGAATAACCCTTTTGTTGAGTTTGCAATTTCAAACTCAAACCAAGCTTCAACACGAAGTATTGAAGGTTTTCGTTTAGGTGCACTTTCGGCATTGGGTATGATGAGTTTGGGTTCAAATGAAAATACATCAACTTTAACCGATGATACTGGTATTAACTCATTGAGTGGTGATATTGGTGTGCGTGTGACCAATGCAAATATTAATGGCATCAATATTACTTTAATTGGGACAGCAAATGCTCGAGTGAATGACTATTCAGGAACAATTATTGCAGATCGTTCTACAAGTTTTAGTTTAACGGGTTTAAAGGCAACAGCTCGCTTAATGTTGGGTGGTTTTATTCCTGTACCCATAGATTTGCAGTTAACTGCAAATATGAACAATATTCCTTTTAATACAGCACATCGACTACAAGTATCTGATGTTAATGGTAATCCGACAAGTGGTGCGTATTTATCTTTACAGAAAAAAGATATTAATTGGCAAAACATTGCCACAGGACAATGGAATAATATCGCAGCTAAAAAAGGTTGGTGGCTCTCAGTTCCTGATACTCAGTTTGCAAATTTAACCATGGATGGTTCAGGTGTGCGTTTATCTGCTTTAGATGCAATTGGAGGGATTTTAGGTGCAACTGTAGATATTCCTGCAATGGATTTAGGTCAAAGACCTGTAAATAACTGTTATGGCACTCTAAAATTTTGCTAATGATCATGGTATTGGATAAAAACTTTTACCCAATACCGAAACAGAACTAAAAATAAATACCATATGTTGCAGATGAGCTTATTTAAGGGTGATATTGCTCCAAGACTCATACAATTTAACGGCAGTAGAAAAATCGCTATTTGGTTCTGCTAAAGCATTTGCAGCTTGAATCAAACTTTGTGTTAAGCCAATCACAGGTGCTGAAAGTCGTGCATCACGAATGAGATCTACAGCTATTCCTGTGTCTTTGGCTAAAAGAGGTAAAGCGAAAGTAAGAGGAAATTCACGATTTAAAATCCGTTGTGGTAAAGCAGTTTCTGTAACCCCACTTTTTCCACTTGATGCATTGATACAAGCCAAAGCTTCGTTTAAGTCTACGCCATGTGCTTTAAGCGTTGTAAAGCCTTCTGCTGCTGCACATAAATGTACCGCCATCATCATATTATTAATGGCTTTAACTGCAAAACCTGCACCTGAACTTCCGACTAATTTAATCAGTGAACCCATTGCTTGCATTGCAGGTAAAGCCCTTTGAAAAGCCGTAGCATCACCACCGACCATAAATGTTAGAGTCGCGTTTTCTGCCCCAATAGTTTGTCCACTTACAGGAGCATCTAAAAAATAAACGCCTTGCTTTGCTAAATAGTCGGCTTGGGCTTTCGCTGTATCGGGTACACCACTGGTACAATCTATCCAAATACTGCCTTTTTTGGGGCTAACTTGCGCTAAAATTTCATCTACATCTTGACTCGTTGGTAAGCAAGAAAAAATAATATCTGCTTGCACCGCTTGTTGTAGATCTACAGCTTGAGTTCCAAACTCACTTGCATGTTGCTTGGCTTTTTCAGAATTTCGATTCCAGACATATACGTCATTAAAATGTTTTGGTAAATGTGCTGCCATACGGTAACCCATAGCGCCTAAACCAATAAATGCAACAGACTGGATCATATTAAATTCCTAAATTTTTGTTGAACGTTCATCTAACCAAAGTGCCAGAGTAGGCCAAAACTCGTCAGCGCTTTTTTGACTTGACATTAAACCTAAATGTCCGCCAGGAATTAGAGTAAACGTGACATCTTGGCTATTTGTCAATTGGCTCAAAGGCTGAACTGCTGCGGCAGTTACCATTTGGTCATTGCGACCTGCACCGATCATCAAAGAGCAATCGATATTTTTTAATTCAATTTTTTTATTTTTAAGTTGAATTACACCATTTTTAAGTGGGTTTTGTAACCAAACATTAAAGAGCATGTCATGATTTACACCCCCAGGATAATCAATCATATGATTTAAAAAATTACCCAAAGTTGCATGCTCATGCAAAAGCTGTTCATTGTCTAAATTAAGTAGAAGTTGTTTATGTCCTTCATACCAACCTTTAGGGTCTAAAATTTTAAAACCAATTGCATTTAAAATGCCAGGTGTATGTAGGATTTTTTTAGGAATAATACCTTGATAAATTGATTGCTGAATTTTATGATTTTTAGATAACAGCATATTGATTTTTTTATACAGTTTTCCAATACCACCAGAAGAATAACTGTCAATTGGACTTGCCATGACCATCAAGTTTTTGACATAGTTTGGTTGACGTAGTGCGGTATACAGTAAAACAAAAATACCTGCCATACTCCAACCATGCAAAGAAATTTGCTCACTTTGAGCATGTTCACGAATGCGATCAATGCAATAAGGAATAGCTTCATCAATAAAGTTTAAAAAATTCAGGTAATAATGTTTATAGCTGAGTTTGCCCCAATCCAATAAATAAACATCAAAGCCTTGTTCAGTAAAATATTTAATTAAAGAACGATAAGGATATAAGTCATAAATAGACATGTTAATTGCTAAAGGTGCAACAAAAACCAAAGGCTCTTGGTATTTTCGTTCTGTTGCAGCATAAAAACGAATTTTTGCATGCTTATAACGACCAATCACTTCATAAGGCGTACTTTGTGATAAAACCAAAGATTTACCATTGAAGATACGTCTTGAAAGGTTTTTGATTTTGTTCGAACGAACTGGAGAAATACTCTTGAATTGTTCCATAAACCGTTTTTGTCCAAAAATCATAAAAGTTTGATCGAAGTCTAAGCGATAATTTCATATTATACCTTGACCTTAAATACACTAGACGCTCAAAATGTTAGCAATACTTTGCAAAGGCAGTGAATAACTGAATTTAAGATGAGCCAACAAGACGACCTAGAATACCAACTTGATACATTAGCAATTCGTACAGGTCATACACGTAGTTTTGAGGGTGAACATAGTGAGCCAATTTTCTTAACTTCATCTTTTGTTTGTGAAAGTGCTGCCGATGCAGCCGCTAAGTTTTCAGGACAAGTCGAAGGAAATACTTACTCTCGTTATACCAACCCAACTGTACAAACTTTTGAAAAACGTTTGGCTGTTTTAGATGGTGCAGAACGCGCAGTAGCAACAAGCTCAGGTATGGCAGCGGTACATGCAGTATGTATGGCATATCTTAAAGCGGGCGATCATGTGATTTGTTCACGTGCTGTATTTGGCTCAATTATTTCTTTATTTGAAAAATATGTTGTTAAATTTGCTGTAGAAGTCACATTTGTTGATTTAGAAGATTTAGATGCTTGGAAGCAAGCAATCCGTCCAAATACACGTTTACTTTTTATCGAAACACCTTCTAATCCACTTGCACAAGTGGGTGATATGCAAGCCATTGCCGATATTGCGCATGAGCATGGTGCTTTATTTGCTGTAGACAATACGTTCTGTACGCCTGTATTACAACAACCGATTAAATTTGGTGCAGACCTCATTGTTTATTCATCAACTAAATATATTGATGGTCAAGGTCGCGCGTTGGGTGGTGCGGTGGTGGGTAAAGATAAACTGGTTGAAGAAATTAACGGTGTAATTCGTACTTTAGGTAATTCAATGAGTCCATTTAATGCATGGATTTTCCTAAAAGGTTTAGAAACGCTCAGTCTACGCATGAAAGCACACTGTGAAAGTGCTCAAAAACTTGCAGAATGGCTAGATGCTCATCCAAAAATTGAAAAAGTTTATTATGCTGGTTTACCCAACCATGCTGGGCATGAATTGGCGAAAAAACAACAATCAGGTTTTGGTGGTGTTGTATCTTTTGTTGTTAAAGGTGAGCGTCAAGGTGCATGGACTGTCATTGATCAGACACGTTTCCTTTCAATCACCAGTAATTTAGGTGATGTAAAATCAACGATTACGCATCCTGCAACAACCTCACATGGTAGAATGTCAGCGGAAGCCAAAGCAGCCGCAGGGATTGAGGAAGGTTTAATCCGTGTATCTGTTGGATTAGAAAATATTGATGATATTATTCGCGATCTATCTCGTGGTTTAGATTTAATTTAATTCGCTATTTTCAGTAGATTTAATTTTTTTTGGAGACATTTATGAATGTTCAAATGTTAATGCAGCAAGCACAACGCATGCAAAAAGAAATGGAAAATAATGTAAAAAAAGCAAAGGAAGAGCTTGCTCAAACAGAAGTTCATGCTGAAGCAGGTGGTGGTTTAGTTAAAGTCACAATGACTTGCCGTAATGTGGTTAAACGCATTGAAATTAGCCCAGATTTATTGCAAGACGATCCTGACATGATTGAAGATTTAATTGCTGCGGCAATCAATGATGCTGCACGTCAAGCTGAAACTGTGTCTGAAGCAAAAATGAAAGAAGCAAACTCTGGGATGGGCTTGCCACCAGGTCTTGCGGGCATGTTCTAAGGGTTGCGGCATCAGTGTTTAGCAATCGTTTTGATCAGCTTGTACAAGCCTTAAGAGTACTGCCAAGTGTAGGACCAAAGTCAGCTCAACGCATGGCTTTACACTTGATTATGAAAAATAAAGAAGGCGCGATCGGTTTGGCAAATGCCTTAAATGAGGCGACTTCTTATATTCATGAATGTGCTATTTGTCATTCTTTGACTGAAAATGATGTCTGTGACATTTGTTCTTCACATGACCGAGATGAACATCTACTTTGTGTCGTTGAGTCTCCAGCAGACGTGATGGCG
Organism: Acinetobacter sp. 226-1; assembly: GCF_030329325.1. Taxonomy (NCBI): domain Bacteria; kingdom Pseudomonadati; phylum Pseudomonadota; class Gammaproteobacteria; order Moraxellales; family Moraxellaceae; genus Acinetobacter; species Acinetobacter sp. 226-1. The sequence continues at coordinate 70,565 of NZ_JACANU010000004.1, forward strand.
ATTGAGCAAAGTGGTAGTTTTCGAGGGAAATATCATGTGCTTGGAGGGCATTTGTCACCTTTAGATGGCATAGGTCCTGAAGAAATTGGGATTCCATATTTAGTGCAAAGATTATCTCAAGGAGAGATTCATGAGGTTATTTTAGCAACAAATGCCACCGTTGAAGGGCAAGCCACAGCACATTATTTGGTTGAAGCAACCAAACATTTAAACTTGCAAATGACGCGTATTGCACAAGGTGTACCTCAAGGAGGTGAGCTTGAATATGTAGATAGTCATACCTTGAGTCAAGCTGTTCATAATCGAATGAAAATGAAATAAGCACATTATGTGCTTATTTTTTTATTTAATTTTATGAAAATGAAATGATTCGTGTTTTTCCTAAAACTTTATTTTTTGAAATATAAATATTTACAATTGTCCTTCATAAATGTTACTCAATGCTCGTGATTTTGTGCCACGATGCAAAAAGATCATGAGAGTGATTGTTTTCAGGTGATATTCATATATAAATGGATTTGTATAGGGATTAAGTGTTAAAAACTATTTTTAAAATAGATTTGTTGTATTGATATTGCTGAAAAATATAGCTTTTGTTGTAAATTATCTTAAATTTATTATATTTATATTTTATATATTAGGGTAAAATCAACAAATCATTTAAATGCAACATTTGACGCTAACAGGCATGTTTCAATTTATTAATCAACAAAATGAACTCGACCACGTTATTCAGTTAATGCGTCAAAGTTCTGTTTATGGTCTTGATACAGAATTTATAAAGGTCGACACCTTATGGCCAAAACTTGGAGTTTTTCAAATTAATGTTGAAAATCAAGTATTTTTGCTTGATGGTACAACACTTGATTTATCTACATTTTGGTCATCAATTTATCAAGCGGAACAAAATATATTCCATGCATGTAGTGAAGATATTGATTTAATTTATCATTATTCTCAAAAAAACTGCTTGGAAAATGTTTTTGATACTCAAGTCGCTATGTCTTTTTTAGGACATGGGTTGCAAGTGAGTTATCAATTAGCACTGAAAATCATATTAGATATCGAGATAGATAAGGATCAAACGCGTTCTGATTGGTTGGCACGACCATTAACGTGTAAACAAATGGATTATGCTGCAAATGATGTTTTGTATATTGTGCAGCTTGCAAATCATCTGAAAGCGCAGTTGCAAGCCAAAGGTTTGTATGAATGTGTGATTGAAGATTGTAATCACTTGACATACGAAATTGCACAGGAAACGCCAAAAGATAAATTATATTCTGATCTTGGAAATTATCGACATTCACGTAAACAGTTGATGCAATTACAACAATTGAGTTTGTGGCGTGAAGAGTTGGCTAAAGCGTTAAATCAACCTCGAAGTTTTATTTTAAAAAATTCAACCATGAATGATTTGGTTGAAAAAAATCCAAAAAATAACTTTCAGTTGGCTCAAGCAAAAGATATTCGTCCAAATATTGTACGTGAGCACGGTAAAACGATTTTAGATTTATTAAAATTTTTACCTGCAATGGACGATTGGCCTTTGCGTATTGCTAAACCTATTAAGCATTCTTCTCAAGGTGTTACGCAAGCAGTGGATGATTTAATTCAAAACGTTGCAAATGAAATGCAAACACCTAAAGAAGTATTAATGCGAAAAAAATGGTTGAATGCATTATATCAACATGTTGTTTTTCATCGTAATGAGCAGGATCTACCACGTTATTTGCTTGGGTGGCGCTATGATGTCCTAACTCAGCCTTTGATTCGTTTATTGTCCAAGGATAAGCCTTATTTGTCAGCACAAATGGAAGTTTACCCATAGATTAAATTGAAACTTTGCGCTATATAAATAAATTGGTTAAAGAATTTACAAACAGCACAAAATAACGACCGATGCGTTAACAAACGCTAATGTATCTGTTGTTTTTTTCATGTATGCTGTCCCTTGAGTTTTTAGTAACACTGTTGAATAAAATGCATTGTGATATTTATAAGTCAAGCAAAAAAGATGAAATGTATCTTTATGTAGCGCGTCCAAATCATCCAAATGAAGATGAAAATGCTGATCCATTAGCAGCTTTATCTGAGCCTTTACGTGCTGCTTTTGGTCGAGCAACACATGTGATGCACCTTGAATTAACTGAATCTCGTAAATTAGCACGTGTAAATGTGTTACATGTCATTGATTCATTGCAAACAAAAGGCTTTTTCTTACAAATGCCGCCAGAAGGTTTAATTAATCCAAATGCGGTAGAGCCAGAGGGTTTACGCGGTGCTTGATCAATTATCAGGAATATGGGCAAATATTGCAGAAGTACTCGATTCTATCCCTGAAGACAGTATAGCGGTTACTGTCTATGTTCTTGGGGCATTGATTATATTGTGGTGTTGGTCTTCGATTGCAAAACGATTGCCTTCACCATTAGGCGGGATTACATGGATTATTGTATTTGCTGTGATAGCAACGCCAACAATTTCAGAAGGACCTAATTCTGCAATTGCACCTGCAATTTTTGGATTAATGTTTGGTATTTTAACTAAAGATAATCCACTCATTTGGTCAAATGCAGCACTTATTACTTTTGTGATTGGTGTGGGCTTAATGCTAGGCTATTTCTGGTCTAAGTATAAAGCCAATAAAAATACACTGCAAAAAACCACAGTCACTAAAAAAGTTTCACCACTTTAAATATTAAAAATAAAGGTTATCTATGTCTGTTGATGCTCAACAATTTACAGGTACGTCTCAATATATCGCGACGGATAGTTTAAAGCTTGCTGTCAAAGCAGCACGTGCATTACAAAAACCACTTTTAGTCAAAGGTGAGCCGGGAACGGGTAAAACCTTACTTGCAGAGCAAGTGGCTGAAAGTTTGGGACTTAAGTTGATTACTTGGCACATCAAGTCAACCACCAAAGCTCAGCAAGGCTTATACGAATATGATGCGGTTTCACGTTTACGTGACAGCCAGTTGGGCGATGATCGTGTCTATGACATTAAAAACTATATTAAACCAGGTAAACTGTGGGAAGCCTTCACCAGCGAAGAACGCTGTGTTTTATTGATTGATGAAATTGATAAAGCGGACATTGAGTTTCCAAATGACCTGTTGCATGAACTCGACAAAATGTCGTTCTTTGTGTATGAAACAGGTGAAACCATCACTGCAACACAACGTCCAATTGTTATCATCACATCAAATAATGAAAAAGAACTGCCAGATGCATTTTTACGTCGTTGCTTCTTCCATTATATTGAATTTCCTGATGAAGCTACCATGCGTGAAATTATTGCGGTGCATTTCCCAAGTATTTCAGGCACTTTGGTTTCTGAAGCCTTACAGGTTTTCTTTAAACTGCGTCAGGTTCCGGGGCTGAAAAAACCACCTTCAACCTCTGAATTAATTGATTGGCTCAGCCTGCTCATGGCGGATGACATGCCAGAAGATGTATTGCGTAATCATGACAAATCTAAAGCAATTCCACCTTTATATGGCGCACTGATCAAAAATGAGCAAGATGTACAGTTGCTTGAGCGTCTTGCATTTATGTCACGTCGTTAATGAGGAGAGCGCAACATGTTTGTGCGATTGTTTTATACCCTCAGAAAATATGGCATTCCTGTTTCGACACGTGAGCTGATCGATTTAAATCAGGCGGTCAGTGAAGGTTTGGTGTTTGCAGATCAAAATGATTTCTATCAATTGGTCAAAACGGTCATGGTCAAGGATGAGCGTTTCTTTGACAAATATGACCGTGCCATGAAAGATTATTTTGAGGGTATTCAAACCTTTGATATCGATGATTTGCTCAGTAAGGTGCAGAAATTACCCAAAGACTGGTTTGATCTGGAGTTGCTTGAAAAGCATCTGACCCCTGAACAACGTGCCGAACTGATGAAAGCGGGTTCGCTTGAAGAATTGATGAAAATGTTGGAAGAACGGTTACGTGAACAGCATAAAAAGCATCAAGGCGGCAACCGCATGGTCGGTACAGGGGGCACATCACCGTTTGGTGCGTTTGGTGACCATCCTGAAGGTGTGCGGATTGGTGGTCCAAGTCGCAAAAACTCTGCTGTTAAAGTCTGGGAACAACGTAAATATCAAAATCTGGATGATGAACAGATTTTAGGTACTCGGCAAATGCAAATGGCGTTGCGTCGTTTACGTAAATTTGCTCGTCAGGGTGCTGCTGAAGAGCTGGACATTAACGGGACAATTTACGAAACCGCCAAGCAGGGCATACTTGATGTGCAAATGGTGCCTGAGCGTCGTAATCGCATTAAAGTATTGATGTTGTTTGATGTGGGTGGATCGATGGATTCGCACATTGCACAATGTGAAAAACTCTTCAGTGCGGCAAAGACAGAATTTAAAACTTTGGAATATTTTTATTTCCATAACTGTTTATATGATTATGTCTGGAAAGATAATTTCCGTCGTTCATCAACACGAATGAATACTTGGGATTTATTCAATACTTATGGTAAAGATTATCGGGTCATCGTGGTTGGTGATGCGAGTATGGCGCCTTATGAGCTTCGATCGGTCGGTGGTTCGGTGGAATACAATAATGAGGAAGCAGGCGAAGTCTGGCTACGTCGTTTGCGCAATCATTTTGAAAAAACCGCATGGTTAAATCCTGAAGAGCAAAATTATTGGCACTATACCCAAACCATTGCCTTCATTAAGCAAATTTTTGATGATCATATGTTCCCAATGACTTTAAAAGGCATTGAGGATATGACCAAGTATTTGTCACGTTAAATAAGTAGCATAAGTTGTTTATTTAAAATAAGTTTATTGTTTTGTATGTTGTAGAAGTGGGATCAGGGGATCAACATGAACCATCAAATAAATGGAATTGCTTTACCAAATGAAGAAGGTTTTTTTGGTGAATATGGGGGTCAGTTTATCCCACCACATTTAAAACAGGCAATGGATGATATTAATGTCGCTTATGAAGAAATTCGTCATACAGTAGAGTTTCAAAAGGAATTGGCAGATTTATTTGCCCATTATGTCGGTCGTCCAAGTCCATTATTTCATGCAAAACGCCTGTCTGAACAACTGGGCGGTGCGCAGATTTATTTAAAACGTGAAGATTTAAATCATACAGGCGCGCATAAAATTAACCATTGTCTGGGTGAAGCCTTACTTGCAAAATATATGGGCAAAACTAAAGTGATTGCTGAAACAGGTGCAGGGCAACATGGTGTGGCTTTGGCAACGGCTTGTGCGTTGGTGGGAATTCCATGTGAAATTCATATGGGACAGGCGGATATTGAAAAAGAACACCCAAATGTCGTGAAAATGAAAATTTTAGGTGCAAATCTCATTTCTGTAACACGTGGTACAGCTACTTTAAAAGATGCTGTAGATAGTGCATTTGATGAATATTTAAAAGATCCAACCAACTTTATTTATGCGATTGGTTCTGTGGTTGGACCGCATCCTTTCCCGAAAATGGTGCGTGATTTCCAATCAATTATTGGGGACGAAATTAAAGTTCAAACACAAGATCAGTTTGGTGCGCAGCCTGACTATGTGGTGGCGTGTGTGGGTGGTGGTTCAAATGCAGTGGGTGCTTTTACTGCATTTTTAAATGATGCAGAAGTGAAACTGGTGGGTGTAGAACCTGCGGGTCATGGTTTGGACACAGACATGCATTCAGCAACATTGACATTGGGTAAGCCAAGCCAATTGCATGGTATGGCGTGTTATGTACTGGAAGATGAACAAGGTGAGCCTTTACCTGTGCATTCGATCGCATCGGGTCTGGACTATCCGGGTGTTGGTCCGCAGCACAGTTTCTTAAAAGATATTGGTCGTGTTGAATATTCAACTGCAACTGATCAGGAATGTCTTGATGCCTTTATGACACTGTCTCGTGTTGAAGGAATTGTACCTGCATTGGAAAGTTCTCATGCAGTGGCATGGGCAATTCGTAAAGCGCCAAAACTGGCAAAAGACATTAACATTGTGGTTAATCTGTCAGGTCGTGGTGACAAAGATGCCGATTATGTGGCTGCGAAATTGGGCTTGAACTAAGTTTTGATCGAAATTTTGTGATTCAATTAAAAACCTCTCGATTTGAGAGGTTTTTTGTTACAAGTCAAACTGTAGATCAATTAACCTGAAATATATTGCTGTAATTGTTCAATGAGTTTGCGTTGATCTTCCATCGTGGCTTTTACTAAATCTCCAATAGATACTAAGCCAAGGAGTTCATTGTTTTCTATTACAGGTAAATGGCGAATGTGACGATCAGTCATGAGCGCTAAGCATTCATCAACAGTATTTGAGCGAGTGACTGAAAGGACTTTATTTGTCATAATTTCAGCAACAGTAGTATGGTCAGAGGTACGCTGCATGAGGGCAATTTTGCGAGTATAGTCACGTTCAGAGAGAATGCCCACAACAGTAGAGTCTTCGGCAACCACGACTGCGCCAATGCCTTTATTTGCCATAAGTGTAATGGCTTCTAAAACGGTTGCTTCAGGGCGAATGGTATGGATTTCTTGTCCGATTTTATTTTGGATAACTTGGGCAACTGTGGTCATAATTATTGTTCCTTGCGATTTTTATTGCATTCTTTTAACTTAACTATATTTTAAAAGAATGCAAATACTTTTGTATGACAATCACAGAAAAAAATAGTATTTTGTTGGATTTTTCATCAAATTTTATTTGAATAATCAAATAACACGCTTCAATGGCAAGATTAAAGCGTGACTAAATATTTGTTTGGTTTAAATTGCGTGGAATGGTAGTGAATTGTTGAAGAAGAATTGGTGCATTTGTAAAGTTGAAAGTTTAAATTTACGACCTGAAGAATTAAATAAAGCAGGTTTTACATTTAAGCGGGTAAGTGTTGGTAGTAGCGCTTCCTGAAAATCTTTTGGAGTGATTTTACGTGGCGTATACTGTGGCCAATGCAGGCTTGCGTATTGATAAGCTTGCAAAGAATTTAACCAAAAAGGAAAAAATACATCATTTTTGTCGGTCTTCATTGCCCAACCCTGATGATATAAACCCCATAAAACTCCGCAATACATAAAAGATTTAAGAATCGAAAGTTTGATGATTAGTTCTTTGGAAATTGGTTGAAGATGGATAAATTTTTTCATGATAAACAATCGCATTTGATTCTCCATCATTGTAAGTGATTCAGCTATGCTTTAAATGAAAGCTTCGTGTTAAATCGTAAATAATTATGAAAATAAGCATTAAAAAACGCCACCTAGGTGACGTTGTATTATGCTTGCATGGTTGCCATCTTTTGCCAGTATTGTGCTTTTAAAGAATCGCGTTCTACACGGAAACCTTGATAATAAAGTTCTGCTAAGAACATTGCTGCTTTACCATGACCTGCTTTTGCTGCGTCTTCAAGTTGTTTTACTGCATCTATAAAATTCATTTCTGAATGAATTGTATTTACCGCACTTGCATACACATGTTCTAAGTCATGTTGAGAGATTTGATGAATCATATATAACTCCTTATTGTAATTATGATCATTTACAAGACCTCCCATGAGGTCTTTTATTTACATTGCTAACTAATCTAACTTATCTGTATTAAACTAATATTACAATTTACTTAACTTGTCAACTATTATTTTTGAGCAATATAGAATAACTTAAGATTACATGATTAAACATTAATCAATCATGATTTTTATTAAAATCTATATGAGGAAGACTAAAAAAGGGAGAACAAAGATGATAAACACAATAGATGGTTTTAATTTTGATGTACCTCCAGCTGAGTCTCAAATAGTTGCACTCGCGCAGTATCACCGCAAACAATTGGACGAAGCAATTTTCCACCAAGAAATACATCTAGGAGAGTTTTGTTTAGCGCAAAGGAAGCGTATTTACGATTATACACGAAATCTAGAACCTTTGCAAAAAATGGGTTTTTATCGAATATACGATGGGGAATTACGTCGCTTAGCCGATGACGATGATTTACATCCAGCTCATGCAGAAGGGGGAGTGAGTGTTTTTGCAGTATTTTTGGTTTTAGCAATTATTGCATTAATTTTATACTTTGCAGTGATTCGTAGTATGTTGAACTAAATGTTTAATTTAGCTATTTTTGATGAATCCATCGGGTTATTAGGCACATTGTTGTTTAATAACCCTTAAATTTGTATGCTTTTTCTCTAAACACTATATTTTTCACTGCCTCAAGATTACACTAAGAATTCATTCGAGGTAGTACATGCTCATATCAAAAAATCAAATTTTACAATTAAAGTCACACATGACTTTAGAGTCTTTTTTGAAAATGGGGATCATGATCGTTGTGGTCTTTATTTTGCTTGTTTCAGGTTACACGCTGATTCGTCCAATCAGTCCTGAAAAATATTATCAAGTGAGTAAATTATCATTACAAGCCCAATATCCTCGTACCCAAGATTTAGCAAAATATTTACAAACACAACCTTATATTTCTACACATCAATATTTTAGATTAATGCGTGCACATGCTTATGAAGCTGCGCGTATTAAAGAATATCCAGCGATGGCGATTGAAGATGAATAACAATCAATAGGCAAATTTTTAAGCGATTAAGACTGTATTATTCTTCACTTTTTTGACCATTTTTCATGCTTTTACTCGCGATGTTTGATTCTATTTCAGGTGTGATAATGCCTAAATTTTGATTCAACATTTTTTTCAATGCTTCTTTATTGAGCTGTTCTGCAACAATCACAAAAGTAAGCCGATCTGCACGAATATGTTTTTGAAGCGCGGCTTGAATCTGTTTGGCTGTCATTTTACTGAGTTGTTGTTGATATTGAGTTAGATAATCTGAAGGTAAATGATAGAAGCCAATCGCTGCTAATTGTGCATTAATATTGGCATTACTGCTAAATGACATTGGAAAAGAACGTAACATTCCTTCTTTGGTTTCTTCAAGCTGTTTACGTTGAATCGGTTGTTTTACAAAGTCAATTAATGCTTGATGAGCAACGCGGATACTTTCCATCATTTGTTCTTGTTGTGTACCATAACTTAAACTAAATAAGCCTTTTGCTTGGGTTGAAGATAACGTACTATAAGCACCATAAGTATAACCACGTTTTACACGTAACTCTTTCATTAAAATAGAATTAAATCCACTTCCTCCAAACATTTGATTGGCGACTTCTAATGCGACTCGATCGGGGTCTGAGCGTGTAATTGCTAAATGCCCCATCATAATATTCGCTTGTTTAGATTGAAAAGGGATAAACTGAATATTAAAATCAGATTGGTCGATGGGTTCAGGAAGCTCGGGTGCTGCTATGCCTTGAGGGATGCTACTGGCGAATAAACTACCGAGTTGAGTGGCTTGTTCTGTGCTTAAATTGCCTGTAATGGCAATATTCATATTCTGTGCAACTAGCAATTGATTTCTAAATTGAATTAACAATTCAGGCGTGATTTTTTGAATGCTGGCATTGGTGCCGACACTAGGCTCTGCATAAGGATGTTTGCCATAAATAGCACGATAAAAGCGAATGCCCATCAAGCGGCTAGGATTTTCTTGAACTTGCTTTTGCCCAATTTTGGTATTATTGAGGACTAAATTTAGACCAGAATTATTAAATGTCGCATGATTGAGTACATGTAACATCATATTGATTGCAGGATTTAGTTTCTGCGGGTCAGAAAGTACGCGTAAACGGACTGTAAACATATCTCGATAAGCATTAACGCTAAATTTAGCACCTAATCCTTCAAAAGTACTGGCAATTTGTTTGGCTGTATATTGATCTGTGCCTTCAGCCATAAGTTTGGCTGCCATATTTGCTAAACCCGACATGCCTTTTGCAATATTTTCGTCTTGTGCAGAACCTGCGTTAAAAGTCAGTTGAATATCCACAATGGGCAGATCTTGGGTCGAAACGAAAAGCGTTCTGACTTTTTGTGCATTATTTAATTCTTGGACAAATGGCGCTTGATAATTTTTTTGTTGATCTAAATTTTTTAAACTTTCCAATACATTGAGAGATTTTAATGGCGTGTCGGTAGGCAATGGTTCTGCTTCTGTGGCATCTTCTGCACTAAATTCGGCTATGCTATAGCTTGAACATAAAAGTGTACTGATTAAAAGCAATAATTTTAAATTTGGCACTTAAAACTCCTGAATGGGCTTAGGGTTTATCTTTGGACTCAGGGCTTAAGTACAAGGTACTTAGATTATCTCGAACAAAGTAAATATTAGCGATGCGCTGTAAGTCTTGTGGTGTCACTTTGTCATAGTGTTGTGGTAACTCATCAATCAGACGGAAACTTAAACCGTTAACTTCTAAATTTCCGATCATATTCGCCTGTCCTGCAATATCATCTTGACTATAGACTAAGTTAGAAACGAAATTGTTTTTAACACGTTCTAGTTCGGCTTGATTTACCAGTTCTGTTTTAAATAAATCCATTTCTTTTTCAATTGCGCTTTGTGCTTGTTCTAAGCTGACATTTTCTGAAGGTAAAGCAGAAATGGTAAATAAACTATCACCTCGGTTATAGGGTTCATAGCTGACATTAATTGCAGTTAAGATTTTTTTATCACGAACTAAACGGTCTTGTAGACGAGAAGAAATTCCTCCATCAAGTAAAGATTGAATAATAGTGAGCGCATAAGCATCTTGAGGGTTTTTGGCAGTTGCTAAAGAACGCACATTCCAAGCCATGTACAAATTTGGCACTTGAACAGGAAGCGCAAGTTCCATATGACGATAGCCTAAGCGATCAAACTCAAGTACATCATTACGGTCAGGTGTGGTTTTTTTCGCAATTGCACCAAAATATTTTTGTACTTGTTTTAAGGCTTGTTCTGCATTGATATCACCCACGATCACCAAAGTTGCATTATTGGGTGTGTACCATGTTTGATACCATTTTTTTAGATCATCAAGTTTAATATTGTGTAGATTTTTCATAAATCCAATCACAGGTTGACGATAATGACTGGTGGGATAAGCAATCCATTTAAAGCGTTCATATGCTAAATTTCGAGGATTATCATCAGTGCGTTGGCGTCTTTCTTCCATCACTACTTTGATTTCAGGTTCAAAATCTTGCTGTCGTAAAACTAAATTTCGCATGCGATCAGCTTCGAGTTCTAAGGCGAGAGGAAAGTATTTTTTAGGATAGAGTTGATAATAATTTGTATAATTGGTGTAGGTTGCTGCATTGATCCGTCCACCATAAATACGGCTAAGACGGGTAAATTCATCATCTGGGACTTTTTGTGTGCCTTTAAACATCATATGTTCAAGTACATGCGAAATACCTAACAGATTTCCAGATTCGTCGCTACTCCCCACAGCATACCAAATTTGTGTCATCACAATAGGAGCACGGTGATCTTCACGAATAATGACTTTGAGACCATTATTTAATGTCGTTTCAAAAGTTGTACGTGCCAATTGGCTTTGTGTTTCTGCAAATACTGTTGGGATAGGCGATCCAACTAGAAAAAAGCCACTCAATAGACAGCGTTGAGATAAATGTGGTGAAAAAATATTCAAGCATAATTTTTTGATATTGATCACTACTTATCCAAGAAAATATAAAAGTATTTAGCAATATTCTTCAAAAAATTACGTTTTAAATCAATATTAGAATGTTGCATTTTGGTTGATTTGTAGCATCTAGCTTTTAAACTGCACAACCCTAACTTAAAAACATCTTAAATTCTTATAAAAATGACAATCTGTGCTAAACTCTTTCTTTTTTAATACGATGCTTTTCAAGGACTCGGCATGCAAGAACAGCAAAATAAATTCTTGATTGATGCGGATATCGGTGATGACGATGTCACATTACCTAGTTTACCTGCCGTTAATGTGCCTATTGTTGAAAATAAAATAGAACGAGCAGAGACAACTGCTGTTGTGGCAGAAGCTGTAGAAGAAGAAACAAAAGCAAAAGGTGGCTTCTTTAGCCGCATGAAAGAAGGCTTAACGAAATCTCGTAAAAACTTTGCTGATGGTATGGTCAATATCTTGATCGGTGGCAAAGAAATTGATGATGAGCTACTTGAAGAAGTTGAAGAGCAATTATTGGTTGCCGATATTGGTGTTGAAGCAACTAAAACGATTATTGCAAATTTAACTGAGCGTACTGAACGTGGTGATTTGATCTATTCACATTCACTTTATAAAGCTTTGCAAGAAGAATTGGTGGCTTTGCTTGCACCGCGTGTTAAGCCATTACATATTGACCCAAATAAAAATCCATTTGTGATTTTAGTGGTGGGTGTAAATGGTGTGGGGAAAACCACAACAATTGGTAAATTAGCTAAACGTTTACAAGGTGAAGGTAAAAAAGTGATGTTGGCGGCAGGGGATACTTTCCGTGCAGCAGCAACGGAACAACTTCAGATTTGGGGTGAACGTAATAATATTCAAGTGGTTGCACAAGGACATGGTGCTGACAGTGCTTCTGTAATTTTTGATGCTTTTGAAAGTGCACGTGCAAAAGGTGTTGATGTACTGATTGCAGATACAGCAGGACGTTTGCATAATAAAAGTAACTTAATGACAGAGTTGACCAAAGTAAAACGCGTGATGCAAAAAATTGATGCAACTGCACCTCATGAGGTTATGTTGGTTGTGGATGCAGGTACAGGTCAAAACGCAATTAATCAAGTTGAAATGTTTGATGAAGCAGTTGGCTTAACAGGTTTAACGATCACTAAACTTGACGGTACAGCCAAAGGTGGTGTGTTATTTAATATCGCAAGTCGCACACATGTACCTATTCGTTTTATTGGTGTGGGTGAGAAAATTGATGACTTACGTCCATTCTCAGCGAAGTCATTTGTTGCAGCTTTATTTGAAACTGATAAATAACACGTTAATTTAAATCATAAAAAACTCTGCATTTGTGTGGAGTTTTTTTATTTTTACATGATTTATTGCTATAAAAGTAAACATTAAACTTTGATAAAAATAGATAAAAACCATAAAATACTTACAAAATGTATGTCTTTATTTTTTATTTCTTGGGGAAGTGTAATGACAATTTTATCTAAAATTGGTCATGTTTTGACAACGGAATTGTCAAAAGATTTATTGTTTAAAAAGAAAGACAATGTGTCTGATGAATATCCATTTTTAGAAAATTTACGGAAACGTCGTAGCATATATCATTTAGGGAAAAAAGTTCCTTATCAGAAGGATGAATTAATTCAGTTAATTAAAGAAACAGTTTCGTGTTGTCCTTCGGTACAGAATAGTCAAAGTGCAAGAGTGGTTATTTTAATACAACAATCACATGAACAATTTTGGACAATGGTAAAAGATATTCAACGCCAACACATGCATGAAAAAGCGTATGAAGGTGTGGCGCTAAAAATTGATCAATGCTGTGCAGCTTATGGCACAGTCTTATTTTTTGAAGATCAACAGGTGCTTCAAAAATTACAAAAACTTAAACCCTTACAAGCAGAAGAGTTTGAAATTTGGTCTGAACAAAGCTCAGGAATGGTTCAGTTTGCTGTGTGGGCGCTATTTGCAAGTTTAGGTTTAGGTGCTGCTTTGCATCATTATAATCCAAGCATTAATACTCAAGTGATTGAAAAATATAATTTATCACAACACTGGCAGCTTAAAGCACAGATGACTTTTGGTTCTATTTTAAGTCCAGCTGACGAAAAAATATGTGTAGAGGATGATGAAACATTTCTTGTTTTTTCATAAGTTTAGAAAGAATTATTCATTCATTCAGTTGAAGGTAAAAATACACATTTTAAGGCTGAAAGAAATAGACCAAATAGGATGAGATCACTCAATATTGAAGTAAAATCATGCTTATACAAATAGACCAAATTCAATTGAAAGGTGTATTTTTTATCTTTACTGCTGGGCGTTCTATTTATGCAACATTATGTCATAAAGATATCACTGACGCCTATCATTTAAATGCAATATACTGACTCTATCTTAAGAACACGACCAAAATGGTCAAAGCAATATTGAGGGTAAAATACAATGTCATTTTTAGATCAAATTAAACAACGCCGTACAATTTATGCAATTGGTAAAAATGTAACTTTAGACAATGCAAAAATTGAAGAAACAATTAAAGAAGCAATCAAACAAAGTCCATCAGCATTTAACTCGCAAACTTCACGTGCTGTCACTTTATTTGGTGATTCACATGTTAAGTTTTGGACAATTGTTTTAGAAACTTTACGAAAAATTGTTCCTGCTGAAGCATTTGAAGGTACAAGCAATAAAATTAATAGCTTTATTGCAGGTTATGGCACAGTTTTATTTTATGAAGATCAAGACGTTGTAAAAAGTCTTCGAGAACAATTTGCACTTTATGCAGAAAATTTCCCAATTTGGTCTGAACACTCAACGGGTATTGCTCAATTTGCAACATGGACAGCTTTATCAGAAGCTGGTTTAGGTGCATCATTACAGCATTATAATCCGATTGTAGACGAAGAAGTTGCGCAAACTTTTGATGTTCCAAGCAACTGGAAATTACGTGCTCAATTGGTCTTTGGTTCAGTAGAAGCGCCTGCGGGTGAAAAACCATTTATGGATGATGCTGAGCGTTTTAAAACATTTAACTAATTGAAATTTTATGTGAAAAAGAGAAAGAGTACTAAGGTACTCTTTTTTTATGATATAAAAATAATAGTACTTGGCTGAAAATCTTAACAAGAGGCTATGAGTAGCAATTGATTGAGTGAATAAGGATCAGTTAGTATTTCTAAAAATTTTAAATCACTTAAAAATATGTCAAACAAAGAAAAATGCTTATCATGTGGACATTATAGTGTGCCTACTTTTCGTGGCAATATTTTGCTGACTTTATTGTTATTATGTTTTGCGATTATTCCAGGTGTGATTTATGAAATGTGGCGTAGACAGGGTGGAAAAAGATGTCGATATTGTGGTCAGCAAAATTTTCAGCATTCTAATCGGAATAGTATCCCAGAAAATAAAAATGAATAATGTTTGATTTTCAAATTTTTAAGATATAAGCTAATTTATAAAATTAAGTATTTTCAATAGTTTATGTCTAAAAAATGACTGTAAATGATAATTGTCATAAAATTGTCATGAGGACAGAGCATAGTGCATTAAATTTTACAGTTTATTGACATTTGAGAAATATCTATGCGTTTAAAGTTTGCAGCAAGTATCATGAGTTTAGGTTTAGTGATTGGTAATTCTGCTTTGGCGGCAGTGACGATTACTGCACCTGAAGAAATTGTTGTCTTGGCAGTAAATGATCAGGAAGTAAATACAGGTATTTTTAGAACAAAAAAAAATGAATATAAAGTCGATGCAGGCAATGCCTCAATTAGTGTGCGTTACCAACAATATTTTGAACATTTAAACAGTGAACACGATATTTTAAAATCAGGTGTTGTGACAATTAAAGCGCCTAATTTACAAGATGGGCAAAGTTATAAATTAAGTTTGGTTGATGCACCACAAAGTTTTGAAGCCGCAAAAAAATATGCAGAACAACCTACAGTGGCTTTGTATGATGCTCATAATCAATTAATTGTACAGCAAACTGGGGCAAATAATGAAGCTAAACCTTGGTTATCTGGTGGGCTTTTTGGTCGAGTTTTTGATTTAACAACCACGAAAAAACAAGAGGGTAATCAGCCTGCTCCTGTTTATACAAAATCCCAAACAGCAATGCCGTTGAGTACAACATCGACTGCGGTATCTGTAAATAGTACAACGGCTGATCAGCAAATGATTCAAATATGGCAAAATGCCTCAAAAGTAGAGCGTCAGCGTTTTATGAGTTGGTTGGCAGAACAATAAGTGAATAATCAAGAAATTGTCTAAGTCAATTGAATACGAATAATCAAGAATAACAATAAAGCGTGATACACGCTAAGATGAGTATGTGTTGGATCATTTTCATCTTAGCGTTTTATTTTAGCTCCACCAATAACGTAAAATGTGAAAGAAAATGGGTGCAGAAAAACAAATAGAATCAATACGGTCTAACATGCCGCCATGACCATGAATTAATTGCCCCCAATCTTTTACACCTCGATCTCGTTTGATGGCAGACATCACTAAACCGCCAAAGAAGCCAAAAACACAGACAATAAGCCCAATAAAAGCAGCCTGTAAATAAGTAAACGGTGTTAACCAAGCCATTAATACACCTAAACCTGTCGCAAGTAGAATGCCACCAACTAAACCTTCTACAGTTTTTGAAGGTGATAAAACAGGTGCAACTTTATGTTTTCCAAATAATTTTCCACAAACATATTGTAAAACATCTGAAGCTTGCACCACCATAATCAGCCAAATCGCGAGCCAAATTTTTTCACCTTGAAAATCTGGTAGTTTTAAGTTTAATAATGCAGGAACATGAGAAATACAAAATACGCTGACCATCAGCCCCCATTGAATTTTTGAACTTCGTTCTAAAAAATGAGTGGTATCTTCTTGTTTTAGACTGGCAATCGGAATCAATAAAAAAACATAAAGTGGAATAAAGATAGAATATAATCCGTACCAATCTGTATAAATGAGATAGTACTGATAGGGAATAACAAAATAAAAAGCGATGAGTAACGGGAAATAATCACCACGTCGAGTTGGAAGTAGGCTAATAAACTCTCGTAATGCAAATAAAGAAATGATACCAAATAAGATGATAAATGCAGTTTTACCAAGTAAAATCGCTGCACCAATAACAATCAACATCACCCACCATGCATTGATTCGAGCATTCAGGTTGTCAATCACAGGTGAAGCATTTGCTCCTGTACGTTTTTTTAAAATAAATCCAACACTTGATGCAAAAACTAAAATACATGCAAAAATGCCAAATAAAAGATAAGTTTGTTGTAAATTGTTCAAGGTCATTGGTTTTCAACCTCTTTTAATTTAAGTAATTCTTGTTGTGCATAGGTCAAAAATTCGCTTTTATTCATTTCAAAATGCTGATCTAAAGGGCAACCAAAACACACTGTTGAAAGTAATGGGAGTGGAACAAATGCTCCTTTAGGCATAACACGTCTAAGATTTGAAATCCAAACAGGTACAATTTCAATATGTGGAAATTGTTCATGCAAATTATATAAACCGCTTTTAAACGGTAATAGTTCTACATCATCATTGAGATTTCGTGTGCCTTCAGGAAAGAAAATAATAGAATAACCTTGTTCAAGTGCATCTTTGATGGGTTGTAAAGGGTCTTGATTATTTTCACGATTGCGCCGAATTGTGACACCATTAAAAGTATTTTGAATGAGAAAACGCCTAAATCCATCTTTTAACCAATAGTCTGAAGCTGCAACAGGCTTGGTTTTGCGACGAATAGCGGTGGGCAAAGAAGACCATAATAAAATAAAGTCGATATGACTATTATGATTTGCATAATAAATGCGTTGCTTTAATTCAGGTTCACAACCTAGCCAAAGGCTACGAGCACCTGTTAATAAACGCGCGCCACGTCGTGTGAAAAATGAAATAAAGCGAGCAAGATAGCTAGAAACTCCAGTAGATGAGGGTGTTACTGAAGTCTGTTGGTTATTATCTTGTTGTGGTGCAATTTGAGTCATAATTCAAACCAAAATTGTTATTGTGTGAATATAAGTGCCCAACTTAACTCATTAAAACAAAAGGCGATATGACGAGTAAAGTTGTTTAATTTACATTATGAACAGTAGATATTTAAATAGCCTAAGTTATTTAACATCTAGCCACAGATGACATATAATTACATATCCTCTCCATCTTAATTAAATTTATGACTCCTGCATGTAAAGTTTTGAAATCAAATAAAATTGAATTCTCAATCCATGAATATGAACATGATGTTAATGCAAAAAGCTTTGGTTTAGAGGCTGCAGAAAAATTAGGCTTAAAGCTTGAAGAAGTTTTTAAGACATTAATGGTCACAGATGATAAAAACTATTTTGTTGCTGTTTTACCTGTAAGTCATCAGTTAAATTTAAAGAAAGTAGCAAGCGCATTTGGTGCAAAAAAACTGCATATGGCAGACCCAAAAGATGCAGAACGTTTAACAGGATATTTGGTGGGTGGAATTAGCCCTGTTGGACAAAAGAAACGATTAAAAACAGTCATTTGTTCAAGTGCGGAAGCATTAAATACAATCTATGTCAGTGGTGGGAAACGAGGTTTAGATATCGGGGTTAATCCACATGACTTAGTGAAGGTTTTAGCGGCACATTTTGCAGATATTGTGGATGAATAAGCTGTATTTTTTATCAATGAGAAATGCTTTATTTTATTAGTGTTACTCACAAAGTTACTGATTAAATAATGCTAAAAAACATTCAATCATTTAGCGAGTGAATGTTTTTTAGCTTTTGATTGATTTAAATGAGTTTAAAGGCTTCAATTGCGCGTTTACGACTAAGCCCTAAATCTACAAGAGGATGAGGGTAATTTAAGGCTAAATTAGGGTTTTTAGCAAAAGGTGCATGAATTTGTTTTGCATCTAAATGCGCGAGTTCAGGAACCCAACGTTTAATATATTCACCTTCAGGGTCAAATTTTTGTGACTGAGTGGTTGGGTTAAACACTCGAAAATAAGGAACAGCATCAGTTCCTGTAGATGCACACCATTGCCATCCACCATTATTGGCTGCTAAATCCCCATCAATTAAATGCTGCATAAACCATTTTTCACCTTTTCTCCAATCAATAAGCAAATTTTTTGTGAGAAACATTGCAGTAATCATGCGAACTCGATTATGCATCCAACCAGTTGCTTTTAATTGACGCATACCTGCATCGACAATAGGAATACCTGTTTGACCTTGTTGCCAAGCCTGTAAATGGTTATCATTATTTAACCATTTTATTTTATTGGTATTTTCTTTAAATGGTTGATGTTTAGAAACATGAGGAAAAGTAAATAAAATATGCTGATAAAATTCACGCCATAATAATTCATCTAACCATATTTGTTGCCCATGACCTGATAAGTGAAAGTTCCCAAGTTGTTCGCGAAATAAGCCATGTATACATTGGCGTATTGAAATTGCGCCCATATTTAAATAAGCAGACAGTTGACTGGTTGCGCTGAGATTAGGAAAATCACGTTCCTCAGCATAATATGCTAATTTATGTTCAAGAAAATCATCTAATAACGATTCTGCATGGTTTTCACGTACAGACCATGAGTCTGCTAGATCTTTGTGATCTAGAGCAGCTATATGTTGAGTTATGATTTCCAGATCAAGTGAATCATCTAATGTAATAGAGGATTGTGGTTCAGGTGTTGGGTAACAACTTGGAACTCGAATACTTAAAAGTTCGTAACAGCGTTTTTTAAATGCACCAAAAACTTTATAAGGCTGATTAGACTGATTTAAAATAGAACCAATAGGAAATAAGGTTCGATCATGATAAAGATTAAGCAAAATATTATGTTTACTTAACAGCGCATTGACCTGATTATCCCGTTTTTGTTCATTTACACCCAATTCAATATTTGCAAATACATTTTCAATTTTTAGATCTTGAACGACTGTATAAAGTTGTTGAGGGACATCTTTCCATAATGGAACATCTTGAATGATTAAAGGAATATTCAGTTGTGCTAGCTGCCTTTTTAAGGTTTCTATTTGCCTAAGATAAAGTGAGATTTTACAGGCTGCATCATCATGTTGTTGCCATTGTGCTATGGAAATCATCACTAAAGCAACGCATTTTCCTGTTTGTGAAGCATGCCAAAGGGCTGCATGATCAGTTATTCTTAAGTCTTGTCGAAACCATACCAATTGCATAAAAATACTGTATCTTAAATAAAACAATATAAAATTATAATAAGCTACGGCAATATTTACAGTAGTCTATCTGTGACATACTTTATTGTGATATTTAAAAAGGTAAAAAATAATGTCAATTCCAGAAATACCAAGTGATGAAACATCAGAACTCGTACAACAAGAAGAAACGCAGTCAAATAGCGCAACTGACTTGATCAATCATACAAATCCAATTGATGTGTTAGACTTGGCGGTAGAATTAGGTAAAGGTACTTTAGATCTGATCTCATCTGCTTTAGATAGTCTTGATATTAGCTTTTAATTAGTCTAAAAAATGGCTAATATATTAGATATTTAGGTGTAAAAAAGCCGCATTTAAGCGGCTGAAAATTTTTCTTTTAAGTCGGTTTATGTGCCACAGCAAAGCGATAAAATATTAAACTACCTGCGGTAATTGCAGCACATAATAAATATGCAAAGCTATAATCAAAAAGAGTAATGATCATACCGAGTAAAATAGAGCCTATCGCGATTCCAAAATCATAGCATGTGAAAAACGTTGAAGTTGCATGTCCAATACGATGCTTAGGTGAACGCTGAATCGCCAATGTTTGTAAACAAGGCTGTGCTGAACCAAAACCCATACCAATAAAAATAGCAGCGAGCATAAAACCAAACACAGTTTCCACTTGGCTGAGAACGACTAGACCGACAGCAAATAAAGCAATTGCTGGATAAATCACATAACTAGCACCTTTACGATCATACAATTTTCCTGTAAATGGACGTAAGCTCATCATCGAAATAGCAAACACCACAAAGAATACACTTGCATAAGCCAGTAAATTTCGTGAAGCTGCAAAAGTGGAAATAAATGACATAATGCTGGCATAGGCAAAAGAAATAATCATTGCCATAATAGAAACAGGAATCGCTTTTTTTTCAACAAAATCATGAATGCTAATTTTGCGTTTAGCAGTCATTTGTGGCGGTGAAACACGATTATTTTGTATAGGAATGAAGAAACATAAAGTAAAACCTAAACAAATAATCGCAGCTAAAATACTGGTCACGGTAAAGTATGACGTTGATTGAATCAATGTCAAACCCATTAAAGGTCCAAGGACAATACCTAGATTAATAGACATAACAAAATAACCCATTCCTTCACCTTTACGTTTTTCAGGAATAAAGTCATTGGCAATAGGCACAGTCACTGTGGTTAAAATACTAAACCAGATGCCATGTAAAAAGCGAATGACCATGAGCATAGTTAAACTATCTGCAAGAAGATACGCAATTGCAAAAAGACAAAAGAGCGTTTCTGAAATATAGAGCGTTTTTTTTCGCCCAAATTTTTCAATGATTAATCCACTAAATGGACGCACAGCAATAGACGAAACCATAAATAAGGTCATCGCTAAACCTGCTTGTGCCAAACTACCATTTAAATCTTGCAGAATATAAATAGGAAGAATTGTGGTTTGTGCGAAATAAAAAATGAATAAAAATAAGTTGTTGGCTAAACAAAGAATAAAGGATTTATTCCATAAATGTTGCGCATTTACAGTTGACATAAATAACCTGAATGTTGGGAGAGAGCGAGGCAGCAAAAAAGCTGTCATTTAAAGCAAAGAAATTTTGTTTAATTTTAATACAATGTTGAACGTGAGTATAGTGGAAAATTCAATTAAAAGATGTAAAAAAGGAATCTAAAAAGATTCCTTTTCACAGAGGGTAAAAATCTATGATTTATAAACCCGCTTCATATTCAGTATGACTTAATAATTTTTCAACATCGGCAATATTATCGGCTTTGATTTTATAGATCCAACCTTTGTCATAAGGTGCATCATTCACAAAATCTGGATCATCTTCAAGCGCTGTATTGATTTCTACAACTGTACCTGAAACAGGCGCATGGATATCTGAAGCTGTTTTTACAGACTCAACAACACCAACAGCTTCACCTGCGGTAATTTGACGACCAACTTCTGGGCTTTCTACATAAACAAGATCACCTAAAGCATCTTGTGCATGATCAGAAATACCTGTGATGATCAGATCACCTTCAATACGTACCCATTCATGTGTTGCTGCATACTTCAATTCAGCAGGATGATTCATGTTGACTCCTTAAAAAGACTTCAATTTATTTTTCTACGTGTTATACAGGTTTTTGTTACAAAACAAAAGATTTAAAAATGCTATAGATATGGGTCTTTACGCCAATTGCTTGGACTGCGTCCGCTCCAACGTTTAAAAGCACGGCTAAAATTTGCAACATCACTATAGCCAAGTTCATCTGCGATTTGCTCAAGTGTATAGTCTGTTCGTGACAGTAAAGAGGTTGCATGACGATAACGAACTTCATCAACTAAGGTGGAAAAAGAAGTCCCTTCAGCTGCAAGTTGACGCTTTAAAGTTCGGTCTGACATGTGCAAGCGATCAGCAACATTTTCAATGCTTAAATAATGCTGTTCTGAATGCGTCAAAATGTCGCGAACACGCATAGATAAGCGACGACGTTCACCAATTGCAGAAAGCTCCGCTTCACATTGATTGATAGCAATCTGGCTAGCGATAGGGTCTGCATTGACCATCTTTAAACCTAAATAGGATTTATCAAAACTTGCAATTAAATGTGGCTGCTCAAAACGCATTTGATAGCGATTTTGTAATTTATCAATGTATTTATCAAAGCCTTCAGGTTTAGGGAAGTCAAAGTCAATATCACCTCGTAAATCGTCTATACCTGTAAGTGCACGCGCCATCGTCATAATGCCAAAGGTTAGACCCATTAAAATTTCAGTTCTTAATGGTTCTATATCGATATCACATTGCAATTGTAAAGTTGCTTTTTCACCAAAAGTAGAAAAATACAATTGTAAAAATGGCATTCGCAGTTGAATAAAGCGGTTCGCAAGTACAAGGGCATCGGTAATATCATTTGCTGTCATAATGGCATAGCCAATAAAACCATGAATTGAAATACGCATTTGCGTACCAATTTGATAACCTAATGTACTTTCACCTGTTAACTTTAGCGCTTGTTTGACTAATTCATTTGCAATAGGTGTCGGAATACGAAAATCGGGTTCCGCCAACTGTTCACTATTAAAAGAAAAAGGCGCAAAAAAAGTTTCAGCGCTGTAGCCCCATCTAGAAACAATATCTAGTAATAAAAGTCCATAAACACCAGGGATTCCCTGATCTTGGCGAGCTGAAGTGTTCTTCATATGCTATCCGTTGCTCTCAACATATGTGTTTAAATTACATATTGTCATGATTCTAATCAAAAACCATAAAAATTGTAAGACAAAATTTAGCTTTTAATTTTCTTGAAAATGTCGATTAAAAACAACAATTTTAGTTGTTGAAATCAGTAAAACATCACCATTTTGATTTTTTGCTTGTGTGATATAACTCACAATACCACGGTCAGCTTTGGTTTTTGATGGCGTGATGGAAACGATTTCAACTTCAACTGATATTTTATCGCCTGCGCGAGTTGGTCGTGGCCAACGTAAATTAGAATCTGAACCAATCAAGCCATAAGCAACAGGAAAACATTCTGTCCAAAGCCGCATGACAATGGCTGACGTATGCCAACCACTGGCTGCAAGTCCTTGAAAAATAGGATGGTTTTTAGCTTTTTCTGGATCTGTATGAAAAACTTGAGGATCGTATTTTTGAGCAAAATCTAAAATTTCTTCTAAGGTGATTTCATATTCACGACTTTGAAATTGATCGCCCACATTTAGATCTTCTAAATACAACATTTATTTATCTTCCTTTTCTTTCATACGCTGTTGTTCAACTAAAAAACCACCTGTTTGTCTTTGCCATAAACTTGCATAAATACCATTTTGGGTGATTAAATCTTCATGACGACCTTGTTCCACAATTTTACCTTGATCTAAAACAATCAAGCGATCCATTTGGGCAATGGTAGATAAGCGATGTGCAATTGCAATAACTGTTTTATTTTGCATCAAATCATCTAAACTTGATTGAATAGCAGCTTCAACTTCAGAATCTAAAGCACTGGTTGCTTCATCTAAGATTAAAATAGGTGCATCTTTTAAAAATACTCGAGCAATAGCAATACGTTGTCGTTGACCACCAGAAAGTTTTACACCGCGTTCACCGACATAAGCATCATAACCTGTACGACCACGTAGATCAGAAAGTTGAGGAATAAACTCTTCAGCTTTGGCTTTTTTTACAGCTTCAAACATTTCTTCATCGGTTGCATCTGGACGACCATATTTAATATTCTCTGCTACAGTTCGATGTAATAGAGAAGTATCCTGTGTAACCAAAGCAATATTTTTGCGTAAACTATCTTGAGTTACATCTTCAATATTTTGCCCATCAATAGAAATACGACCTTGGTTGATTTCATAGAAATGTAAAAGAAGTTGGATTAAAGTAGATTTTCCTGCGCCAGAACGCCCAACAATCCCGATTTTTTCACCTGCTTTAATATCTAAGTTAAAGTGATCAATCACGTTTTTATTGTTATAAGCAAAACATACATCTTGAAACTTGATATTACCTTGTTGAATTTTTAAGGGTTGAGCATTTTCTTTGTCTTGAATTTTAATCGGTTTGCCGAGCGTATTCATACCATCTTGAATTGTCCCGACATTTTCAAATAGCATTGAAGTTTGCCACATCATAAACTCAGCCATACTATTGAGTTTTAAGATCATAGCCGTTGTCGCAGCAATTACACCAATCGCAGCTTGACCTTGCAACCATAACCAAACGGCTGTACCCAGCACGCCAAAAAACAAAACAAAAGTGAGTAAATTAATGCAAATTTCATACATTGAGCCTAAGCGCATTTGGTGAAATACAGTTACCATGAACTTTTGCATAGAGGCTTTGGCATATTGACTTTCACGACCTGCATGTGCGAATAACTTAACCGTTTGAATATTGGTATAAGCATCCGTTACACGACCTGTCATTTCAGCACGTGCATCAGCTTGGGCTTTAGAAACTTTACCTAAACGAGGAATAAAATAATAAGCAGCAGAAATAAAAAGCACTAACCAAATGAGTAAGGGAACTAATAAAATTGGAGAAATTGCGCCAAGTACCACACTAATCGTAATAAAATAAATCACGACATAAGTGACCATGTCACCCAAAATGACCCAAAATTCACGTACAGCCAATGAGGTTTGCATGACTTTAGCGGACAAACGTCCTGCAAAGTCATTATGGAAGAAGTCTAAGCCTTGACGTAGCAATAAATTATGAAATCTCCAACGCAAACGCATCGGAAAACTACTATAAAGTACCTGATGACGAATAATAGATTGCATATTTGCAAAGAAAATATTGGCAATTAAGAACATCGCCAAAATAATTAAATTATTCTGATGATTTTCTAAAAAGGTTTCAGGTGTAGATTGTGTCAACCAATCGACTAAGTGCCCAATCTGTGAGAAAAATATAGCCTCAAAACTTGCTGTTGCCGCAGTAAATAGAATCAGCAGAGCTAAATACTTTTTTACACCTGTAGCAGCCTGCCAAACAAAAGCAAAAAATGTTTTAGGCAAAGGTTCATTGAGTCCCTCATTTGGATAGGGATCAACGCGATTTTCAAACCATTTTAATAGATTGTTCATACTAGAAAGTGACACCCTTTAGTCGTCAATGAATTAAATGATGTGAATCAATACAAATGTTTAAACAGTTGACTCATACATGCGATTTAATCAATTAGGGTAGGATAACATGAGCAAGTTGTAATATTAAAACTCTATTCAGAACTTTTGAAAATTGTAAACGTCCAAAATAAGTATAAATTGTCTAAAAAAACAGCTTACTGCATGCTGCAAAAGCTCAAATACTGCTTCGTTTTACAAGTAATAAAACAGAAAAACTGAGCGTTAAGAGCTATTTTAAATTTTTAATCACACGTGTTACGACACCCCAAATCAGCATTTCTTGACCTTCGTTAAAATGAATATCTGGAAATTCAGGGTTTTCTGCTTGTAACCATTTTTTATCACCGTCGATCATCAAACGCTTAACTGTAAAGTCATTGTCAACTAAGGCTACGACAATATTACGATTTTTTGCCTCTATGCTACGGTCTACAATCAAATCATCATCTACATCAATGCCTGCACCAAGCATCGACAATGATGCAACTTTAACGACAAAAGTTGTATTTGGGTTTCGAATAAGATATTCATTAAAATCAATTGATTGTTCGGTATGGTCTTGTACTGGAGAGGGTAATCCAGCAGCAATTTTAGTTTGAGCAAGTGGAATAGAGATCGACGTCTTTGCTTCAAAAACAGCAATTGATGCAATTTCCTGTACTTTTTTCATTTGCGCTTTTTGCGTTAAATATTGTTTAACTTCATTCACTTTTGATTTTGGAATATGAATCATTTCTAGTTCTTCATGAGCATCTGATGAGGAATAAATTACTTCATTTGTTACATTAGAATTACTTGAAATCGTCATATCTTTATTCTTAAAAAATTAAATCTTTTTAAATATTATAGAGAGATTGGAACAATATCAAATTTAAAAAATATTTATTTTCAATGAGATAAATAGTGATTTTTTATTTTAAATGTAATTCATAAAGATATACATTGTCATTACAATTTTGGTTTTTACGTCATAATTCAAGTAATACGTTGTATGATCAAACATTATATTTAACAATGACTAAAAATAATACTTTAAAAAGTATGACGAGATCATTACATTAAGCCAAAGAAAGTCAAAAAGTTGAGCGTCTAATGAAGTGGGATGATATCGGTGAGCAACCTTGTCCAATTGCACGTATTTTATCTGTCATCGGAGACCGTTGGACATTTTTGATCATTCGAAATGCATTTATGGGGATACGTCGTTTTGATGCATTTCAACAAGGCTTAGGTGTAACTCGGCATGTTTTGTCAGAACGTTTAAAGCGTTTAGTTGAGCATGAAATTTTAGTCAAAACGCCTTATAAAGAAAAACAAGAACGCTTTGAATATCAACTGACTGAAAAAGGGCATGCCTTATATCCTGTATTATTGACGATGGCGCATTGGGCAGAGCAATGGATGGATCCAAAATTTGAACGTCCAGTTGAGTTTGTGCATCGACCTTGTCAACATCGGTTAAAGCCTGTGCTGATCTGTTCAGATTGTGGTGAACCTCTACAAGCAAAGCACATCAAACCTATTTTTAATGTGCTCGAAAATATGACAGCGAAGTCATCATAAAATAGCGTGTTATAGACAGTTAGCCGGTTTCGGAACGCCAGCTAAGCGACTTAAATGACGGGCAACTAAACCTGTATTAAATCTTTCTTGTAGCATGGCGTTATTGATATCAGCATTCACTGTTTTCATGAGAAACTTAATTAGGGGGCGCGTTGCAGGAGAATGCCCAAATTGAGCGTAAAATTGGCGAACTGCTTGTAAAATTTCAAAATGCCAAGCGTTTAGTTCTAAATCTAAACTTTGTGCTAATTGCTGAGCAACACGTTCATCCCAAATGGTGTAATCCACCAAATGCCCATCTTGGTCTAACTCTAAAGTCATAAAATAGCCTAAGCAGATAGGGCAAACCTATCTAATAAAATCAAACAAAAGATTATTTTAAACTGATACAACGCTTAAAGTCTAAAATTAAGTCTGCAAACTCAGCATAAGAAAGCACTTTAATATATTTTGGTAAATCAGCCACCCATAAGTCTAGATCTGAAGCCAAAATATAAATCTGACAATCATCAGATAAACGTTCATCATCTGCAAATAAAACAGCATCTCCCATTAAAACAAGAATATCTTGAGGGGTACTCATCATCTTGAATTGTTCAATATGTGCTGATGTTTTCGCAAATTCAGATTGCATTAAAAATAAAGTAGGTTCTGACATTTATATTCTCTTATTTCTGCGTTTACCAATACAGCACATGATCAAAATCGTGGAGGAATTCTGGATTTAAATCAATAAATTCAATTTGTTGTTGTGAATGCGTAACAAAAACTGAATTTTTATCCTTATTTTCTACCAAAATAGGGGTGAGATCATAGAACTCAAAACTATCTAGCATGTTAGATGCTAATTTAAATGGATGTTTTTTTGCATCAAAAAGCAGATCAGATTTTAGTAAACTGAGTGCTGATTCTTTAAGTAAGACTTTGACTTCACTACCAAAAGTTGCCAAAACCATTGTTGCTGAAATACTTTCATTGACTTGTAAATGGTTGAGGTTTGGGTGAGTTAAAATGACGAGTACAGTTTTCACACAATTTACCTTTTAATTGCAACACTTAATTGAAAATAACATCTTAGAATTGAAGGAGTCGATCACAGGATTCAACTGCATCTGCAAGTTCTCCTAAGCCGACTAACTCAAAGCCTTCGGCAAGGTTATGTGTTGAAATTTGATGACGTTTAGCATTTTCCTGATCTGTGATACCTCGTGCTAGGGCAGCACTGACACAAACAGGTAAGCGTATGGCTAGCTGTTGCCATTCATGGGTTAAATTACGTTGATCATCAGGCACCCACTGCAAGCCATTTGCAACAGTGACAGCATCTTGATAGAAGAAAACACGAAAATCTTGATTTTTTGCTTGTAAAGCCTGTGCTAAGCCTAAGGCATGCCAAGCATGAACTGAATTAGGCGTAGAGGTGATTAGTAATAGAGTACTCATTGAAACTTCACTTGAAGATTAGATGGTAAAGGCAATGTCATTTACACTTGATAAAAATAGGTAGTATACAATGATTTTAGTGACTGGTGGTTTAGGCTTTATAGGCTCGCACGTGGTGATAAGCTTGCTTGCTCAAGGGCAAGAGGTCGTCATTGTGGATAACTTAGCCAATTCAAATTTACATACTTTAGAACGACTTGAATATATTTCAGGAATGTATATTCCTTTTGTCAAAATCGATGTTCGAAATACACCCGCTTTAAATAAAGTTTTTGAGCAATATTCGATTGATGCTGTCGTACATACCGCAGGATTTAAGGCACTTGAAGAGTCTAAATTAAAACCACTTGAATATTATAATGATAATGTGAGTTGTATTATGAGTTTATTACGCTCAATGCAACGTACAGGTGTACGAACTTTAGTTCATTTATCAAGTTTAGCTGTTTATGGAAAGTCGAGTTTAGAACTCGATGAATCGGTTGAGTTTAATTATTCTTATGAAAATCCTTACATTAAATCTCAACAAATGATTGAGGAAATTATTAAGGATACATGTAAAACTGATAATGAATGGCGCATTGCGATTTTACGTCTAGCAAATGTTGTGGGAGCGTTTGAACATGGCGTATTAGGCGAGTTTGTAAATCCTTTACCGAAAAACATTGTACCGATGCTTTTACAAGTCGCAGCGCAGCAAAGAGATGTGATTGAGTTACAAAACCAAGCTGCAACTGCGGATGGAACAGTTGAGAGAAGTTTTGTTCATGTATTGGATGTATGTGATGCAGTTCAAGCCAGTATATTGTGGTTGCAAAACCAGTTTAATATATGTGAAAGTTTTGATATCGCAGGGCAACCTAGCTCAATTCAGAATTTAATTGATATTGTTGCGGAAGTAACACAAGCTCAAATTCACACAGTAGATGCAAGTTATATCTACCAAGAACTCGCTCAAGTAGGTTCAAAAAGTAACAAGGCTGAAAATATACTTAAATGGACTGCGAAGCGATCTTTAAGCACAATGATCCAAGATGAATGGCGATTTTATCAAAATACATTAAATCATGGGTAAATTAAGCTATATTTGATAATGATTATTGTTTACAATTGTATTAATATTGATTAGCATGCAGAAAATGCAATAAATAGCATTTTAACATCATGATAAATCGTTATTAAGTGAGCAAGAGGTGAGTATGCAGACACGTATTGAACATGACACCATGGGAGAGGTAGAAGTCCCAAGTGAAGCATTATGGGGTGCGCAAACACAACGTAGTATACAAAACTTTAAAATTGGTCATGAGCATTTACCACGTCCCATGATTCGTGCGATGGGATTAGTCAAAAAGGCTGCTGCAATTACAAATGCAGAACTTAAACAAATTCCAGATGAGCTTAAAAATTATATTGTAGATGCCGCAGATGAAGTGATTTCAGGACAATGGGATCACCAATTTCCTTTGGTTGTTTGGCAAACAGGTTCTGGCACACAAAGCAATATGAACTGTAATGAGGTCATTGCGAATATCGCCAACCAAAAATTAGGCAATCCTTTAGGCTCACAAAAGCCAGTTCATCCAAATGATCATGTCAATCGTGCACAGTCTACAAATGACTCATTTCCTACTGCTATTCATGTTGCTGCTGCATTACACATCAATGAATTACTCATTCCTGCTGTACAAAGATTGCGAAACACATTGCATGCAAAGTCAGAAGCCTTTAACGATATTGTTAAAATTGGACGTACCCATTTACAAGATGCTACGCCTTTAACTTTGGGACAAGAATTTAGTGGTTATGTGCAACAACTGGACAATGGTATTAAGCGTTTAGAGCAAGCACTGGTTTGGTTGTATGAGTTACCTTTAGGCGGTACAGCTGTGGGTACAGGTTTAAATGCTCACCCTGATTATGCTGAACAAGCAGCCGCACAATTGTCAGCTTTAACCTCGTTACCATTTATCAGCAATCCAAATAAGTTTGAGGCTTTAGCTGGGCGTGATGCTGCTGTTTTTGCTTCAGGCGCGTTAAAAACTTTAGCTGCGAGTTTAAATAAAATTGCCAATGACATTCGTTGGTTAGCAAGTGGACCGCGTTGTGGTTTTGGTGAAATACATATTCCTGAAAATGAGCCTGGTTCAAGTATCATGCCAGGGAAAGTAAATCCAACACAATGTGAAGCAATGACAATGGTGGTTGCACAGGTCATGGGCAATGACACAACGATTAACTTTGCTGGTGCATCTGGAAATTTTGAACTGAATGTTTTTATGCCTGTGATTGCATTTAATTTAATTCAATCTATTCAATTATTAGGTGATGCTTGTAATAGTTTTGACGAGCATTGTGCAGTAGGGATTGAGCCAAATCGTGAAAAAATAGACTATTTCTTACATAATTCATTGATGTTAGTTACAGCTTTAAATCCTGTGATTGGTTATGAAAATGCAGCAAAGGTTGCAAAAACAGCATATAAACAAGGCAAAACTTTAAAAGAAGTCGCAGTGGAGTTGGGCTTTGTCAGTCCAGAACAGTTTGATGAGGTTGTACAACCTGAAAAAATGGTTCATCCAAATGTCAAATAAACATGATTAAGTTTTAATGAAAATGCCAATTTTGTATTGGCATTTTTTATATCAGAGAACATCTTTTTTCAAAAAATGATATATAAATCATGATCTTTTATATGTGAAAAAGAAGATTTTTCACTATTTTTTTGTTCTAATAAATAAATCGTTATTAAACACATATTGTTTATTTTTATTTAATAATTAACTGGCGTTGTCTGGTATTTCCCCGAGAAAATAGCAAAGGATTTTTAAAAATGTCGAATCATTTTTTAGATTTAATTGAAAATAGACGAACAATTTATGCGATTGGACGCCGTGTTGAGCAAACACCTGAGCAGTTAACTGCCTTAATTCAAAATGCAATCAAGCAAAGTCCATCTTCGTTTAACTCCCAGTCTTCACGTGCTGTTATTTTATTTAATCAACAACATGAAAAATTTTGGCAATTGGTGAAAGAAAAATTGCGTAGCTATGCTGTGGATGAAGTTGCTGCAACAAAAACCAATACACGTATTGAAAGCTTTAAAGCAGGTTTTGCAACGGTTTTATTTTTTGAAGATTTGGATGTAGTGAAACATTTGCAGGATCAATTTCCATTATATGCAGATAATTTCCCCATTTGGTCAGAGCATTCAACCGCAATTGCTCAGTTTGCGACATGGACAGCATTGCATACAGAAGGTTTAGGTGGTTCTTTACAGCATTATAATCCAATCGTAGATGATCAAGTTCATGCTGAATGGGAGATTCCTGCGAGTTGGAAATTGCGCGCACAATTCGTCTTTGGTTCTATTGAAGCACCTGCAACAGAAAAAACATATATTGAAGATCAAGTACGCTTTAAAATTTTTAAATAGTTTTCATTGATTTTTATATTGTCAGTAAAGCGAGTGATTGATCACTCGCTTTTGTATACATGATATTACTGCTGATTTATGATTGTTATATCATACTATTGTTTTTGCAAAATTATATAAATGGCTAAGATACGACATCGTAAACATCATAAAAAATTTGATCCCAATAAAATTCATTTACATCATTTAAGACAGCAGTGGGTGGAACAACAGGTTATAGAAAGCCAATTACGCAAAGATCAAACTTTTAAAACTAAGTATTATAAACAGCAGTTTGATTTACCACTCAAGGGTAAGCCTGCGTATGTTGTGAGTATGATCATTAAATATTTTATTTTGGTTTTTATTTTGCAATTGATCTTTTGTGTGTGGATTGTTTTTTACACAATTTTTGAAGATGTATTTGAGTTTATTAAATTCCTTGATCCTGAGGTGTTTATGGAGGTACATACCACCATCTTTTTGAGTCTGTTGTTGGTTTTACCGATTTTTATTTTGTTTTATAGAAATATATCTACATCTCAATCCCAAGCAATCATCCAAAACTTTCAGATTTACCCTGATACTGTCGCGATTCTTTTTACAGATGGTTCAACTGAGCAGATCCATTATTGTGATATTGATTCTGTTCATATGGTCTCGGTAGGGAAAACACATCGGATGGAAATACGCTATACATTAGCACATAAGAAGGAATTACAAGATTATCCTCGAATGTTTGAGTTGGATTTTACGTTCAAGAAAGTATTTTTTCTCAAAAATAAATATCAAATGTATAGTGCTTTCTTACAACAACTGCAAATTAAAAATCCGAGTGCAAAAATTTATACAGGTTTTTGGTATAAAAGTTATTTTAATATGGAAAATTTTCAGTTAAATGAAAGACGATTATTTTTATTAAAATGGTCAAATGTTCTGTTTTGGGTGGTTTTCATTAGTGTTAGCTTTGCAGCTATTTTTTATCCTGACTATCAACATCTGCTTTGAATTCAATATTTCAAGTATTTATAACGCTGTTTGAGCTTATTTTATCAGGATTTAAATATTATTTAGAAAACATATAGGTATTGCAATAAAAACATGAAATAGGCTTTAAAAACCTAAAAATATGGACTATAGTTGAAAGAGTAAAGTTGAGTGATGTGCTTGGTTTTTATTCAATATTGTCTAATTTAGTAGATCTAATCTAGTATTGAGTGTCTTTCAAGTTGTTATTCAGCACCGCCTTTTATTCAATATGAGCAATCAATTGTGCTAAGACGTAGTGGGCTGTTGCTAGCATTTGCAACAGTATTGTTACAGATTGCGGTTTTCTTACAGCCGCTATTGCCTGAGCAATATCAAATTGCTCCGGTCTGTGAACACATTACGCATTCTTTATTGCATCCTGACGGTGATGAATCAGATCCTGTACATCAAACCAGTTTTATTCATCATTATCTACATTTAGATCAGTCTGCGCAAAACTCAGATCATCACGATCATCAGCATGATATCAATCATCAATGTCAATATTGTGTGGTCTATGGCAATTTAGTCTTACCACCCGAGTTTGGCATTAGTGAAGTCTTTGTACGCTTACAAGTCAGATTGATTGCTTATAGCAAAACATTTCAGCATGTTTATTTTGCTTTACAGCGTCTCTATTTAATTCCCCAAGGACGAGCCCCGCCGTTCAGCTTTGCATAAAACTATTCAATGATTTTTTGTTCTAAATTTCAGAATAAAACAATCAATTTACGAATTTATTATGTAGAGATTTATCATGAAATTTCCAAAAATGGTGGGAAGAAATATACTCATCTTGAGCTTGGGTTTGGTTAAAAAAACTACAAACATAAAGCAACAGACGAGTAATAAAACGAGCGTTTATGCTGATTTAGTAAAACAACAATATTCCTGTGCAGTGTTTAGCATTGAACTGCCTCAAAACAGTAAGGTGATGTTATGACTTTAGGACTTACAGCACTAGAACTGGCACGTATTCAGTTTGCTTTTACAGTGTCTTTTCATATTATTTTTCCAGCTATTTCAATTGGTTTAGCAAGCTTTTTAGCTGTTTTAGAATGGCGATGGCTAAAAACCAAAGACCCTGTGTATCAGGACTTATTTAAATTTTGGGTGAAAATATTCGCGGTTGCATTTGGTATGGGGGTCGTATCAGGTGTGGTGATGAGTTATCAGTTTGGTACCAACTGGAGCGAGTTCTCACGGGTGGCAGGTTCTGTAACAGGACCTTTATTGACCTATGAAGTGTTGAGCGCCTTTTTCCTGGAGGCAGGTTTTCTCGGTATTATGCTGTTTGGTTGGGGGCGTGTTGGTCCACGTGCACACTTTTTTGCAACCGCGATGGTCGCAGTAGGTACTTGTATTTCCATGTTTTGGATTTTGTCTTCAAACAGTTGGATGCAGACACCACAAGGTTTTGCGATTGAAAATGGCATTATTGTTCCAACCGATTGGTTTGCCATCGTATTCAACCCATCATTTCCATACCGTTTAGCACACATGGCTGCGGCTGCATTTTTAGTGTCTGCTTTGTTGGTTGCTTCAACTGCGGCATGGCATTTACTCAAAGGTCGCCGTGATGCCTTGGTGAAAAAATCTTTTTCTATGGCAATGTGGATGATCCTGATTCTTGCACCATTACAAGTGTTGATTGGCGATAATCACGGTTTAAATACCTTGAAACATCAACCTGCAAAATTGGCTGCGATTGAAGGGCATTGGGAAACCAATAAAGGCGAGGGCATGCCGTTATATTTATTCGGTATTCCTGATATGGAAGCGGAAGAAACCAAATATGCGATTGGTATTCCTAATCTTGGAAGCCTGATCATGACACATACGATGGATGGTGAAGTTAAAGGCTTAAAAGAATTTGCCAAAGAAGACCGTCCAAATTCATTGGTGGTGTTCTGGAGTTTCCGCATCATGGTTGGGCTTGGTATGTTGATGATTGCATTAGCATTCTTTGCTTTGATTTTGCGTAAAGGTGGCAAGCTGTATGAAAATAAATGGTTACATCGTTTTGCTTTTGTGATGGGACCATCAGGATTTATTGCACTACTTGCAGGTTGGTTTACCACTGAAGTTGGTCGTCAACCGTGGGTGGTTTATGGGGTAATGCGCACCAAAGATGCATTATCGCCTGTATCGGCAGAGCAAGTGGGTCTAACGCTGATTATTTTTGTGGTGGTGTACTGCGTGGTGTTTGGCATCGGGATTTATTACATGCTGAAACTGATGCATAAAGGTCCGCAATTTATTCATGCAACGCCAGAAGGTGCAATTCACAGCGAAGAGGCGGTGATTCTTGCCTCAAAACGTCCATTGACCAGTGTAGAAGAAAGCGTTGACTCAGATTTGAATGCTGGCAATAGCAATGAACAGGAGCGTAAATAATGATTGATTTATCTCTGATTTGGATTGTGATTATTGCCATTGGCGTGTTTATTTATGTGGTGTTGGATGGTTTTGATCTAGGCATCGGGATTTTATTCCCATTCTTCAAAGACCAACATGAACGTGATGTGATGATGAATACCGTTGCACCTGTATGGGATGGTAATGAAACGTGGATGGTACTCGGTGGTGCAGCCTTATACGCGGCATTTCCATTGGTCTATGCAACGGTTTTGTCTGCATTGTATATGCCGATCATTTTGATGGTGATTGCTTTGATTTTCCGTGGTGTGGCATTTGAATTTCGTTTTAAAGCCAATCGCACCAAGCATTTTTGGGACAAGTCCTTTATTGGCGGTTCAATCTTGGCGAGTTTCTTTCAAGGGATGATCTTGGGGGCTTATATTCAAGGCATTAAAGTCGAAAATCATATGTATGCAGGTGGTGGTCTGGATTGGTTAACACCATTTACCATTTTTACAGGCATTGGCGTGGTGGTGCTTTATGCTGCATTGGGTTGTACGTGGTTGATTTTTAAAACCGAACTTGATTTACAGGATCGTATGTACAAACTCATGCCGAAAATGATCATTGCATTATTTGTGATTTTTGGTGCAGTCAGTATTTATACACCTATGGCACATCCTGAAATTGCAGAGCGTTGGTTTAGTCAGCCGCAATTGATGTATTTCAGTCCTGTACCGATTTTAGTGGTGATTTTTACATGGCTGGTATTACGTGCATGTAAACAACGCGCTGAATTAAGCCCGTTTATTTATACTTTGGCATTGGTATTCTTAGCCTATACAGGCTTTATGATCAGTCTTTGGCCTTATGTGATTCCGCCATCCATCACCATTTGGGAAGCCGCTGCTCCTGAAAGTAGTCAGCTTTTTGCTTTGATTGGCGCCTTGATCTTGATACCAATTATTTTGATCTATACAGGACTGTCGTATTGGGTATTCCGAGATAAAGTCCGTATTGGTGATGACGGTTATCATTAATCAGGTGTTGTTATTTTAAATTGGGTGAATGTCTGAGTGATTGAAAACAAAGACATTCACTTTAAATAAACGCAAAGGAGATGAAAATTGAAATTGTCTCAGACTCAATGGTTTATTGTGCTTTGGATCGGTGGTTTTCTGACTTTATTAATCATTGCAGGATTTTTTAGAATGCTGATTCAGTTGGCATATTAATGTAAATTTATTGTTACAATCAAAATTTAGTCATTAAAATAAGAGGTTTTTATACTCCCTATTTTAATGACTTTTATTTTCTTTTAATTGTATTACTTGGACTTTCTCCAAAACGCTTTTTATATTCTACAGAAAATCGACCTAAGTGTGAAATTCCCCACTTTAAGGCAATATTGGTAATATTTGCATCTTTATTCGACTTTAATAATTCATTATAAATACACTGTAAACGGTAATATCGAATATAAGACTGTAATGTAATATTTAATTTTTTCTTAAAAATTCTTGCTAATATTTTACGAGAAATACCTGTGATACTTTCAAGGTCATCAATATCAATTGGATCACAAATATTGTGGTGAATATAATCTAAAGCAATTTTAAAATACTCTGGATCTTGATCAGAATATTTTTTATAAATTTCATGTGAGTAGTTGTGAGGTTGAGCTAATAATAAAGATTTTATGATGATGTGTTCTAAGTCTGAGCGTATTTCATGAAAAAGTGGATTAAAATGGTTTTGATGCTCAGATGACATGAAAGTTTCGACTAAATTCCACCAGCTTGAAACTTTGTCATTATCACCAAACATAGTATTTTCAAAGTAAATCGGTTCTAAAATAGGTTTGGATATAATATTTGATAAAGTATTTTCTAACAAAGGTTTTGATATTGAAGTAAAGGATTGAATACAGTCTTTTTCTAAAAAAATTTCAAATTTTTCATTGGGCGAAACAATAGCTGCATCATTTTGAGTTGCATGAAAGGTATGTCGATCTTTCTTAAAAATAGGTGTGCCAGATTTTGGTCGAGTAATACAATAATAATGCATGTTATCGTGTTGATTTGTTTTGAATATTAAATCTTTACCGTACACTAACTCTCCTGTAATGATTGAGTTATATTGTTTACCTTTAAACTTAAAATCTAGAGGTTGCTTAATTGCAGTATCTATCAGTTCATGTGGACCAATGATCTGATTTAAGCAGTCATTGGCATCTTTAAATGAATGCGTGTTTGAGATAATAATACGAGGAAGATAATTAATATGATCCATTTTCATTTTCCAATGCAATTTTTAGAATATTTAAAGCAATAAATATTCCGTAATTTTTGTTTTGAAAATAATTCAAAAATATTTAAATATCACTTTTGAATGTAAGTCTATCCTTAGACTTTTGATTGGTATCATTTGTATATAAATATCGACATAAATACAAGCTTAATTTCTTGCAATATTTTTTAGCATAATAAAACTGGATAAATCTATATCAAAAACTGGATAGTCAATTTTTTATAAAATTTGCATGATCTTGTCATATCAACGGAGAATACACATGACAAGTACATATGTAACTATTCAAAATGGAACAGAATCATTTCAAGCATATCTTGCTGTACCTGAAGCAGGTAAAGGACCAGGAATCGTGTTATGCCAAGAAATCTTTGGTATTAATGATGCATTGCGTGAAAAAGCTAATTTTTTAGCTGAAGAAGGTTATACCGTTTTGGTACCAGATTTATATTGGCGTTTAGAAGAAAATGTTGATTTGGCATATAGTCAGGAAGATTTTCAAAAAGCTTTTCAGCTCTACCAACAATTCGATGAAAATCTTGGTGTACAGGATATTCAACAGACTATAGAACACTTAAAGACACTTCAGGAGTGTGATACTTCTGTAGGGATGAGCGTTGTAGGGTACTGTTTAGGTGGAAAACTGGCTTATTTATCTGCATGCCGTATTCCTGAGCTAGCATGCGTGGTTGGCTATTATGGTGTGGGTATTGAAAATAACTTAGATGAAGCTAAAAATATTCAAGCTAAATTAGTCTTACATTTTGCTGAATTAGATGAATTTTGTCCTGCTAACGCACGTGAAAAAATTATTAATACATTAGCCCCTATTCCAAAAGCTGAAACCTATATTTATACAGGGGTTGATCATGCTTTTGCTCGACCTAAAAGTGATCATTATCATAAATCTAGTGCATTGATTGCACATGAACGTAGTATTACTGTTCTTAGAAAAATTGTAGGACCTGACTACGATCTAGAAGCACTTTGGGAAAATCATATCAAGTTTGAATTTGAAACACGTGATGTGCCTGCAACAATGGCAACGATGGTGGCTGAACCTTATGTAAACCATATTCCAACATTGACAGGTGGCGTAGGTTATAAACAGTTATCTCGTTTTTATCGTTATCATTTTATTCATAATAATCCAAAAGATATGAAACTTACCCCGATTTCTAGAACGGTTGGTATGACTCAAGTAGTCGATGAATTTATCATGAGTTTTACCCATGATGAAGAAATTGATTGGCTCATTCCTGGTATCGCACCTACAGGAAAATATGTCGAAATTCCAATGCTTGGTGTGATTAAGTTTCGTGGTCCAAAACTTTGTCATGAGCATATTTATTGGGATCAAGCGAGCTTATTGGTACAAATTGGCAAATTAGATCCAACAGGATTACCTATTGCTGGAGTTGAAACAGCACGAAAGTTATTAGATGAAAGTTTGGCTTCAAATACCTTAATGCCCACTTGGTCGAGTAGTGAAGATAGACCTATTACACCTTAAAAATAGAAAATCTCAAATCACATAGTTATCAAATATTTAAATTTAATCGTAGAGGGAATCATGATTGAACAAGAGAATAATGTACTTTCAGTAGCAGATGTAGATAAGCGTGTATTAAGAACGTGGTTAGGACAATATGCAACAGGTGTAACAATTGTCACGACACTGAATGAGCAGGGGCAAAAAGTTGGGATGACAGCAAACTCTTTTTCTTCAGTGTCTTTAGACCCACCTTTGATTTTGTGGAGTATTGCCAAAACGGCAAGTAATGTTGCAGATTTTTGTAAATGTAAACGTTTTGCTATCAATATTTTAAATGAAGCACAGCATACGGAGTCAAACCATTTCTCTAAATCATCCACAGACAAATTTTCTAGTCTGAGTTGTGTCAGTGAAATTGAAAACATTCCTGTGATTGATGAAGCTTTGACGACTTTAATTTGTCGAACCTATCAAATTTATGAAGGTGGTGATCACCATATTATTTTAGGTGAAATTGAGCTTTGTAAACATAACGGAGGAAAGCCTTTGTTATTTCATAATGGAAAGTACCATGCAGCAAGCTTGCATCATTCTTATAACGATTGTCGATAAATCAAATGTTTTTTAATTTTTAAATAAATAGGGAAGTTATCTATGCAACAACATCCATTTTTAGAACGTGATAAATTTTTACTTGGTACATTTGCATCGAATTGTTCAGGTGGCATGACACCTTCAGCGCTAGATGAAACGTGGGATGCGAGTTGGGATAAAAATTTAAAATTAGCACAGTTATTAGATGATGCTGGTATTGATTTTATTTTGCCAATCGCCCGTTTTATTGGTTATGGTGGTCAAAAAGATTTTCAAGGCACGATTTTAGAAACTTTAACATGGACTTCTGCTTTATTGGCATCTACTAAAAACTTAGTGGTCTTTGCGACAGTGCAAGCGGCTGTTAATCATCCTATGGTTGTAGCAAAACAAATTGCGACTATGTCACAAATTGGAAAAGAGCGTGTCGGGTTAAATATTGTGGCAGGCTGGAATAAACCAGAATATGATGCCTTAGGATTAAAATTACCCAATGACCATGAAACACGTTATGGTTATGCACAGGAATGGTTTGATTTTATTGAAAAACTTTGGGAAAGTGACACACCATTTGACTGGAATGGTCAATATTTTCAAACAAAGGGCAGTTATAGTAAGCCTCATCCACATGTAAAACCTCCTATTTTCAATGCTGCAGGTTCTAAACAAGGACGGGATTTTGCAATTAAAAATGCCGATTTCCTATTTACACCAGTATCTGATTTGGCGCGTTCTGGTAGTGAAATTCAAGAATTAAAAGCAGCAGGTCACGATATTGGGCGTAAGACCAATGTGATGACTTTTTCACATGTTATTTGTCGTCCAACCATGCAAGAGGCTCAGGCAGAATGGGATCGTCAACTTGCAAACGAAGATACACAAGCTGTTGATAATTTAATGAATCTTATGTTTGCACATGCTCATAGTTTTCCACATGACATTCGTCAACAATTACGTGATCGTATGGCAGTTGGTCATGGTGGTTACCCATTGGTTGGAACACCTGAAAGTATTGCAGAAAAAATAATCGCATTACATGAAGTTGGGTTCAGTGGTACGACTTTATCATTTTTAAATTACATTGAAGAATTTCCATACTTTAGAGATCAAGTTTTACCACTACTTGAAGCAAAAGGCATTCGTTAATAGAACTGCCGACATTTTTAGATAAATTGTCGGCTTTTTTTAAACTTAATCTGTAGTGAAGATCAATATAGGATGTATTGAATGCTTAAAAATAAGATGAAACTTATATTAAAAATGAATATTGCTATTTGTATATTTTGTGGGATTGTACAAAGCCATGCTGCTGAATGGAGTGATACAGCATTGATATGGAGCTATGGGCAAGAATTTTCAGAACCTTTCAAAAATAGTGCAGATGGTCGTGCAATTGATATTGATAAGCAAATTTTTTCTATTGTGCATAATAGCACTTATAAATATGGTGTAAATTTTGTGCATCTTAATTTGCATCATTCTAATAATGAACCTAATAGCAATGCAGCAGGTAAAGGGGCACAAGAAGCCTATGCAATTTATAGGCATACCTTAGATTTTGGTAAAATATTTCAGAAGGAGCTATATACGGCAGGTGTAACAAAAGGTTATGGCTTAACTTTTGGTTTTGATTGGAATACGAAAAATGATGATTATGGTTCAAATCGTCAAATGTGGGTTGTTGGACCTACAGTGATGTTCGATGTTGTAGGCTATCTTAATTTTAATGTGTTGGCTTTATTTGAAAGCAATCAACCCAATGTGATTGATCACAAATACACATATGATCCCTACATTGCTTTACAAGCTGTATGGGGGATACCTATTGCATCAACAGGTTTAAATTTTGATGGTATTGCCACATGGATGAGTTCAAAAGGTCAAAATGAATTTGGTGATAAAACCAAACCTGAAATTTTTGTTGATGTCGCTCTAATGTATGATTTAAGCAAAGTGTTACATATATCACAAAAATTTAAAGTAGGTGCTGCTTATCAATATTGGGAAAATAAATATGGCAATGATACCAATGGTGCAGCAGGCAAAGGGGCAACAGCGAGTGTACCTATGATTCGAGCAGCCTATCATTTCTAATCATTTTAAGCAGAATACTTTGTAAATGCCATTTTACAAAGTATTAAAGCAATAACAATTAGATGGCATATTAAATTTTTTATAAATAGCCTAAGCAAAAATATTAAATATTTCATTTTTCAAATAATTATGTCTCAAATTTTCATTCAAATCTTTATACCAATACATCCCCATATTTAAAAAAGGCAATTCAATCGGATGTTCATGAATATAAATACTTTGATCAATAATTAAATGCGACAATATTTGTTGTGGAATCGTCAAAACCGCTTCAGGATACTGTAACAACACTTGTAGGGCGGTTGAATAATGCTGACAACGCATAAAGATTTGTCGGCTGAATTGTTTTTTATTTAAATAAATATCTTCCAATAACAAGCCTGTACGGCGTGATGAAACTCCAATATGTGGTGCCTGAAAATATAGATCGCTGTTCATTATAGTTTGCTGGGTACAAATCACAAACTGATCTTGAACCAAAGGATGATACAAAACACGCTCACCATAATTTTGTTCAAGATCAATTACAAAATCAATTTGCTGCGAGGCGAGGTCAGCCACAACATTTTTACGGTCGAGTTTACTGCTGAAAAATTGAATATCCAATTGTTGCTGTTGAAAATGTTGTACCAGTTGCGGAAAAATAATCGGTTCAATTTCATCATGAACCGCAATTTTAAGGGTATGCACCATAGTCGGATCAAAAGATTGTTTTTGTTTGGAAATATTTTGAATGACAAATAAAGCATTTTTGACAGGTGAATAAATCTGCTCAGCAAAAGGCGTTGGCAACATTTTATTGCCTGCACGAACAAATAAATCATCTTGTAAATGTTGTCTAAGTCGTTGTAGGGCATGGCTCGCCGCAGATTGAGTAATACATAAAATCTGTGCTGCCTTGGAAATGCTTTTTTGCTCATAAATGGTCAAAAACAGTGGATATAAATTGATATCCATCTGATGAAAAATTGCCATATCCAAGGTGTTTTTAGAATGAATGCTATTCATAATCTTCTATGGAATTAAATCATTTGGTTCATAATATATTTTCGGTTAAGGTAATGTAAAGCAAGATTGATCACGCAAACATTTCATATTTGACTCGATCAGCATTTTATTTTTATTAAATAATAGGAACAGCAGGATGTTTG
The DNA here is from genome assembly GCF_030329325.1 of Acinetobacter sp. 226-1. Lineage (NCBI taxonomy): Bacteria > Pseudomonadati > Pseudomonadota > Gammaproteobacteria > Moraxellales > Moraxellaceae > Acinetobacter > Acinetobacter sp. 226-1. The sequence continues at coordinate 113,456 of NZ_JACANU010000004.1, forward strand.
AACTTTCAGCACGTGCGCAGGATTTTGTAGAACGCACCAAAGCATTTATAAAAAATGAAATTGAACCCATCGAAACAGAATTTTGGAATGAAGTCCATCACCTTAATCAAGGTGGGGATTGGACCAAATGGCAATGGCCGGCTCAACTTGAAATTTTAAAAAATAAAGCTAAACAAGCAGGGCTTTGGAATATGTTTTTGCCTTGTCCTGAACTCGGTCAGGGACTATCTGTGCAGGAATATGCCCATATCGCAGAACTTTCAGGACGCAGTTTAATTGCACCAACCGTATTTAACTGTAACGCGCCTGACAGTGGCAATATGGAAGTCTTATGGCGTTATGGTTCAGACGCGCAAAAACAACAATGGCTGAAACCTTTACTTGATGGAAAAATCCGTTCTGTTTTTTGTATGACTGAACCTGCGGTGGCATCATCGGATGCGACCAATATGCAAGCAACGGCTGTGGTGGATGGTGATGAAATTGTTCTAAATGGTCGTAAATGGTGGTCTTCAGGTTTAGGCGATCCCAATGCCAAAATCATTATTTTCATGGCACATACTCCTGACGAAACAAAAAGTCGTCATCAACAACACTCGATGGTATTGGTTCCTGTAGATACGCAAGGCGTAACCATTGAGCGTATGCTGCCTGTTTTTGGAGATTACGATGCGCCTCACGGTCACGGCGAAGTCAGTTTTGATAATGTCCGTGTACCTGTATCCAACTTTATTGGCGGTGCGGGACAAGGTTTTGCTATTGCACAAGGGCGCTTAGGACCGGGACGTATTCACCATTGTATGCGTTGTATCGGTGCGGCTGAAAAATCATTGGAACTCATGATAGACCGTGGCATGATTCGTCATGCATTTGGCAAAGAAATTTTAAAACTCGGTGGCAATCTCGAACGGGTTGCCGAAGCACGGGTTGCGATTGATCAGGCACGTTTATTGACCTTGTATGCGGCTTATAAAATGGATACTTTAGGGAATATGGCGGCATTGACTGAAATCTCTGCAATTAAAGTCGTTGCGCCATCGGTACTTGAAAAAGTGGTGGATATGGCGATTCAAATTCATGGTGGTGCAGGCGTATCACGTGATACGCCATTGACAGGATTTTTTGCACAGGCTCGTGCTTTACGTTTAGCCGATGGTCCTGATGAAGTGCATAAAGGCATGATTGCCAAACTCGAACTTAAAAAACGTGGTTATGCTTCAAGTAAAAAGTAATGCTGTAACAGAATGGATCTACATAATTGATAGTAGATCCTATCTTTATAAAAGATCATCTATGGATGAAAATTGAGTGGTAAATTGTTTCGACAATGGTTAAGGATACGCGATAACTTCATCCGCAATTGTTTGAGGAACGATATATTTAATTGATAATGGTTTTGCGATGTATTTAATATATTGATGAAAAATGAAGAGTTTTGCGGATGACAATGGTTTTGCCTACTTTTCCCGAAAGAAAAGTAGGTCGAGCCGAAGGCTAATCCTGAAACTAAAATTTTCATGGATAAGATTCCATTGTTAAGTTTAGGATTCTTTTCATTCAATAATGATTATACGTAATATTATGATCAAATTTTACTTATCCATATAGATGACTATGATTAATTTAAATGATTTGAAACACCATTTTCCTATGTAAAGATAGACATAGGAAAATACACACCATTCAAAATTTACAAAATCAGGGAAAAAGCATGTCAGTGATTGATGTTGGTGGAAATGTCCGTGAAGGCGAAGAACTCGATGTCCGTGCAGTGGGTAATTGGCTCATTGAAAATGGTTCTGAAATTTCAGGACCTGTGGAAGTCACACAGTATTCAGGTGGAGCGTCAAATTGGACATATCGTTTGAAATACGAAAATGCCGATTTAATTTTACGTCGTCCACCCAAAGGTACTAAAGCCAAATCTGCACATGACATGGCGCGTGAATATAACGTACAGACTTGGCTTGCACCGTATTATCCTGTTTTGCCTGAAATGGTGGCACTATGTCAGGATGAATCCGTGATTGGCTGTGATTTCTATGTCATGAAACGCATTGAAGGCATTATTCCACGTGCCAAACTGCCACCTGAATTAAAATTTGGTGAAACAGAAGTCCGTGAACTGTGTATCAATGTTTTGGACAAACTGATTGAGTTACATCAAGTTCCATATCAAGGTACGCCACTTGAGCAATTAGGCAAAGGGGATGGATATTGTCGTCGTCAAGTTGAAGGTTGGGACTCTCGTTATGAAAAAGCCCATACCCTCAATGTGCCAAGTTTTAAGTTTGTCCGTAAATGGCTCAATGAAAATATTCCTGCTGATTCAACAAGCTGTTTAATTCATAATGATTGGCGTTTTGATAATGTCATTCTTGACCCTAAAAATCCGACACAAGTTATTGGCGTATTGGATTGGGAAATGGCAACCATTGGCGATCCATTCATGGATTTAGGTGCAGCCTTAGCCTATTGGGTTGAAGACACTGACAATCAGATTTTTAAATCGACCCGTCGCCAACCGACACATTTAAAAGGCATGTTTACCCGTAAAGAAGTGGTTGACTACTATTTGCAGAAAACAGGTTTACAGCCTGAAAATTGGACATTTTATGAAGTGTTCGGTATTTTCCGTTTAGCGGTGATTGCGCAACAGATTTATTATCGTTACTACCATAAACAAACCAATAATCCTGCATTTAAAGATTTTTGGATTGTGATTCATGCCTTACATATCCGTGCGCTGAAATTAATCGGCTTACAAAAACTCGAAGCCAATGAAATTGCACATAAATATATGGAAAAAATGAAGGAAATTTTAGCAAAATGACCACGATTTATTTGGTTCGTCACGGACAAGCATCTTTTGGTGCAGCAAGTTATGACAAACTTTCACCCAATGGCGAGCTACAGGCAAAAGTATTGGGTCAATATTTCAATAAAATTTTGAAAGAAGAGCCCTATGTTGTGGCGGGTTCAATGCAACGCCATCAACAAACGGCGAATTTTGCATTGGCTGAATGTTTTCCTGAAGCCAAGATCGTCACAGACAGTGCTTGGAATGAATTTAATCATCAACAAGTTTTTGCCCAATATGACCCACGTTTTAATGAGCCGCATTTATTACGTGAAGAAGTGGCAAAAGAAGAAAGCCCACGTGCATATTTAGCCAAAATTTTTGAAGGTGCAATTGGACGTTGGACAGGGGGTGACTATCATCATGAATATGATGAATCATGGCCTAATTTTAAAAACCGTGTCGAAACAGCCTTACAAAATTTGTGTGATGAACTCGCTCAAAGCAAGCCACGTTATGCCGTCGTATTTACTTCAGGTGGCGTGGTTTCTGTGGCGGCAGGTAAATTACTCGAACTCAGTCCAAATAAAACCTTTGCTTTGAATTGGGCAATTGCTAATGCAAGTTTAACGACTTTACGTTTGGTGGGTAATGAACCACAGCTCTTGAGTTTAAATGAACATCATTTTATCAAGGCGGAAGATTCGCAATTGCTGACATGGATTTGATATTCATCCATTAAAACAGATTGAAAAAATTAACAGAAATATTCAGGAAGATCTCATGGCAAAAACCATTTTAATCACAGGTGCAAGTTCAGGAATAGGTGCAGGAATGGCACGTGAATTTGCCCAAAAAGGCTATAATTTAGCAGTGTGCGCACGTCGTTTGGAACGCTTGCAAGATTTAAAACAAGAACTCGAATCGAAATACGGTGTAAAAGTCATTGCTAAAGTTTTGGATGTGACCAATTACGAGCAAGTATTCCAAGTATTCCGTGAGTTTAAACAAGACTTTGGCACAATTGACCGTATTATTGTCAATGCGGGTGTAGGCGATGGACGTCGTATAGGCAATGGAAAATTTGAAATTAACCGTGCCACCGTTGAAACCAATTTCATTTCTGCTTTGGCACAATGTGAAGCGGCTGTAGAAATTTTCCGTGAGCAAAAGTTTGGGCATTTGGTGGTAATTTCGTCTATGAGCGCCATTCGTGGTATGCCAAAACATTTGACGGCTTATGGTGCAAGTAAAGCAGCAGTTGCACATTTGGCAGAAGGCATTCGTGCAGAACTGATTGATACCAAAATCAAAGTTTCCACGATTTTCCCAGGATATATCCGTACCGAAATTAATGAAGGTGCGAAAAAATTACCTTTTGAAGTGGATGTTGAAACAGGTTCGCATTTATTGGTCAAAGCCATTGAAAAACAACCTGTTAAAGCGTATGTCCCACAATGGCCGTGGTTACCGCTTGGCTTGGCAATGAAAGTTTTACCGTTGAAAATTGTCAATAAACTTGGTTAAGTGTTTGATAAGACTCGTAAGAGTCTTTTCTATATAAACTCAACCTAAGTATTTAAAATTATGTTAAAACTCAAAATCGTAACACTTACTCTAGTTCCTGCACTACTTATACAAGGCTATAGAGTAAAGAAGAACACGCTACGTTTATCTGAGCCACAGGGAATACGTCAGGGAACAATGGGGAAGGGCAAACCGCTCTCCATATTAATTCTTGGTGATTCTGCTGCGGCAGGTGTAGGTGTTGAACATCAACAGGATGCTTTGCTTGGTTCACTGTTACATGAGTTAAAACAAGATTTTGAAATTAGCTATCAACTTGAAGCAAAAACAGGGGATACGACAGTACAAGTTTTAGAGCGAACACAGCTACTAGAAAAACAACACTTTGATGTTGTCATCAGCTCAGTTGGCGTGAATGACGTGACTAAACTCACTGCACCGAAAAAGTGGATTCAGTTACAACAACAGTTTTATACTGAAATTGAAAATAAGTTTTCACCACAATTAATATTAGTGACATCCGTGCCGCCAATGGACTTATTTCCTGCTTTGCCAAATCCTTTGGGATGGTTATTTGGACAATATTCCAGTGCCATGAATCAGAAATTAGCAAATTTTATTCAAAATAAACCATTACAACAGGAGGCAACACGCTATCAATTAATTCAGTTTGATTTAGCACATTTTAAAGCTTTAAATTTACAAATGGCAAAAGACGGTTTTCATCCAAGTAAAGAAATTTATCAGATTTGGGCAGGTGAGATTGCAAATAAAATAAAAATATTTTCTGAAAATTCATGATTATTTAGGTGAAAAATATGATGAATGAGCAAAATCAACAACTACACATTATTTTTAAAGTGATTCAAGATATTTGGAATAGTCAAAAGAATGTTGTGTTATGTAAACATTTTATCAAAGACCAACAGAAAATGTGTTTGGATCTCTTGCTCATTCGAACGAAATCCACAATTGTTGTCCGTTATATGGGATGATTAACACGATGAATTTTGAAAGTTTTACAGATTTTATTCATACATATCAAAATATAAGTAATGATGAAGCGTCAGAGCAATTTATCAATAGTCATTTATCAGCAATGATGAGTATTCAAGATCATCAACTCGTACTCGATATTCTACATTTTTTAAGTGAAATCTCAGGTGATTGTGAAGGATTTGAACGCTTAATTTCGTTATTAAACCATTTTCAAGTTAAAGGTCTAATTAGTGAACATCAAGCAGAAGAATTTATTCATAATAGTCCATGTAATCGTTGGTTATAGTGCTAAACTTTTATTTTAAAATGTGATTAGTTTTAATGTCTAAAATGTCTGAAGATATAATAATTGAAACCCATCCACTAAAACCATTCCTACCACCCAATGCTAAGCTTTTGATGTTAGGAAGTTTTCCACCACCAAAAATTCGCTGGAAAATGGATTTTTATTATCCAAACTATCAAAATGATATGTGGCGGATTTTTGGATTAATTTTTTTTAATGATAAAGACTATTTTCTAGATTTGCCGAATAAAAACTTTAAAGAACAATTGATTAAAGATTTTTTAAATGACAAAGGCATTGCAATTTTTGACACAGCGTATCAAGTGATTCGTTTAAAAGGCAATGCATCAGACAAATTTTTGCAGATTGAAACACCAACTAACTTAAAATTACTGTTGGATCAAATGCCTGAATGTAACAATATTATGACCACAGGTGATAAAGCCACAGATACTTTGATGTTATCTATGATGGACAGTGCAGAAAAGCCACAGATTGGTCATTCAGTTCAAACTGTATTTGATCGTCGTTCTATAACTTTATATCGTATGCCATCATCTTCACGAGCTTATCCTTTACCATTACAACAAAAAGCTGAAGCATATAAAAAACTATTTCAAGAAATTGGTTTAATTCACTGATCAATAATATTATCAGTAGATAAATCATCTGTATCCTTGGATGATTTATAATGTTTTAAATTTCGCATAATGTATATTATGTTAAATAGGATATCTAAGACTGTAGCCTACGCAATACTGTTTGCAGCTACAGCTCAGCAACGTGAATATCTGCGATTATAATTCACGTTGCTGAGTATCCTAAGTAACATAATATAAGTTATGCCGAAATCAGACAACAAGACTTATGCATCATGTTCATGATTGCATAAGTCTTTTTTGTTGACCCTATCAAAACTGACGGAAAAACTTATAATAAACCACCCCATCTATGAGATTTTTAAATGACTGAATTAAGCGATATCAAAGAATTAAAAGAACTTGAAGATATTTCAGAGGTAAATTCCCTTTTAAATGAAAATTGGGTACTGCTGTCAATTCGAGAACTTGCAGAAAAAAATATTTATGTTGTGGGTCTTAGAAAATGGCCTAGATTTAGTCAGCACATAAATAAAGAAAATTGATCAAAATTTGTATACCTTTTCCCGCATATTATAGGATGCGGGAAAATTCTTGCTCTGTTAATTCTATCAATTAAATTAAAAAATAGTGTCGCAAGTTTCGACTAACCAACTTCAACTCTTCGAGATTGAATTTGTTTAGCCGACTGCTACAAGACATTATATCTTCCATTAGCAAATTGTAGGTATCTTCCTGATTGGAATGAACCTTTATATTCCTCTTCATATTTTTCTAAAAGATGATGATATTGCGTTAATAGTTTTTTACGTTTGACAGGATCATCGCCTTTAGCACCATTTTGAGGTAATTGATAAATCTTATCCAAAACTCTGAAAAGTTCTATCTCATCTCTAGTCTTACCATAAAAATCTGAAACAACACTAACACCGTATTTATTAATTGTTTGATTAACAATATTTTTAACAAATTCATGTGCTTGTATTGAGTCATCAGACTCGGTAATTAATATCGCATTTTGAATATCTAATAGAGCTTGATTTTTTTCAATTTCATATAAATCTTCATCAATTATCTGTTTTAATTGATAAATTTCACGCAAATTTAAATCTGCATAATTTTCTACAATTTTCTTTAAATTTGGTGATAAATGATCATTGTCCATAAAAAATCCTTATATATCAGTTACATTTTATCTATATGATGATCTAGCTTGATAAAGAAAATTTTTAATTTATCAATGTCATCATGATTGTTAATTGGTACTGATTGAAGATAACTCAAGTAGTTTTCTAAAGAATCCCGAATAAATTCATAATCTTTTTTACTCAATGAGCCAATATTTCTATTATATGAAACTGTTCTCCAAACAGGATTTTGTTTTCTAAAATTCATTATATTGACCAAAATTCAGTTGCCTAAAAGTGAGGTAATACGCCAAATTGAGGTAACAAAAAAAGCGTAAACTTTTAGGCAAGTTTAAATTATAGAATTAAATTCAATAAATTTCACAATAATATTGATTAAGAGTAATGTCAGTAAAAAAAGAACTAACATCACAGGAACAATTAAACGCATTATCTAGTCCTATATAGACAAAAATTCAGTTATGAATAATTGGGTGCTTTGTAAGAAACCATTGAAGATGAATCAGAAGTTTGATTTTCATGAGAAATTTCATTGTAATGGCTATTTGGCAACCCATCCTTATAAATTTCTCGTTTATACCTTGATGTTTCCATTCGTGAGTTTTTCCTTGAAAGCATTCGACAATCTTCAATTTTCATATTGATAATTTGCCCATAAGAATTTCTTGCATAACAATCATCATTTGTTTCAATAACCATCGCTACCCTCTTATCTTCCTCTTGTTTTAGCTGATCCATTGGGTCACTTTTTTGGGTGAATGAAGAAACAGGTTGTGACTTTACAGGTTCATTTATCTTGGGTTTATCATAAACAATTTCAGTTTCTTCATTCTTATGACCAAATAATGGATCTAACCAAAAAGACCGAGCGACATAAGCAGGAATACAAATAAAAACTATAAAAATAACAAGCAAGTATTTAAGTGGGATACCGCCTTTGTGAGTATCAATCTCTGTAGATGTATAATATTGATAAAGTTGTTTAGGAAACTTCCAAATAGTCTTATTTACAGCATCGTCACGGGTTGATTTCGACACTAATACATGTGCCTCAGGAAACTCATAAATAGTTGCACGTTTCATTTTATAGACACGCCTTAAATATAAATGACAACCAACATCAGCTAGTACATAAGGTGCTAATTTTTTTGGACTTTGTGTTATTAGAAAAATATCAAATCCAAAATGACGATGCATACTTAATGAATATCCAATATCACGGACTTCTTCTAATTTTTCTTTATCTTTAATTAAGTTTTTTTCAGCAAAAGCAGGATGTTCATGTGCTTCATCATAAAATACGGCAATTGGCATCTTAGACATTTCAGGGTTAGAACGCCTAAAGTGATCTAGATCACGCCAATCTTGATTCGTAGGAATAGAAATTACACCAGGTATTTTTAAACCAATAATATTCGTAAAAACAACATAACCCTTGTTTAAATGTTCAAAAATAAGCTCTATAGATTTTAATGTTTTACCACTTCCGGGCGTTGCACTAATTAATGTAAGCATTTCACACCAATATTTATTTTAAATTTAGTTTTTGCTCGATCGGTCAGTCGGTTCCTCTTCCTCCTCGCAAAAACTAAATTTGTCTTGTCACAAGAAGACGCATAGATTTTAAATACATAACCGTTGTAAACGCCCCAAAAAGAATTGAGACATATTTATCAAAGCCAAAAAGACCTAAAATCGAAATTACGGATGGTGCTAAACCTGTTAAGGCATCTCGCATAGAATTTGAAAGACTTGTCATAATTTCGTTTAAGAAATACATAGAAAAAATCCCAACACCTAAAGAACTCAAAACTTTGAATACCAAACTTGCAGCAAAATATGAAAGCAATCTAAGAAGTACACCTGCCATTTTTAGCTCCTAAAGAATCCTGCAAAAATAAATGCAGCATGAAACCAAGCAGCTAAAATCACAAATGGACGAGCATCAGTTGAAAAATTACAAAGTGATGTATAAGGAATATCAATAGTTTTAGAAACTAAACCTAAATCTAGGGAAAATGATGCAGGTGGTGGGCATGATGCATTTAAGCTAAATTGTGGTCCATCAGGTAATGTAGTTTTATCCAACTCTTTAACTTTATAGTTTGGATCATCAGGAATAGCGGAATCATCCTTAAACCAATCTATAAAAGAACAAACAGGTGTCGCCCAATCACAAAAATTAGGAAGTGAAAAACCATTATTGCCCGATGAACTACCTGAATTATCAGGAATAGGTTTAATAGAAGTATCTGTTGAATCTTCTTTTATATTTTTATCTGCAACATCATAATTAGGATTATTTATTAACTCATAATCATCTACAGGTGTAAAAACATCAGTGACACCAACCCAAGTTGGTCTTTGAAAATTTGGAAGATTTCCCATCATATAATCACCCAAATCTTTTTCTGTCATTTCTTTTGTTGGTTGGCTAGTACTGTCTTTTGTTTGAGATGTTGAGACAGACCATTGCACCCTATCTGAAATCCCAGCGTAATAAGTCCCAGTAACATAGTCCGCATGTTGCAGAGAACCATCTTTTAACTTTTGAGGTAAAGTACCTACTGTTTTATCTTTATAAATTGAATTCAAGTAGTCCTGATAGCTGTAGCATAAAATAGGAGATACAGGCGGTGTCGCTTTGTAAGTTGACTCATCAGGGCGATCTCCATAAGTGAAATTACAAGCATCAAATGGTGAGCTGAACCAATTAACAGTATCTAAACTATATTGAGTATCAGATGTTTGTTTAGGGTAGTAAATTTTCCCATCTACTTCATCAATAACAAAACCATCTGATTTAAGTGCAGCAGATACTGCAATAACGCCTAATAATGCTAAATTTCCCCTTGATGCAAAAATACGTCTAAACATAGTTTTGCCAACATTTTGAGAATATGGAACAATATTTGCTCTACCTGCATATTCTCGATACGCACCATTAACCGTTATGCCTTTTCTTGCACGTATTTCTACAGTTTTTGTGCCATTTTCATAAGTTTTTTGAACAGCAGATTCGATACGCCATTTATCTTTATAAAAATCATCTGAAGCGAAAGAAAATTTTGGAATTAGCGCAATAGCAAAGCACCAAAACAAAAGATCATAACGATGAGATAAAGCCAATTGTCTAAGTTTTCCCATGCCATAAAACTACCTATCTAAAAAAGGCACTACACAAAAAATCTATGTAATGCCAAGGTGCAAAATATTAGCGAATTAAAGCGATTACTCGTTTAATAACCCAAACACCTGCTACAACACCGATAATTGCGATACCTACGGTTTGTAAAGTACCTGAACCACCTGAAATAGCAGTCGTTGCCCCTGTTGCTAAATCTCCATCTGCTGCTAAGGCTGAACCTGCTACGAGCATTAATGAAGTACCAACTACAGAGGGAACAAAAGATTTTTTCTTTTGATCAATATTTTTTAGTTCCATAAAATCACCATACATTTAAAAGATTTAAGACACGTTTAATGATAAAAACAACTGCAAAGCAACTAAGAATAGCGATTAATATTTCATCTGCCTGTTGCTTTGTTAAATCAGGCAAAAACGATTTTTGTTCTTGCCACTCTAAGCACGTTTGCAGGCTATTTTCATTTGGTTGTGATAATGTTTTGCAAACATGCATTTGTTAGAGTTCCTTTAACCATCGCATTTTTTAAAATGGATTGGTAAGTATTGATAATGAAAAAGTGATAAGTATTTAGGACATTCAGCGTGATTAAACATTTAGTGAGAATCCCTTTTAACTTTTTTGTTCTAATGCTTTTTCGGGTTGTAAGTCATTTAAAATAGTCACCATAGCTCGACCATTGGAAACTTGTTCAAATTTCCCTTTTGCAGCAAATGGGAATTTAAAGTTTTTAATTTTTTCAAAGTTAAAAGAAGCCCCCCATTTAATTTCCGTACCGACCATACCTGCAAAATTTTCACCACTTGCTAAATCAGCTTGATAATAAATTGTGGTTGAATCGAAAGGACGACCATTAAAATCACCTTTAGATGATTTCGCACCAAGTACAACGATTGTTGATTCATACTGCATTGATAAACTCCTTATAAGCAGAATCATTAACCCCACGAACACCAACAAATAAAGGTAGTTCATCAAGATGGGATGGAATTGGTTGATTAATTCGAATTGACTGAATGACAGCCGTATGTGAAAACTTTAAGCGTTTAGGGATTTCATCTTTTGATGATGAAAGCATTGCTATAAGCTCGTTTGGCTCAATAATTTTGGAAAATTGCCGTATATATTTGCCAAACTGCTCTTTGACTATTTCAATTGCACGATCCCAGTTGATTTGAGACTGTTCTTTGATAATTTCTGTTTTTTCAGGACTAACAAAATCTTTTTCTAATTGCTTTGCAAGCCATTGAAAACATGGATAAGCCCCAATAAAGTATTGGCTTGGACTTAGTAGTATTTCTAAAGGAATGTGACGATCATTTGCTTTAAATTCGACTTCTGCACGACACCAAGGACTAAGTACACTTCCCTCTTTTTTCCCACGTTCATATATTCGAAGATATTTTGAACTTGTACGATCACCTACACAAAATGAGCGACCTTTTCCATTAGGACGTTTCCAATTACCAAACTTGAGAATATTAGGTTGGCGACCACCGCACCAAAAACCACCCTTATCATCCCAATCATCTGCAAAATCAACAGATAAATGCTCCCCTGTAAAATCATCATGGGCTAAATCGACACGATTTAATTTTGGTTTTTTCGCAAATTCTTTTAAAAATTTATAAAGTTGTGTTTCCCAACCTTTTCGTGCAAGAGCACAACCAGTACCATTAATTTGTACTGCAATTCTTCTTGAATTATGACCATAAAGAACCATTCCTAAATTATCTTGAAGTTCATAACTGAACTTATAGAAATGCATCCCTTTTTCACGTTTATTTAATAGACCAAATCCAAATATTTCATATAGATGCTGATCTAACCAATTTTCAACTGCATAGGTTAAGGTTTCTTCTGCTAACTCAGGATCAATTGATGAAAACTCTTTTCCAAGTGTGTCTTGATCAAAACTAAACGTCACCCAATCAAGTGAAGCTATAGAATATTCATCACATGGCACAGAATGAAGTACAGGTACTGCCCCATCCTCTGTGACAACCATTTTTAAATTATCAAGCTTTCTAGGAAAGGTGAATTCATCACAAGCAAGTCTAGGATCGAATTTCGTTAACCCCATATTATCCAATTCGGTGGTGGTGGTGAGGATCCCCATTGATTATTCATAATTTTTACTCTTTAAATATTTAGCCATTCTGAAGTCGCATAACTTCATTTTATGTTAAATAGAATGTCTAAGACTGTAGCCTGCACATATAAACTCAAAGAATTTTTAAGACAAAAATTTTGCTTTTTCAATCGCTCTACGATTCACTAAACCTTGTACAGTCTTTCCACCTGATTTAATCCATACATCAAATTGATCACTCGCAGATTTAAAATCAACAGCATTTAAATATTTTAACAATGTTGAATTCTGAAATGCTGAAATTCCAATGTTATAGGTTAAAGACACTAAGGCATCAAATTGATTTTGATTTACTGAAATTTGAACTGCTCTAGCAACTGCTTTTTCAAAACGTTGTAAATCATGTTGCATAAATTCTTGTGCTTGCTTGAGTGTGCATTGGTCATTTTGTGAAACTCGCTGACCGTTTGGATAAATGGTCGTTCCATAACCAATAGTCCAAATATTTGCACTGTCTAAATAAGCCTCGAGACTTAAACCCTCAAAATTACAAATTAACTCGACACCTGCTGGGCTAATATGTGAAATTTTATCCTGAGCAAAGCCAATATTATTTGCGTCATTATCATCTATTGCGGTTGCAATATCTGTTTGATATTTTGATTGATTTTTCTTTAATTCATTTAAAAGTGTATGTGTTACAGCAGAAATTAATTTAGACCAAAATGAATTCATAAGGTGAAAACTCAAAAATATCAATTCAATAAATTTTAAACATGAATACTGAACATATATAGTATGCTTTGGTTCCAATATATTTTATTGTATATGTTGATATGACTATAGTTATAAAATGATAGCCGTGATGTCGAGAAAGACTAAATCATCACTTAATCTTTCCCATTTTTTCAACTGATTATAAAATAGACGATGTATCTTCCAGTTGACACGCTTTAATCAAACCACGAATTTCAGGTAAACACGAACCACAGTTACCACCTGCTTTAAGACAAGCTGTGACTTGCTTTTCATTGGTCATATTTTTTTCTTTAATGGTTTCTATAATCCGATTTTTACCGACTTTAAAACAACTGCATACCAAAGCACCTTCATTATTGCCCATTGACATGGCTTGACCTGCAAGCAAGGCTTTACGATGCATTGCACTCAAGCGCTTACGTTTAAATAAACTCGCCACCCAATCCCGATCAGGCAACAAAGCTTTGGGCGCAATATACAAGCTTGCGATCAATTGACCATTTTGCAGCACCACACTATGACTGATCTGTGCAGTTTGATCTTCAAGGTTCAGCCATTCAAAACTTTCATCTTCAAAAGGTAAAAGTTGTTTTAAATGTTCTGTGGTTTGAGTAAAACGACGACGATCAGCCAATTCATAACGCACCGCTTTTGCCGTTTGAATCTTTGTCCACCACACAGCATTTTCAATTGGACTTTTGACAATATGCTCAAAACCTTTGCGTACATAAAACACACCTTGCCATTGCGTGTAAAATGGCTGAATCATCACAGGTGTATGTTTAAACTCAGGTTCTCCTGAAATCGCGTCCACTACAGGATTGACTACTTTACCTATACGCGCATCTGAAGCAAATTGATCATTCCAATGAATTGGCGCGAAAATCTGTCCACGACGAATATTATCGCTGACCACTGTACGTAATACACAATTACCCCATGCCGATTTAATCTCAACCAACTCGCCCTCTTTCAAACCATATTTTAAAGCATCATCCGGATGAATTTCACAATATGGCTCTGCTTTATGTGTACTCAAATTTGCCGACAAACCCGTTCGTGTCATGGTATGCCATTGGTCACGAATCCGCCCTGTATTTAAAATTAAGGGATATTCAGAATTGGTTGAATACATCGGATCTATAGCAGCAGTGGCAATAAATTTTGCCTTAGCATCCGCATGGCTAAATTGTCCATTTGCAAACAGTTGTGCATAGTCCGTATTTGATTGATTTTTTTGAAGAATGGGCCATTGCACAGGCTCAAGTTCGTTATATTCGGACAATGAAAGTTCAGTTAGACCTTGTAAATTGAAATATCGAAAATTTTTAACATCATCCCGTTTGGAGATTTCCGCATTCTGATAAGTAGATAATTGCGCATGTTCTTTAAAAATCTCATGGCTATTTTCAAAATCAAAACCTGAAAATCCCATTTTTTTTGCCACTTGAGCAACTGCCCACCAATCTGCTTTGGCTTGTGCAGGTGCGTCTAAAAAAGCCCGTTGTCTTGAAATACGGCGTTCCGAGTTAGTCACTGTGCCGTCTTTTTCACCCCAACCGAGTGCAGGCAATAAGACATTGGCATATTGTGTGGTATCCGTATCTTGGCAAATATCTGAAATTACAACAAATTCACATTTGTCTAAAGCACGTTTGACCTGATCTGCATTAGGTAAACTCACCACAGGATTAGTTGCCATAATCCAAATGGCTTTAATTTTGCCACTTTCAACGGCTTCAAAAAGATCTACTGCTTTTAACCCAACTTTCGTGGCAATACTTGGACTTTTCCAAAAGCTTTGCACAAGTTGTTGATGTTGCAAATTATCCAAATCCATATGCGCAGCAAGCATATTGGCTAGTCCGCCAACTTCACGCCCTCCCATCGCATTCGGTTGCCCTGTCATGGAAAATGGTGCAGCACCCAACTTGCCTATTTTCCCTGTGAATAAATGACAATTAATAATGCTATTGGCTTTATCGACACCACGAGAAGATTGATTGACCCCCATGGAAAATAGCGTCATGACTTTTTCTGTTTGGGCGAATTTTTCAAAGAATAATTGTAATTTTTCAAGTGAAATCCCTGTTTTTAAGGCAACATTTTTAATGTCTGATTCAGCTTGTGAACTGTCCAATAACGCATCTAAACCTTGTGTATGCGCTTGAATAAACTCGCTGTCAGCATGACCATGTTGATGTAAGTATTGTACTAATCCATTAAAAAGAGAAACATCCTGACCGATCAAAATCGGTAAATGTAAATCCGCAGCTTCACAAGTTGCAGTAAAACGCGGGTCAATCACCACCACAAATAAATCACGCTTTTCCTTGGCTTGCATAATCCGTTGATACAACACAGGATGACACCAAGCGGTATTTGAACCCACTAAAACCACCATGTCAGTGTGTTCAAAATCATCATAACTCGCAGGAACCAAGTCTTCTCCAAAAGCACGTTTATGCGCTGCAACGGCAGAGGACATACACAGTCTTGAATTGGTATCAATGTTTGCTGTACCCAAATAACCTTTGACAAATTTATTCACCACATAATAGTCTTCGGTGAGCAATTGCCCTGATACATAAAATGCGATGCTGTCACGACCATATAGGTCTATACATTGTTGAAATTTATTAGCAATTAAATCTGTTGCAGTATCCCAATCTGTAACTTGTCGTTGATTTACAGTATTTCGCCCAAGCATGGGATGTAAAACACGAGTTTCTAAACCTACTGTATCTGCTAAATTACTGCCTTTAATACATAACTTGCCGTAATTTGATGGATGATTAACATCACCTGTTACAGACACTTTTTGCCCAAGCACTGTTTTTTCAACTGTTGCAGTCACCCCACACCCCACACCACAGTAAGGGCACGTGGTTTGGGTGGTCGTCGTTTTATTTTCTGTGGAGCTATGCAGTTCCATTACAGGGATATTATTCATTTTCTGCTGTGCTCCTGTTAAATCGTTCAAAACGGTGTCTTTTCTACTATGTTTATATTTCTAGCTTAACCTTCGGTTCGACCTACTTTTCTTACGGGAAAATCTATTCCGTCTATATCGCAAACTATTCACAGAAACATTAATTTTCAGAAGTAGTCTTGTCTCGGGCAGTTGTGAATGACGTTTTCGTGTATCAAATTTACTATTAGAAAATCTATCCCCCTCCTTTCAGGAGGGGTTAGGGGAGGTAGTTTAATTAAAGCGATTTCTCATCTAAGTTAAAAAAACATCACCCTGCCTTCTTCAAAGCAAAATCCTTACCAAACAGCAATTTATTACGAATCGAAGAAATAGAGGTTTGATCAGAAATCAACTCGGCATACCAAGTACCATCTTCAGTATCACCAAACAACACCGCACCAATCACCTTATCTTTTTGAATAATAATTCGTTTATAAATCTGACGTTTTTCATCATTCAACACGATGTCTTCAAACTCTTCATCAGTATTCTTTTCAAGATCAATTCTGCCTGCTGAAAACACATCACAGCCACTGACTTTTAACTGTGTCGGAACAGTTGGTGCTTTAAAGGTCAGACTGCCATGCTCCGCCAAATGCGATGCGCAAATAAATGCTTGCCCCCACAATGGTTCAACCAAACCAAATGTTTGCTGACGATGCTCAATACATTCACCGACTGCATAAATACTTGGGTCATAGGTTTGCATGGTGTCATTGACCAACACACCTCGGTTACAACGTAAACCTGCGCTTTGTGCCAAAGCCATATTTGGACGAATACCGACTGCAAAGACCACCAAATCCGCTTCAAGAATATTGCCATCTTTAAGTCGAACATAAGTCACATGACCATTTTCACCCATCAATTCTTCAGTATTAGCTTCTGTGATGATTGAAATACCCTTTTGCTCAATACTATGGCGTAGCATTTGGCTCGCTTTACCATCGAGTTGACGTTCCATAATGCGATCCATCAAATGCAAAACCGTGACATTCATACCACGTTGTTTTAGACCATAAGCGGCTTCTAAACCTAAAAGACCACCACCAATCACCACCGCATTTTGTTTAGACTGACAATAATCGAGCATTTTATTGACATCATAAATATCACGAAAACTGATTACACCGTCCAAATCTGCACCCTTAACAGGTGGCACAAATGGTTTCGAACCTGTGGCTAAAATCAGTCGGTCATAATCGACCATTAAACCTTTTTCGGTATAAATCTGCTTACGTGGACGGTCAATGCGTACCGCAGCATCACCTGCAATAAAACGAATATTTTTATCGCTATACCATGCATGCGGATGCAGCATAATGTCTTCAATGGTTTTATCACCCGATAACACAGGTGATAACATAATACGGTTATAGTTGCCCCACGGCTCTTCACCAATCACCGTCACCTCATAACGTTCAGGTGCCATATCAAGTAAGTCTTCGAGACAACGCATACCTGCCAAACCATTGCCAATTAACACCAACTTCATTTTTTCCTGTGAAGTGCCGTTATTGGTAATATAAGTTTTTTGTGGTGTCGGGCTAATCATCACTCGACCATTTTCAATTTTGCTCGGAAAAACCAACAGTTTTTGCTCTTTGTCCTCCAAACAACGCCCTGTCGCTAAACTAAAATGCTGTTTGTAAATAGGAGATGCGATTACTCGTTCGCCTTGCACATCGCCAATAATGCCACGAGCCATCACAAAAGCTTTGCTAAATGGGTCTTGGTTACTGAGTGCATAAACACGCTTTTCAGAACCCACACGGAAAATGGCAATTTGTTGATTTTCAATCAACGCGCCAACACCTGTATTTGCGGTAATGTCTTCTAATGCACAAATATCAATCCAATCTAAATCATTCATTTCTTTTAAAATTGTCATCTTATGTTCCTCTTTTCACTCTTTAGCTTTTTTAGATCTCTTGCTTAAGTTGTTTTTATCCATCAATTCATTTCAGATTCAAGTTCCCTCTCCTATGAGGAGAGGGTTAGGGAGAGATATTCTCCTCCTAGAGCCTTGTTCCTGAGCCATATTGGGTGCAAGATCAGGCACTTTTAATTTGAAAAATAATGGAAAATTTTCATTTTAACTTTCGCAAGTTTTCTATAGCTTTCATTAAGCCTCAACCACAGGAATACGTGTCACATCACGTTCAGCTTCAGTTTTTGGACGAATTTGTCCACGAACCTCTGCAAATTGGATATGCGGATCTTGTTGTTGTTCAGCTTTGGCATTGATAAAGGTGACAAAACGTTTACGCACTTCAGGATCTTCCACCGCCGTACGCCATTCATCTTGATAAGTTCCGACCACATGACTCATACGGCGTTCAAGCTCAATGGCTACACCTAAAGAATCATTGACCACCACATCTTTGAGATAATCCAAACCACCTTCCATGTTGTCGCGCCACACAGAAGTACGTTGTAAACGATCCGCCGTTTGGATATAGAACATGAAGAATCGGTCGATATATTTGATTAAAGTTTGGGTATCTAAGTCAGAAGCTAATAGTTCGGCATGACGTGGTTTCATACCACCATTACCGCAAACATATAAATTCCAACCCTTTTCAGTGGCAATCACACCAACATCTTTACTTTGCGCTTCGGCGCATTCACGGGTACAGCCTGAAACTGCCATTTTGAGTTTATGCGGTGAACGTAAACCCTTGTAGCGATTTTCAAGGAAAATGGCTAAACCGACAGAATCATCCACACCATAGCGGCACCATGTACTACCGACACAGGATTTGACTGTACGTAATGATTTACCGTAGGCATGACCTGATTCAAAGCCTGCATCAATCAGTTTTTTCCAAATTTCAGGCAATTGATGCAATTGTGCGCCAAACATATCCACACGCTGACCACCTGTGAGTTTGGTATACAAACCATATTCTTTGGCAATTTGACCGATTGCAATCAAACCATCAGGGGTGACTTCACCGCCTGCCATACGCGGTACAACCGAATAAGAACCATCTTTTTGAATATTGCCAAGATAGTAGTCATTACTGTCTTGAAGCCCTGCATGGCTTGGTTTCAGCACAAAGTCATTCCAACAGGAAGCGAGAATATTTGCAGCCGTTGGTTTACAAATATCGCAACCTAAACCATGCCCATGCTGTTGAATGAGATCATCAAAAGTCTTGATTTCATTGACACGTACCAAGTGATACAACTCTTGGCGTGAATAAGCAAAGTGCTCACAAAGATGATTATTGACCGTCACCCCTTGTCGTTGTAATTCTGATTTTAAAACCTGAGTCACTAATGGTGCACAACCTCCACATGCGGTTGCTGCTTTGGTGCATTTTTTCAGTGCGCCTAAAGAAGTTGAACCATCCGCAATTGCTGAACAAATATCGGCTTTAGACACGTTATTACATGAGCAAATGGTGGCACTGTCAGGCAGTAGGTCTACACCGCTGCCGCCTGATTTTGCCGATGATAGTGCATAGCCGGGCATGATTAAACTTTCAGGATTTTCGGGAACGTCCAATCCATTCAGCATCATTTGCAATAAGTCGTTATATTCTTTAGCACAACCGACCAACACGGCACCAAGTAGCTTGGTTTTTTCTGCATTGATCACGATTTTTTTATACACCATCGTGTCTTCATCAGCATAGAAATAGCTCAGTGCATTTGGGGTCATGGCATGTGCATCACCTACTGAGGCAACGTCAACACCCATCAGCTTGAGTTTGGTGCTCATGTCTGCGCCTGCAAACGCGTTACAGCTTTGTTGCAGTACATGTTTTGCCGCAATCCGTGCCATATCATAGCCCGGTGCAACCAAGCCATAGATTTTATTTTGCCATAATGCACATTCACCAATCGCATAAATGTCTGCATCAGACGTTTGGCAATAATCATTGATGATGATCCCGCCACGCTCACCAATAGCTAAACCGCTTTGACGTGCGAGTTCATCACGTGGGCGAATCCCTGCGGAGAATAAGACAATATCGGTTTCAAGTTCAGAACCATCCGCAAACTTCATCACATGCGTGGCATTTACCCCATCTTCAATTGAAGAGGTTGCTTTTTGGGTGTGAACTTTTACCCCCAAATTTTCAATTTTCGAACGTAAAACCTTTCCACCTAAATCATCAATTTGTACCGCCATTAACCGTGGTGCAAATTCAACGACATGGGTTTCTAAATCCAAATCACGTAAAGCTTTCGCCGCTTCTAAACCAAGCAGACCGCCACCGATGACCACACCTGTTTTGGCATTTAAACTCGCTTTTTTGAGTGCATCCAGGTCTTCAATGGTGCGGTACACAAAACAATTCTGACGATCATTGCCCGGAATCGGTGGTACAAACGCATAAGAACCTGTGGCAAGAATGAGTTTGTCATAGCTGATTACATCGCCGTGATTGGTGGTGATCAACTTATTGACTGTATCAATCGCTGTTGCTTTGGTGCTTAAACGCAGATCAATCCCATAGGCATCGGCAAAGTCTGAGCGACACAGGGTTAAGTCTTTTGCCGATTTACCTGTGAAATATTCAGTCAAATGCACACGGTCATAGGCTAAACGGGGTTCTTCTGCCAAGATGGTAATTTCAACTTCATCACCTGCATGCTCTAATACAGATTCAATGAATTTGTGTCCGACCATTCCGTGACCAATCATGACTAGTTTCATTGCAATTCTCCTCAAATTTTGTTGTTATTGTTGTGGTTAAACGCTATTTTTCAGGCTGATGGCTTCTTGCTCAAGGCTTTGGCGCTCAAGTACCGCAGCTTCAAATAACTTTTGTTCTTTCTCTTTATGCTCAACGGAGAAACGAATCATCAACACAAAACTTGCTGCTATCACCACCAAGCCGCCAAGTACCATCAATGTCGTTTGAATGTCCAACATGCCTTTGAGTAAGAACCCCGCTGCGACTGCGCCGACGTTACCGCCTGCACCGATGATGCCTGCTACACCGCCCAAAGCATCACGGTCAATGAATGGCACAAGTGCATAGGTTGCGCCACATGCCATGTGGGTAAATAAAGCAAATACAGTCATTGCAAGAATGGCGTAGATGGCTGTATTCATTTGTGAGAATACGATGAGGAATAAACCTTCCATTAAAATCATGGCAAACAAGACTTTAGTACGACCATCCAAGCCTTTTTTGGTTGCCACTTTGTCTGAAACAATCCCACCTAAAGCACGGGCGAATAGTGCAAGTAAACCGAAGATCCCTGCTGCCATACCTGCTTCTTTTAAACCAAAGCTGAAATGCTCGACGTAGTACATTGCCACGATGTTATGAATAAAGATTTCAATCCCGAAACACGCTGCATACGCACCAAATAAAATCCATACACGGTAGTTTTTAGCGGCGTGTTTTAAAATCGCAAGACCACCTTTTTTATCACTTCCGACACTGATTCCTTGCGCACGAAGTTCCTTAAAGTCACCTTGTGGACAGTCTTGGGTAAATTTCCAATACATTGCCCCCACAATCAGCATCATCACACCCGGAACAATTAGCGCCACTCGCCACCCCATGGCTTGTTCAACACCAAACATCACCAAAGCACTGAGCATTAGCGGCATTAAAGCTTGTGTGGCACCACCACCTGCATTGCCCCAACCTGCTGTGGTGGCATTTGCCGTTCCAACAACATTCGGTGCAAACATGATGCTTGTGTGGTATTGGGTAATCACAAAACTCGCCCCAATTGCCCCGATCAATAAGCGAAAAAAGAGAAAAGATTCATAACTATTGGCGCATGCCACACCAAAAACAGGAATACTGCCAATGATCAATAATGCAGTGTAGGTTTTACGTGGACCGTATTTATCACACAGCGGTCCAACCATTAAACGAACCAAAATGGTAATGGCGACGGCAGCAATGTTGATATTGGCAATCTGATCTTTAGTGAGATGAAATTCCCCTGCGATCACAGGCATGAGTGGCGCACAGGCAAACCATGCAAAGAAACAGACAAAAAACGCGAGCCAACTCATATGGAAGGCTCTCATTGCTGCGCTGCTAAAACTAAAAAGACTGATTTTTGTTGCTTTTTTTGCTTCTAAATTTGAAGACATAACCTTCTCCTGACTGAACTGAGCGTGTTTTTGCAGTCACTGAATAAACAGATGACTGAAGCGATCAGAGCGGACATCGTTGGCCGTCTTACAAATTTTATTGGAGTCGTCTTTGACTCATGGAAGATAAAGCAATGACTATGCCAATATTTTAAAAAACAACATAAAGCACTGAAATTTATTATTTTATTCATATGAAATTAAAATTTTACATTTATTTTATAAGGAAAATATTAAAATGGTCTCAAAACTAAACTGCATTGTTGATGTGCTGAATGTACGAAATTGGTGCAGTCTTGTCTTAATCAAATAAGCATTGAACTTATGCAATCTTTTTAAAGCATTAGGTCAGGGTCAATAGAAGCGTTGATTTTTGTGAATATCTTTAGGTATGTTTTAGCAAAAAGAGTTCTCACCTTTGAAAAAAGTAATGAATGGTATATTGGCATTTATTTTGCTTACAAATTTTCTGAAAAGTTGCACATCTGTGTAGAAAAACCCATGCCTAAACTCAAAATTGCGCTGATCGATGATGATTTGGCGCGTGCACATTTGATTGAACAATCCTTGCGTGAACATGACTTCGATGTAGTGGCATGTCTGAGCATTGATCATGTCAATCTAACGCCCTTAAAACAATTACAGGCAGATATTATTTTATTGGATATGGACAATCCACACCGCGACTTGATTGAAAATTGTGTCAGTCAGTTCGATTTGCCCACAGTTTTATTTACCAAAAACAGTCAAAAAGACACCATTAAAAATGCAATTGATGCAGGCATTACCGCCTATATTATTGATGGGATTGATCCCAGTAAACTTGAAGCCATTTTGGAAATTTCCATTGAACAATTTAAAAAACATCAGAAATTGGCAAATGACCTCAAAGACACCAAAACCAAACTCGCTGACCGTAAAGATATTGATAAAGCAAAAGTTTTACTGATGAAGTTGCATCATCTTAATGAAGAAAGTGCCTTTGCCCTGTTGCGTAAAAATGCCATGAGTCACCGTATGACCATGGGCGAAATGTCGCGCAGACTGATTGATGCCCAAGCCTTATTGCAAGGTCAACTGAAGGACGAACCATGAATCATATTGCGCACCTAGAAAAAACAGAATTACAGATTGGTTATATTCCTTTGTTGGACTGTATTGCATTGTTATGGGCAGAACATCAGGGTTATTTTCATGATGTCGGTTTAAATGTCACTTTGGTCAAAGAGGCATCTTGGGCGAGTTTACGTGATCGCTTGGCATTTGGTATTTTGGATGCAGCACATTGTCTGTCCGCCATGTTGCCTGCTGCTGCAATTGGGGATGATCAATTGGGCATTCCCTTACAGACCTCTTTGTTGCTCAGTCGCAATCAGGCATATATCAGTCTGAGTCAACATCTGTGTTATCAATGCAAGATCAGCGCACAAGACAGTCCACAAAGTGCCGCCAGCAAAGTCATTGCTGCAATTCAAAATGGACATGCCTTACAGCTTGCCCATGTATTTAAACATTCAATTCATCATTATGCGCTCAGAGAATGGTTTGCACTTGTCGATGAAAATCTTGCCAAAAATTATCCATTTAACACTTTGCCACCGCCTTATATGGTGGAAGCCATGTCCAAACAAATCATTGATGGTTTTTGTGTCGGTGAACCGTGGAATGTACAGGCTCAGATTCAGGGCTATAGTCAGGTTATTGCTTCAGCGCAACAGATTATTCCTGAGGTTGCTGATAAAGTTTTAGCAACAAGCTCAGAATGGGCAGAACTTTATCCCAATACGCTCAATGCACTCAGCACGGCAATTCAACAGGCACAACAAGATTTTGATCAACTTGAACATTTAGATGAGATATGGGACTTATTAGAACAGCGTCAGATTATTCAGTTTAATTGCTCCGATTGGGTTCATGTTGCGCATTTTCATAAAATTCAAAAGATTATTCGCTCTTTTGGTACACAACATCCACCCCAAAGTAATGATTTTGAATGGATGATTCAACAAATGTGCAAATGGCAAAACTTGCAATTGGACGCAAAGAAAATCAATGCCATTGCGATGCAATGTATAGGAAAACACCGATTTTCTGAGGTGGAATGATCACATTGTAGGGAATTTTTGTGTGTTATTGACCAAATAAAGCTTGAGTATAGTTTGGTGCAACTGCACTACGTTTTCCATTCGCATCAAAATAACGATCTACATGACAGCGTTTGGCTTGGGTATCACAGAAAATACCATTGGCAAATGTAAACTGTGTCTGATTCAACTGAACTTGTGAAAAAACACGCTCCGCCTGCGCTTGCCCTAAATATTTTTCGGTCAGTACTTTAGATAGACCTTCGGCATTGGCACAGATATATTGATCACATAAAACCTTTGCTTCGGGTTGCTTTAAATCAATCCCTTGAATCGGGTTCTGTGGTTGAGTTTGCCCTGTTTGGCAACCCCATAAAAACATGGGAATACAGACCAGATAAGCCAGTTTTTTCATATAAAAATCCAAATATATCATGCAAAAAACAAGCGTATATTTTATATAAATATTCTAGTATTTATACAGAAGAAATTTTCTGATCGGCTATGACATTGTCATGATTGTCATGTAAACAACCAAATTCAATATTTTCTAAAATTGTACAATTGGCTTGATGATCTCCTGTGCAATGGTTTGCAGAGGCTTGTAATAAATTCACCATACTTTGTAGCTGAGCAATTTTCTGATTTAACACATCAATATGTTTTAAAGTCAATTGTTTCACTTCTGCACTTTGTCTCTCGGTATTTTTCCACAAAGATAGTAATTCTTTCATCTGTTCAGAAGAAAAACCTAGATCACGCGCGTGTTTTAAAAAGTTGAGCGTTTTTAAATCTTGCTCAGAATAAATCCGATAACCTGAAGCAGAACGTTTGGCTAAGTCCAATAAACCAATTTGCTCATAATAGCGAATCATTTTACTTGAAATCCCTGTCTGTTTTGAGATTTGACCTATATTCATTTCAGTGCCCTCTACTGAAAAAAATGACATCAGCGCAAAGTATGCCTCATGTCATTTTTCTTCATGATTCAATGCGATGATTCAAATTTGATTGCATGAAAATATTTTAAGCGTAAAGCATTGCCTAACACAAATACAGAAGACAATGCCATCGCACCCGCAGCAAATACAGGAGATAACAAAATACCAAATGCTGGATACAACACGCCTGCGGCGATTGGAATCAAGGCGATATTATAAATAAATGCCCAAAATAAGTTTTGATGAATATTGCGTATCGTTGCTTTACTTAAGGCAATCGCATTTGGCACACCTTGTAAATTACCTGACATTAAGACCACTTCCGCTGCTTCAATTGCGACATCTGTTCCTGTACCAATGGCAATACCCACATCTGATTTTGCCAATGCTGGTGCATCATTGATACCATCACCAACAAAAGCCACACGACCATATTTTTGCTGTAATTGTTGCACAACGTCCACTTTACCTTCAGGTAAAACTTCCGCTTCCACTTGGTCAATGCCTAAGCGAGTTGCGATTGCATGTGCAGTATGTCGGTTATCGCCTGTAATCATGGTGACTTTTAAACCTAACTGATGCAAAGCATCAATTGCAGCAAATGTTGATGGTTTAATTGGGTCAGCGACTGCGACAATTGCCGCTAATTTTTGTCCAATCGCCACATAAATTGGGGTTTTCCCCTCATTGCCTAAACGCGCAGCCTCTTGTTCAAACGCGCTGACATTTACACCAATCTCATGCATATAACGGTCAGCACCGATTTGAACCGCTTGCCCATCAACTTCAGCTTTAATTCCTGAACCTGTCACCGAGTCAAATGCAGTCACAGGCAAGAATTCGATATTTTCATCTTCAGCCGCTTTGACAATCGCCAAGGCAATAGGATGTTCCGATTTTGCTTCGACAGAGGCAACGATTTGCAGAACCTGATCACGCTCAAAACCATCTTGCACATGAAAGTCTGTTAAAGTCGGTTTGCCTTCGGTTAAGGTTCCTGTTTTATCCACTGCAACAACTTTGACTTCTTGCAATAACTGGAGTGCTTCGCCTTTACGGAATAAAATTCCCATTTCAGCGCCACGACCTGTACCGACCATAATTGAAGTTGGTGTTGCCAAACCCATTGCACAAGGACAAGCAATAATCAAAACCGCAACGGCATTGACCAAACTAAAGGTTAAAGCAGGTTCAGGACCAAAAATAAACCAGATGATGAAGGTGACTAGTGCTAAAAACATCACCGCAGGTACAAACCACATGGTGACTTTATCCACCAAGGCTTGAATAGGCAGTTTTGAACCTTGTGCTTGCTCGACCATACGAATAATTTGTGCGAGTACAGTCGATTCGCCAATTGCAGTAGCGCGAATATTTAAAGTCCCATTTTGGTTGATTGTTCCACCAACCACTGGATGACCTAGCGTCTTTTCTACAGGAATCGGCTCACCTGTGATCATGGCTTCATCGATATAACTATGACCTTCAACCACTTCACCATCTACAGGTACACGTTCACCTGGACGAATTTCAACAATGGTATCTGTTGTGACCTCAACCACTGGAACTTCAAGCACTTGCCCATCTCGATGAATACGTGCTGTTTTGGCTTGCATTCCGACTAAATGTTGAATGGCTTGTGAAGTACGTCCTTTGGCTTTTGCCTCAAAATAACGTCCAAGTAAAATCAAACTGACAATAACAGCAGCAGCCTCAAAATAGACGTGAACTGTGCCTTGCGGTAATACGTCAGGAATAAATGTTGCGACTAAGGAAAAGCTATAAGCAGCTAAGGTACCTACTGCCACCAGCGAGTTCATATCGGGTGCAAGTCTAAATAAAGCAGGAATCCCTTTTTCATAGAAACGACGACCAGGGAAAATCAACACTAAAGTCGTTAATACAAACTGAATGAGCCAGTTGTTATATTGCCCAATGTTATGCATGATCCACATATGGAAAGATGGGATCATGTGTGCGCCCATTTCCAAAATAAAAACAGGCACAGCCAAAATTAACGAAATAATTAAATCTCGTTTCAGTTGGTGCAGTTCAGTTTCTTTTTTATCTTGTTGTTGGTTGTTGTCCTGCTCAAGCAGTTTTGCATCATAGCCTGCTTTTTTTACAGCTTGAATCAAGTCACCACTAGAAACACCACCATCTGCTTGAATCCAAGCCTGTTCAGTTGCCAAATTGACATTAGCTTGTTGTACACCTTGAACTTTTTTCAGTGCTTTTTCTACACGTGCGACACACGATGCACAGGTCATTCCATCAATAATAAGCTCTATAGGTTGTGCTTTAGGTACATCATAACCTGCGCGTTCAACTGCTTTGACCAAAGTATTTCGGTCAATCGGTTGTGAAGATGTAATGACTGCCTTTTCAGTGGCAAGGTTTACCGCTGCACTTGCTACGCCATCCACTTTTTTTAAGGCTTTTTCTACACGTCCCACGCATGAAGCACATGTCATTCCTTCGATTGACAGGGTTTCTTGGTATTGCGTGGAAACTGTATTTTGTGAGCTCATGATGACCTCCAACGATTTCAATATTCTGAGTTCAGCATACAGATTGACATCATGGGAAGGTCAAGAATTTTTTTGGTATTTATTATTTTTCTACAACACGCTTGACCTTACCATGATGATAAGGTTTAAAATTTAAACCAATACAATTTCTGTTGGAGAATAACCATGAAATTATTGATTGAAAATATGACATGCGGTGGCTGTGCGCGTGGTGTTACTGCAACAATTCAAGATGTCGATGCGAATGCAAAAGTTGATATTGATTTAGCAACAAAAATTGTGACTGTTGAAACATCTGAAAGCTTAGACAAAGTGACCGCAGCTTTAGCAGAAGACGGCTTCCCTGCAAAAGTTCAGTAGTTCAGTAAATAACTGTATAAAACGCGTTCATTATAAACCGTGTATTGATATACGGTTTATATTTTTATTACCCAATAAATTTAAATAATACATAATCTTATTACCACATCAATCAACTTTAATCTTTTAAATTATTGACCATTAACTCTAAGTTATTTCGAATCAGATAGGCTAAATTAATATCAATATTGTTTAACATTTTTTGTTCTAATAATTCGACCACTTGGTTACATTCCGCTAATTTATCCCAACCTGAAGCTGTGAGTTGAATTAAAATACGGCGTCCATGCGTTGGGTCTGAATGCTTTTCAATCCATCCTGTACTTTCAAGATCTTGTAAAATTTTATTTGCAGATTGTGGCTTAATAAACGATTTTTCAGCTAATTTTGCATTGGATAAACCTTTTTTTGCAGCTAAAACTGAAAGTGCGGTGTACTGCGGTAAACTGATATTTAAAGGTTTAAGCTGCTCAGTCAATTGTTTGCTGATAATACGATCTACACGTGCCAACATATAGCTGAGTTTAGGTGCATTTAAGTTGTGTTGATTCACGTAAAATTCCAATTCTAAGTTCTATTCAATAAGTATAAGAAGTATGATGCGAAAATCATACTTCTTAAAACGTCAATTAATTTGAGGTTTTTAGCACAGGCGTAACCGTTTGATTTTTACGTCTAACCAGCAGTAATGCAGCGATTGCGGCAATCAAAATGATTGGAATACTTGAACCAATGACCATGGTAGAACTTGAGCCGAAAGATAACAATAAACCTGCTAATAATGGACCTGCAAAAGACCCTATTCGCCCTATTGCTACCGCAGCACCTACACCCGTACCACGCATTGCGGTTGGATAGAACATTGCAGCTAAACCATATAATGCAGATTGTCCACCGACAATAAATAAACCACAACCGACAGCAGACAGTGCCAACAAAGCAACCGTTGGTGAAATCGCTAAACAACACAAAGAAAATAAGATCCCGACATAAATAAATTTAATCACAGAACTCATTTTCAGTTTATCTAACATCATACCCATTAAAATAGAACCAAATATTCCTCCGATGTTATAGCCGATTTGTACATAATTGGCTTCGGTTTTATTTAGACCTTGTGCGCCCATTAATAGCGGTAACCAATTGAGTAAGAAGTATAAAACTACGAGCGTACAGAAAAAACTCACCCAAAGTTGCAAGGTTGAAAAACGGCGTTCTTTGGCAAATAAAACCTCCCAATAAGGCGTACTTGGTTTGTGATGCTGTGCCAAATATACTTTTGATTCGGGTAAATATTTAAGTAATAACGGAATCAATAAAATTGGAGCTAAACCGCCAATATAGAAAATATGACGCCATTCACTGTCACCTGCAAGCGCCATTGCTACAAATGAAGTTAACATGCCACCAAATGGAATACCGCTATACATAATACTTACAGCAGTGCCTTTGTGTTGATCTGAAACTGCTTCTGAAGTTAAAGTGATCATCATGGGTAATGCACCACCCATGCCCAAGCCTGTTAAAAAACGGATAATAATCAATAAATTATAGTTATTTGCAAAAGCTGTCAGTAACGACATAATGCCAAACAATAAGATACTGAAAATCAAGACTTTTTTACGACCAATTTTGTCTGCGATTCGACCACCCAATAAAGCACCAGGCAAAGTTCCTAAGGTTGCAGCACTAAATGCCCACGCCATTTGGGCATTATCTAGTCCAAATTCAGCACGCATACGCGGTGCAGCAACGCCCATCGACTGTAAATCGAAGCCTTCAAATACTGCTATGGCAAAGCAGAGTGCTAGTGTTGTGACGACTCTTCCTGAGTAGCCTTTTATTGTATCCATCACTATTTTCCTTGTTCTGAACCAAATATATTTTTTAGAGTTATTTCTCTCGCATGAAAAACAACCAGTAAAATATCAGATAAACTTACAAAAAAATCAAATGTTTTTTTTGATTAAATTAATAAATATTTAAAATAATTATAAAATACAATAGATTAAAATAAAAATGAAAATATTTTCAAAAAACACTTGAATGTAAGTAAAACTGATATTAAATTGATTTACATCAAATCAAACTTCGCAAATGGAATATGCACTATGAGCTATGAGAATCGTTGGAAAACTGTAGATGTAAAAGTTGAGTCAGGCATTGCTTGGGTGACGTTTAATCGTCCAGAAAAGAAAAATGCAATGAGCCCGCAACTCAATAAAGATATGATTGATGTACTTGAGGTTTTAGAACTTGATGGTGATGCACGGGTTTTAGTGCTGACAGGCGCAGGAGATTCATGGACTGCAGGAATGGATTTAAAAGAATATTTCCGTGAGGTTGATGAACAACCAGAAATTTTCCAAGAACGTATTCGTCGTGATTCATGTCGTTGGCAGTGGCAATTGCTACGCATGTATTCAAAACCAACGATTGCGATGGTAAATGGTTGGTGTTTTGGTGGTGGTTTCTCGCCTTTAGTTGCATGTGATTTAGCGATCGCAGCCGATGAAGCAACTTTTGGTCTATCAGAAATTAACTGGGGTATTCCACCGGGCAACTTAGTCAGTAAAGCAATGGCGGATACTGTAGGACATCGTACTTCTTTGTATTACATTATGACGGGTAAAACTTTTGGTGGTAAAGAAGCCGAAAATATGGGATTAATCAACAAAAGTGTTCCGCTTTCACAGTTAAAAGATGAAGTTACTGAATTAGCAAATACACTTTTAGAAAAAAATCCTGTTGTCTTGCGTACAGCAAAAAATGGCTTTAAACGTTGCCGTGAATTGACATGGGATCAAAACGAAGACTATTTATATGCCAAATTAGATCAATGTATTCATCGTGATAATGAAGGCGGTCGTCAAGAAGGTTTAAAACAATTTTTAGATGAAAAATCAATCAAGCCAGGCTTACAAAGCTATAAACGTACAGGCTAATTTATTCATCTAAATGGACATGTAAGGAAACATACCATGCAAAATGTACAGTTACTCATTAACGGTCAATCTTTAAATGCAAGTTCGGGTAAAACTTTTGATCGCATTAGCCCAATTGATGGCTCTATTGCTTCAACTGCTGCGGCAGCAACCATTGAAGATGTAGATCAAGCGATTGAATCTGCTCATCGGGCTTTTCAAACTTGGTCAAAACTTTCTCCAACAGATCGTCGTCTTAAATTATTGAAGGCTGCCGATCTAATGGATGCAAAAACCGAAGCATTTATTCAGATTGGTATGCGTGAAACTGGCTCTACAGCAACATGGTATGGTTTCAATGTCCATTTGGCTGCAAATATGCTGCGTGAAGCTGCGGCAATGACCACACAAATTGATGGCAGTCTGATTCCTTCGGATGTCCCTGGCAATATGGCAATGGGAGTCAGAGTTCCATGTGGTGTTATTGTCGGTATGGCACCGTGGAATGCACCGATCATTTTAGCCACTCGTGCTATAGCAATGCCTTTAGCATGTGGAAATACAGTCGTCCTTAAAGCGTCGGAGGCATGCCCTGCGACACACCGCTTAATTGGTGAAATATTGAATGAAGCAGGTTTAGGCGATGGTGTTGTCAATATTATTACCCATGCAGGTGAAGATGCTGCACATATTGTTGAGAGACTTGTATCACATCCACTCAGTAAGCGTATTAATTTTACGGGTTCAACACGTGTAGGAAAAATTATTGCAGAAACTGCTGCAAAGAGTTTAAAACCTGTATTGCTTGAATTAGGTGGTAAAGCACCAGTTTTGGTACTTGATCAAGCCAATATTGAAAATGCTGTTAATGCGATTGCATTCGGTGCTTTTTTCAATCAAGGGCAAATTTGCATGTCAACTGAGCGAGTTTTGGTTGATGCTCAAATTGCCGATCAATTTATTGAAAAATTAATTGAAAAAACCAAAAATATTACTGCTGGAAATCCGACAGATTCGGCATTTCCCTTAGGTGTTTTGGAAAGTGAACGTGCTGCGCAACGTATTCAAAAGATGTTAGATGATGCAACCAGCAAAGGTGCAAAACTACCTTTAGGTATTCAGATTCAAGGTACTGTCATGCAACCGACCATCGTGGTTGATGTACAGCCAAATATGCAGATTTATGCAGAAGAAACATTTGCTCCTGTCTGCACAATTCAGCGTTTTCATACACTCGAAGAAGCGATTCAATTGGCAAATGATAGCGAGTTTGGACTTTCCTCTGCTGTCTTTAGTGAAAATATTTCACAAGCTTTTGATGTTGCAAAACAAATCGAATCAGGGATTTGTCACATTAATGGTGCAACTGTGCATGATGAAGCACAAATGCCTTTTGGTGGAGTCAAACAAAGTGGTTATGGTCGTTTTGGTAGTAAAGCGTCTATTCCAGAATTTACTGAATTGCGCTGGATCACTTTACAAACAACGCCCCGACATTATCCCATTTAAAATGTTTGTTGGTAAAGATTGAAAATTTGAGTAAGTCAAATCAAGTTTGTACTTGGCTTACTCAATCTGAAAATATTGAAATAATAGATTAAATAGATAGAACTTTTTTGAAAATTTCAAAATAAATGACATGGAGTGAACAATGGCGCAATTGAATGCAGTCCAAGCCCACGCAGCGCATAATGATGTAGAACGTTTTGTAAAACTCGGTGGGCATGAAATTAATTTTCATTATCAAAATCAAACACTTTATATTTCACCCAAAGAGCAACTTCAAGATTATCCTCAGAAGCTTACAGACCGTTTATTACATTTTGCTCAAACTCAGCCAGATCATTTATTTGCAGCCAAACGTAATATACAGGGAGAATGGGTCAAACTCAGTTATGCAGATACCGTGCAAAAAGCGTGGCATATTGCACAAGCATTACATAATCGTGGCAATTTATCAGCAGAACGACCATTGGTTATTTTGTCGGGAAATGATCTAGAACATTTACTTTTATCAATGGCTGCGATGTTTGCAGGTGTTCCATTTTCAGCAATTTCCCCTGCTTATTCATTAATTTCGCAAGATTTTAGCAAATTAAAACATGTTTTTGATGTCCTTACACCGGGGTTGATTTTTGCAAATGATGGACATGCTTTTGCTCATGCGATTCAAAGCTGTGCGAGTTCAGATATTGAGGTGATTACATGTTCAGGCATGTTAGGTGAACAACGATGTACTGCATTTCAAAGTTTATTAGACACGCCTGTTCATAATGTTAAAGCGCATTATGAAAGTTTAGACGAACATCAAATTGCAAAGTTTTTATTTACTTCAGGCTCAACAAAACTACCCAAAGCAGTACCTACAACACACTTAATGTTATGTGTAAATCAACAAATGATTTTACAAACCTTTCCTGAATTTGCAGACACTCCACCTGTTTTATTAGATTGGTTGTCGTGGCATCATACTTTTGGTGGCAGCCATAATGTCGGTATTGCACTATATAATGGCGGAACCATTTATATTGATGATGGTAAGCCTGTTGCAGGCAAGTTTGATGAAACCATTCGTAACTTAAAAGAAATTTCTCCAACAGTGTATTTGAATGTACCAAAAGGCTGGGAAGAACTCACCGTAGCGTTGGAAAATGATGCTGAATTACGAGAACATTTTTTTGCCAAAGTTAAAATCTTATTTTTTGCAGGTGCTGCATTATCAGATGCAGGTTGGAAGAGATTAGATCGTATTGCACAGCAGCATTGTGGTGAGCGTATTCGTATTATGTCAGGTTTAGGCATGACAGAAACTGCACCTTCGTGTTCATTTTCAACAGGTCCTAAAGTGATGGCTGGGTTTATTGGTTATCCTGCGCCGGGCTGTGAAATTAAACTCTCTCCTATTGGTGATAAATTAGAATTTTGTGTACGTGGTAAAAATGTCATGCGTGGTTATTGGCGTTTAGCAGCAGATCAACAAGCCAATATTTTTGATGAAGAAGGCTATTATCGTACAGGCGATGCTGTACGTTTGGTCGATCCAAAGCGTCCAGAACTGGGGTTAATGTATGATGGACGTATTGCCGAAGACTTTAAATTAAATACAGGCACATTTGTTAATGTAGGCACACTTCGTAATAAAGTGCTGATTCAGGGTAATCAACTGATCCAAGATGTGTGTATTACGGGTTCAAATTTAAATGCTTTAGGTTTTCTGATTTTTGCAAAACTTGATGCATGTGCCGAACTTGCAGGTCTGAATCAAAATAGCACAGCCACTGAAATCTTAACGCATCCTAAAGTGCATGAATGGTTTAAAAAATTTCTGATGGAATTTAATAAAGATGCAACTGGAAGTTCAAATACCGTTTCAATGTTATCGCTTATGTTACAAGCACCGCAGTTAGATGCAGGTGAAATTACGGACAAAGGCAATTTAAACCAAAGTAACATTTTAAAAAGACGTCAGGCATTGATTGAAGAACTTTATTCAAAACAAACAGATAATCCTTTAATTATCCGTGTTCCTGTGCTGAAAAATTAAAACCTTAAACAAAAAACCTGAGTAAAAACAGCATATTTAAATTTATGCTGTCAGGATTTTTTTTGTCTTATTTTTTGAATCTTGGGAATTTAGGTGGGAATTTAAGTATGCAAATTGATCATGAATTTGAGTTATTTCGAGATAATTTTAAGCGTTTTTTAGCAGAATATGTTGCGCCTTTTTATGAATCTTGGGAAGAAAATGGACTCATTCCACGCGAGTTATGGCATCAATTAGGTGAAAATGGTTTTTTATGTGTTGATGTCGCTGAAGAATATGGTGGATATGGCGCACCAGTACATTATTCACTGATGTTAGTACAAGAAACAGCACAAGCAGGTTTCACTTCTTTGGCTGTGGCAATGGGTGGGCAAAGTGAATTGGTTTCACCTTATATTCAAAATATTGGGACAGAAGCCCAAAAAAAATACTGGTTACCCAAAATGGTATCTGGCGAAGTCGTTACAGCAATTGCCATGACAGAAGCCAATGCTGGATCAGATTTACAAGCCATTCGAACTCAAGCCATTTTAAAAGATGATTATTATTGTGTTGATGGTTCTAAAACCTTTATTTCTAATGGTCAACATGCAGATTTAATTGTATTAGTGGCTAAAACTGATCCGCATGCGCGGGCAAAAGGAATGTCTATTTTATTGGTCGATGCTCATCTAGAGGGGGTCAAAAAAGGTCGTTTACTCAAAAAAATAGGCTTGCATGCTCAAGACACCGCAGAACTTTTTTTTGATCAAGTGCGTGTTCCTCAGGATCAACTCTTGGGGCAAGAAGGTCAAGGCTTTACTTATCTTATGCAAGAATTACCACGTGAAAGGTTAAGTATTTCTATGATGGCTTTAGGGGCAATTTTAGGTGCGATTCAGATTACAACTCAATATGTAAAAGAGCGAAAAGCTTTTGGGCAATATTTAAGTCAAATGCAAAATACACGATTTGTTCTTGCTCAAGCCCAGATTAAAGCCAATGCTGCTCAGGCATTTGTCAAACAATGTGCCGATTTATACCATCAAAAACAACTGAACGTCACGCAAGTTGCTGCTCTAAAATGTTTTATTACTGATACTCAATGCGAAATTATGGATCAGCTTTTACAACTTTTTGGTGGTTATGGCTATATGCAAGAATATCCAATTTCACGTTTTTTTGTAGATGCGCGTGTGCAAAAGATATATGGCGGCAGCAATGAAATTATGAAAGAAATCGTTGCTCGTGAGTTACTTGGAAAATAACTCAAAACCAAAATAAAATTTTCGATTTAAAAAACTAGATTTAAACAATAGTTTGCCAAGTTTTCACCACAAGGCAGTACGGGAGCGTATTGCCAAAAATTAAAAACATAAACATTTCAGGATGAAATGCAATGAAAAAACTCTCTATAAGCTGTGCTGCACTTTTGTCATGTTCAACATTTGCCAATGATTTCATTGATAAAAGCAGTGTGACTTTAACCGCACGTAATTTCTATTTTGACCGTGATTATCAAGAGCAAGCAGCTTTTCCTGCGGCTAAAGACTGGACACAAGGTTTTATTTTAAAAGCGAATTCTGGTTATACCGAAGGAACTGTTGGTTTTGGTTTAGATGTACTGGCAACAGCAGGTTTTAAACTTTATGCCGATGACCATGATGCAGGAACAGGAAATTTACCCCGTGATTTAAAAACCAATCAGCCGACTTCGAGTTATGGTGAAATTGGTTTAACCGCTAAAGCCAAAATCAGCCAAAGTGAATTAAAGGTCGGAACATTAACACCTATGAATCCCGTGTTGGTTGCCTCACCTGCCCGGCTTTTACCACAGACATATCAAGGTGTTTCATTACAATCTAAAGATATAAAAAATTTAGATCTACAAGCAGCATATATTAATAAGGTGAATCATCGTGATTCAACGAACTGGGAAAATATTAAAATCTCAGGTGTAAATGGACGTTTCAAAGCAGCAGAAACAGATGGTTTATATTATACAGGTGGATTTTATCAACTAAACTCTGCACTGAGACTTGGCTTATTTTATCTTAATGTAAATGATTTATATGAACAAAGTACCACAGGATTTTTATATAAATGGGAAATAGATCCACGTACACAATTAAATACTTATTTTCATTATTATCGTAGTCGCGATGAAGGACAAGCCAAAGCAGGTTTAGTCGATAATGACCTTTATCATACGCATGTAGAGTTAAAACGTGATAATCACAAATTTATTGTTGGATCATTTCAACATCATGGTGATACCGCATTTCCGTATTTATCGGGTGGTGAAACAGGTTTGCTGATTGATACGTGGCCGGGTGAATTTTTAAATCCTAAAGAAAAAGTTTATAGCTTACGCTATGAATATGATTTTAAAGATTATGTACAAGGCTTACGCTTTATGACGCGTTATACACGAGGCTCAAATATTTATGCGCCACATTTAGGTGGAACAAATCTAAAAGAAGACGAACTTGATTTTGATGTTGGCTATACCGTGCCAAGTGGAACATTTAAAAATTTAGGTTTAAGAGTGCGTTATGCCATCTATGACAATAATATGTCAGCAACAGCCAATATTAAGCCTGTAAATGAAACTCGTCTTAATATTGACTACACATGGAAATTTAAATAAAAAAATATTTGAAAAATAAGTTGGATTAATAATTTAAGTAAATGATTTGAATAATTTTTTATAAGGACATGATATGCAAGATCTGCAAAATTTAGAACTTCCTCCTATTCACCATACTTTAGGTGGGCATGACCTAAACTGGGACATAGAACAACAAATTTTTACAGCGAAATATATGGGAACATCTGCATTTACCAACCCACGTGGTCATATTGAAGGAGGAATGATTTGTGCGATGTTAGATGATGCAATGGGAATTTTTGCAATATGTGCCAATGAAAATCGTGCAGCAACAACCATTAATTTAACTATGGATTTTTTAAGACCCTGCCATATAGGGGAAATCACTGTTCAATGCCAATTTTTACGACAAGGACGCAAGATCTTAAATATTGATGCTTCAGCATGGCAAGACGAAAAAGTGGTTGCAAGAATGACGGCTAATTTCCTTGTACTTGTCAGCTAGGTTTTGGTTTTCAATGTCTTAATTTTCAATAGTTTTTAATATTTAACGTATCAAACCATGAGATGAATGCTCAAGACGATTGAGCATGCTCAAATCATTCGCTTAAAAATAGCGAAAAATAAAAATATGGAATCAAAGGAATAATTTCATGAAAAATCGAACAGATTTATCAAAAAAGTCTAAGAAAATTTTGGCTTTAAGTTGCTTAATGACACTGGTGGCGTGTAATGATGACAATACTGAAACTGTCCAAAATCAGCCTATTGCTATTCCACAATTAAGCCCTGCTGTTGCTGCAAAAATGGCAATAGATTGTCAAAATCTAACTCGTTATCAATATAATAAAACCGTCATTACTGATGCTGAAGTTCAGGCAACAGGTGTATTAAAAGTGGGAAATAATCCTATTCCAGAACATTGTCTAATCAAAGGCTATATGGAACAGCGTGTTAGCCCTATAGATGGACAAACATATCAAATTGGTTTTGAAATGCGCCTCCCAACACAATGGAATGGTAGATTTTTATATCAAGGCAATGGTGGTACAGATGGCAATATTGTTAATGCTGTTGGCAATATTGGTAGTGGCGGTCCTATAAGCAATGCGCTATATACAGGGTTTGCTGTTATTTCATCGGATGCTGGGCATAATGCGACACAAAATCCACTTTTTGGTTTAGATCCAGAAGCACGTATAAATTATGGTTATGCTGCTATGGGTAAACTCACCCCTATGGCAAAAGATTTAATCAAATTTACTTATGGAAAATATCCTGATCGCTCTTATGCTGGTGGGTCTTCAAATGGTGGACGTCATGCGATGGTTGCAGCAACTCGCTTTGCAGACCAATTTGATGGTATTGTTGCCAATGCACCAGGATTTCATTTACCACGTGCCGCAGCAGCTCAACTTTATACAGCTCAACAATTACGTCGCGTTGCAACAGATGAAAATGATTTAAGTACTGCTTTAACTTTAGCTGAAAGACAAGTGTTAGCGGACTCAATTTTAGCGAAATGTGATGCTTTAGATGGAATTGATGATGGCATGGTTCAAGACATAGATGCCTGTCGTACAGCTTTTAATATATTTAAAGATGTTCCTATATGTCAGACAAACCAACGTGATGGACAATGTTTAACCGAGCTACAGCTTGATGTTATTGATAAAATTTATACAGGACCAATCAACGCTAAAGGCGAACATCTTTATGCAACACAACCGTATGATCCTGGGTTAATTGGTAATAATTGGGCGAGTTGGAAATTCTCTTTGTCGGTTGGCAGTCAGCGTGATCCCGTTGCAGTAGGTATCATTTTTCAAGTTCCACCAAATCCATCAGTGATGGATGATTCTAGAAAATTTGCTTTTAATTATAATTTTGACACTGATTTTGCAAAACTTTTTAATACGGATCAGACTTATACTGAAAGTGCGATGTCATTTATGCTGCCTCCAAATGAGCTAAATTTAGATACCATTCTTAATAAAGGTGGCAAAATGATCATTGTGCATGGTGCTTCAGATGGTGTTTTTTCAGTTGATGATACACAAAACTGGTATGATAAAATTACATCTACTTATTCAGAAAAATCAATTCAAGCCTCAGACTTTGTAAGATTTTTCCGAGTTCCAGGAATGAATCATACTTCAGCAGGAATCGCAACTGATCAGTTTGATGCACTGACTGCACTTGTTCGTTGGGTTGAATATGGTGAAAAACCAGATCAAATTATTGCAACAGCACGAGGTATAGGAAATTTAAGTGGTGTCATTAATACTGAAATTCCTCAAAATTGGTCTTCCGATCGTACTCGCCCATTATGTTTTTATCCTTTAGTTGCTCGTTATAATGGTCAAGGAAATAGTGAAAAAGCTGAGAATTTTAGCTGTAAATAAAAATTTATAAAATTTACTTAGGCTATTTTGGTCAATATTTTAAAGCAGACACATTGAAATGTATCTGCTTTTTTGATTTTTACTCTTTATTTTAAAGCTAAACGGTGATTTCTTTGACATCGATTGGTTTGGTTTTTTGGCGGTAAAAGATTTTCCCTAAAGCCAAAACAAGAAAAATAGCGAAAATAAAAACAACACCATAATAAGCATATAAGGTTGCAGGTGCTAAACCTTGGTCGAGGAATAACCCTGCTATTGTTGGTGATAAAATGGCACCTAAACGCCCAAAACCAATAGCATAACCTACCCCTCGACTGCGTATATCTGCCGAATAGATGGTTGGAGAAATTGAATATAATCCTGCAACACAACCATTAATCACAATACCCAGTAATAAACCCACTGCTAATGCAATATTGACTTGTGTTGATACGCTAACAAAAAGAAAAACTCCAAGTGCAGTTAAAGCTAAAAATAAACTTAATGCATAAAATATTTTAATTCGTGAAGCAAGTAAACCGATCAGTGCAGCACCAAAAATACCACCTACACTGATTAAAATACCTGTACTCACCCCTTGTTGTGGTGACATTCCCATAGAAATCAGAATTTTTGGCGTCCAGCTCATCACAAAGTAAAAACCGAACATGACGAGAAAAAAAGCGCCCCATAAACATAAAGT
This sequence comes from Acinetobacter sp. 226-1, assembly GCF_030329325.1. Lineage (NCBI taxonomy): Bacteria > Pseudomonadati > Pseudomonadota > Gammaproteobacteria > Moraxellales > Moraxellaceae > Acinetobacter > Acinetobacter sp. 226-1. The sequence goes on from NZ_JACANU010000004.1 coordinate 153,926, forward strand.
TTGCAAGCCTTGTTGTCCTTGAAACAGTTTGGTCATTTGCCCTACTTGTTCTTTTCCCTGATGATTTTGATAAGTTGGTAAATGCGTCAGTCTACTGATTTGCATACGTGCAATAATTGTATTGATTTTTTCCAAAGCTTGTTTAGGTCGTTTCGCAAGTAAATAATCTAAAGATTCAGGCAGCAACCAAGCACTGATACCCAGCATAATTAAAGTTGAAACGCCACCTGCGAAAAAAATACTACGCCAACCCAAATGTTCAATCAAAGTTAATGATAAAATTCCACCAAATGTTGCCCCTATTCCATAGCCAGTTGACATTAAACTGACGGCTAGACTTCTCCAACGGGCATTTGCATATTCACTTGCAAGAACATTACTACATGCCAAAATACCACCGACTCCGACACCTGTAATAAATCTAAGAAGTGCTAAGGTGCTATGGCTTGGCACAAAAGCACATGCCAACATGCTGATTCCTGCAATGAATAAACATATTAAAATTAATAAACGTCGTCCAATTTTGTCTGCTAATGGCGCTAAAAAAATTGATCCAGCCGCCATACCAAATAAACCCGAACTCAGTAATAAGCCGATTTGAGCGCCTGAAAGTGACCATTCTGCTGAAACTGAAGGTGCAGTAAATGCCATGACCATGACATCAAAACCATCAATAATATTTAAAAAAATACAAATAATGATAATAAACCACTGATACTTCATCATTTTATTTTGGTTTATTTCTTCAACAATATCTCTTTCCATTTATATATCTCTCCGAATTTGGAAAAGATACACAAGGCACAGTCATGATGAGCTTTGAGTGATTATGCATATCCTTATCCATAATTGCCTAGATCAAATAATCCAACCATTTTGCTTTTTATTAAAAGAAAAATAATGTCTATGAAGCATCCTGCTTCCTTTTTATACTGACTTTATGGATCCAAAAAATCAATATATTTTATAAAAATAAAGAAAAATATACCTATTTAAATACAATAAATTATTTTTTAAATTAAAATTAATTAAATACTATCACTATAATAAAGCATAAATTACAAAAAATAGATCAAGTTACAATCATTTAATTATTTTTATTATTCAGTTGACCTTATCTGAAAATTATCTTAAATTGGATCCAATTAGTGATAAGGAGTCGTCACAATGTTTATTAAAAATGCATGGTATGTTGCTTGTCGTTCTGAAGACATTACAGAAAAACCTTTAGGACGCACGATTTGTAATGAAAAAATTGTTTTTTATCGTGGGCATGAAAATAAAGTTGTCGCTGTTGAAGATTTTTGCCCTCATCGTGGTGCTCCATTATCCTTAGGCTATGTAGAAAATGGTCATTTAGTTTGTGGTTATCATGGTTTAGTTATGGGATGCGATGGCAAAGTCGTGTCTATGCCAGCGCAACGTGTTCAGGGTTTTCCGTGTAATAAAGCTTATGCTGTTATTGAAAAATTTGGTTTTATTTGGATTTGGTTAGGTGATATTTCACTTGCTGATGAAACAAAACTACCTTATTTAGAATGGTCTGATCATCCTGAATGGAGCTATGGCGGAGGATTGTTTCATATTCAATGTGATTATCGTTTAATGATCGATAATTTAATGGATCTGACTCATGAAACCTATGTTCATTCTAGCAGTATTGGACAAAAAGAAATTGATGAATCTTTACCAGTCACTCATGTTGATGGAGACCATGTCATTACTGAACGCTATATGGAAAATGTCATTGCCCCACCTTTTTGGCAAATGGCTTTACGTGGTCATCACTTAGCTGATGATATTCCTGTAGACCGTTGGCAACGTTGTCATTTTTATGCGCCAAGTCATGTACATATTGAAGTTGGTGTCGCGCATGCTGGACATGGAGGCTATCACGCAACAAAAGATAAAAAAGTAGCTGCAATTGTTGTGGATTTTATTACCCCAGAAACAGAAACATCTCATTGGTATTTTTGGGGAATGGCACGTAATTTCCAAGCGGATAACGCAGACCTGACTGAACAAATCCGTCAAGGACAAGGCAAAATTTTTACAGAAGATTTAGAAATGTTAGAGCAACAACAACAAAATATATTACGTAATGCACATCGTAAATTATTAATGCTCAATATTGATGCTGGAGGTGTTCAATCTCGTAAAATCATTGAGCGTTTAATTGCAGCAGAAACTCAGCAAAATAAGAATACAATACGCCAATTCCCTAATATTCATGTGATTTAAGGAGTTCGAAAATGGACGTTCGTATTGATAAAATTCATCAACTTACAGCAAATATTCGCGCTTTTGAATTGGTGTCTACAACACATGACCCTTTAGCTCGTTTTAGTGCAGGCTCACATATAGATGTACATTTAAAAAATGGTTTAACTCGTCAATACTCACTCTCAAACAGTAGTCACGAAAATCATCGCTATGTCATTGGTGTATTAAATGATGAAAATTCACGTGGTGGATCACGCTGTATGCACAACGAATATCAGGAGGGTGATATTTTAAAGATTGGGCAGCCGCGTAATTTTTTTGAAATTCATGCAGAAACTCAAAGCGCCCTGCTATTTGCAGGAGGTATTGGTATTACGCCTATCCTCTCTATGGCATATCAATTAAAACAACAAAATATTCCATTTGAGTTACATTATTTTGTACGCTCTCATGAAATGTTAGCATTTTATGGCAATTTAACGACACATTTTGCAGAACATCTACATGTTCATATTCAAGATCAGCCCGAAACTCAATGCAATTTGCAACAAGTATTGGCTACACCTTCAGCTAAAAAGCATTTATATGTGTGTGGTCCTCATGGTTTTATGGATTTTATTCGCGAAACAGCACAGCAAATGAATTGGCAAACACCGCAATTACATCAAGAACATTTTGTTGCTCAAAAGCAAACTCAACAAAATGATGAAGCATTTACCATTGAAATACTGGGTTCTGATCAAAAAATTGAAGTTGCAGCACACCAAACAGCCACTCAAGCTTTAATTGAGCATGGTTTTAATATCCCTGTTTCTTGTGAACAAGGCATTTGTGGAACCTGTATCACATCTGTTGTTTCAGGTATTCCTGAACATCGAGACTTATTTATGACGGATGAAGAACATGCAATGAATAATCAATTTACACCCTGTTGTTCTCGTTCTAAAAGTAAAATATTAGTGCTAGAACTCACTTAAAAATTGAGCATTTCTCGATGACTACTCATTCAGTAAGAATGTCTCTTTTATTTAAATGATCAGATCTGAATACTGAACAGATTTTATTGACAATTCATTTATATTTTGACGATAAATAAGTCATTTATGAATTGTCAACAAATCCACCATGTCATTCTTTATTGATCCAAACTTGCTTGGTCTTGCATATCAACATATTCAATATAACCTCGTCCTTCTACATGACGATCAAAATATTGTCCTTTAAACTGATATGCACTTGCATAGCCACGACCATGCCCATAGCGATATTCACTATCAATTTCAGCAATAATATTTAAAATAAGTTGTTGTTTTTCATCACGTGCAGTCCAACTAAATCGGCGTGGCAAGCGCATTTTGTGCCCATCAGGTGCGACATAGACTTCAGCATCGTAATCAATAACTTTAAACTCAACATCGGTATAGACTTCAGCTTTTTGATCTGTATGGCGAATATGCAAAGTGTAAGCTGCTGGCTGCTCTAAAATATCAACTTTAGTTAATAATAACTGTGTCGTTTCATTTAAATTAATGATTTGATAAGTAAAAAAAGTCAGTGGAATTTTATGTTGTTCTGGTAACAACTTACTCATCACACTATATGGTCCTACCGCACGTGCATATTCATAAGTACATAGACCTTGAGCATGTGTTGTTTTATTTTGATAATTTAATTCGCCTTTAAACGTACTCAACAAACTAAAATGATCATAAATTGGTGATTTCACAAACCATGACACCTGATCAGACACATCTAAATCAAATGCAAAACTAAGCCCATGATACTGACCTTTCAGTTGAATATGCGGTAATTTTCCAGAAATAGAAACTTCTTGCCCAAGTTCAATCAAATGATTTTCATTTGAAATATGCGTATCTTGAGGAATAATATAAGCTTTCAATAAATGCTGCTCCACCGCAGCAGTGCTTGAAAATAAAGTGGCTGACTGACGCGGATCACCAAGCGTAATATGATCGTGATCGAATGCCAAAACACCAGGCGTTCCAATAAAAATCATAATATTTAAATAACGATGCGGTTCAGGTAATAATGGAAAAAATATTCCATAATGTGACCATGCATATAACTTGTCATTCACACGTGGATCGATCATTTCAGGGGTTTTAAAACTTGATGTCGATGATTTCACAGCTTGGTCTAATAATGCCTGACCTGTTAATAAAGTTTTTCCAAAAATTTTACTAAAAATTGATAGATAAGGTAATTTTCTTTTCATCATTGCCTGTGAATATTTTAAATTTTGTCTATGCTAAAAATAAAAACCAAAATGCAAAAGTGGATTTTAGGACAAATTTTATGCTTTATAGGACATGAAAAATCACGAAAAATGTTTTAATTCAGTTCATTCAGCCTGATTTGTGAAAATTGCCCGTACTGTTTCTCCTAATAAAACTACACTGCTATGCTCACGCATCAGACTTTCTGCGCGCCCTGCTTGACGATGAAGCAATGCATCATAAATGGAGCAATGTTGTAAATGTGCATAATGCAATCGTTGGTATTCTGACAAAGGTTTATTTGAATCATATGTGAGTGCTTGAGCCGAAGCCATTGGCAGTTGATTATTTTTTGCCAAAGCCTGCATTAAAGCGATATTTTGCGAAGCTTGAATAATAACATCGTGAAAAATGACATTTAAATTATGGTACTTTTCAATATCATCATCATTAAATTCTGATTTTTCAGCAAATAGTTTTTCGATCTCGACAATACAATGCTTTAGTTTTTCTTGCTGTTCTGTGGTGATGCCTTGTTCAGCCAGTTTTTTTGCAGCCAAACCCTCTAACACGCCACGTACTTCTAAAGCATCATGGATTAAATTTTCTGAAATTTCACGCACCGTATAACCACGAGTGGGATTTTTTAATAACAATCCTTCTTGTTCAAGCAAACGAAATGCCATACGGACAGGTTGTCTAGAGACATTTAAAAGTTCAGCCGTTGGAATTTCTACAATTCGACTGCCCCCCTCTAACTCACCAGAAATGATCATTTTTCTTAATTTCAATAATACCTGTTGCCCTGAAGACATACCTTACTCATTTAAAAAACTATTTTGATTATGCTAACAATTTCACTGCTAAACTGACAATTGATTTATGCAAAGAAATGAAGACTTTATCCATTTATCATGGACTGACTTATTTTACCATCTTGCTTATTTTCAGTTCAGAATAATAAAAAAACCAGAGATGAACTCTGGTTTTTTTATCCTGCATTTAGCTAGCTTTGGGTAGATTTTCAAACTTTTTTATTTCATAAGGTAAACCGACATAGTTTTCTGCCAATGTGGTTTGTCCTGCTTCAGAACCTAAAATATAAGCCAATTCCGCTTGTTTAATTTTTAAATCAAAGTCACTTTCAGTTTCAAAACGATGTAATAAATGCGTCATCCACCATGAAAAACGTTCTGCTTTCCACACTCGTTTTAAACATTTTTCTGAATATTCAATAATACCTTGCTCAGAATTATTAATATAATATTCAATTAATGCACTCGATAAATATGCAATATCAGAAGCAGCTAAATTTAAACCTTTAGCACCTGTCGGTGGTACAATATGTGCCGCATCACCAGCCAAAAATAAGTGACCAAAGCGCATTGGTTCTGTCACAAAACTGCGTAATGGTGCAATACTCTTTTCAATCGATGGACCTGTCACCAAGTTTTCACGACTTTCAGCATCTAAACGGTTTTTAAGCTCTTCCCAAAAACGCTCATCTGACCATTCTTCAACACGATCTGTCAGTGGTACTTGCAAATAATAACGACTACGGGTATTTGAGCGCATGCTACACAAAGCAAAACCACGCTCCGACTGTACATAAATCAACTCATCAGAAACAGGAGGAACATCAGCCAAGATACCCAGCCAACCAAATGGATAAACTTTTTCAAAAGTCTTAATTTTATCTTGCGGAACACTTGCACGACATACACCATGATAGCCATCACAACCTGCGATAAAATCACATTGAATCTGATATTGCTGATCATTTTGTGTAAAAGTCACATAAGGTTGCGCATAAAAATCATGAATTTTAACGTTTTGTGCTTCATAAAAAGTGGTTAAATCTGCCTCGCGTCGTGCTTGCATCAGATCTTTTGTTACTTCAGTTTGCCCATAAACGGTAACTTGTTTACCCTGTGTTAAACCAGATAAGTCAATACGATGTTTTTCACCACCTGTTAAAATTTCAATACCATGATGCGGTAAACCTAATTCATTTAAATGCTGATCCACACCTGCTTCTTTGAGTAAATCAACAGAAACTTGCTCTAAAATACCTGCACGAATACGTGCTGCAACATAATCTGCACTTTTTTGTTCAATAATAATATGCTCAATACCCGCTTTATAAAGCAGTTGCCCAAGCAATAATCCTGCTGGACCCGAACCAATAATTGCAACTTTAGTCTTTAAAATTTCCATTTTTCTTACTCCTGATCTTATGTCATTTAAGTTAAATTTTTTATGTGAAATAGACTATAGTAAAAAAATGAAATTCACCGTATAACGGTATCAATATCCGTATAGCGGACAAAATTTAAAAACCTAAATATAGGGAAATAAAATGCGTTATGCACTTATTCACAATGAAAGTTCAGGTGAAACCATCACTCAAGATGATTATATTGCAAGTTTTGCTAAAGGCTTAAGTTTACTCGAAGCTTTTGGCATAGACCGACAAAAGCTCAATGCAACACAAATTGCAGATCGGACAGGCATGAGCCGAACAGCCGCACGACGTTATCTAAGGACTTTAAAATTTCTCGGATATTTAGAAGGTGACGATCATTATTTTTGGTTGACACATAAAGTATTACGTTTTTCGAGTTCATATTTAAGTTCAGCACATTTACCTAAAATTGCTCAACCGATTTTAAATATTTTATGTGCTCAAACCTCACTGACTTACTCTATTGTGGTCTTAGATGATCATGAAGTTGTACCCATTGCACGTAGTTTTTTACCCCAACAAGATATTATTCGTAGTAGTCCTTATGGCATGCATTTAGGCAATCGCTTACCTGCACATGCAACATCAACAGGAAAAGTACTCTTGTCCGCATTTAGTGCAGATGAACAACAAAAATGGTATGAAAAATATGGGCTTAAACGTCTAACACCATTTACAGTGCAAACTAAAGAAGACTTTTATGCTGTGTTAGAGCATGTTCAAAAACAAGATTTTTGCCTTTCTAAAGAAGAGCATGAACTTGGTGTCATTGCACTGGCTGTGCCTATTGTGAACAGTCAAGGGCAAGCCATCGCTGCATTAAACTGTATGTCTCAAACCCATCGTGTGACTGAACAATATCTAATAGAAAATATTTTACCTCTGTTAAGGAATACCGCTTATGAGCTCAGGATGATGCTATAAAATCATGTAAAATATTTTATGGAACACTGTTCCAATTTTTTAAATAGCTTGCTAACATTGTACTCACATGGATGAATTTCGTATTTAAAGTTCAAGCAAAACTTTAAATTTAATTTAATATTCAAGAAGAATAGTACAATGAAAATTGCAATAGATGGTTATTGTTATCACCGACACTTTAATCAGCATTATCCACTTTTAGAGCAGGAAGCCGTTCCTCAACTTGATTTTTGGCAATGCCTCGAACAAGCAATTCAATTTCAAATTGAAGGAATTTCGATTGAAAGTTTTATGCTTCCTGATCCTACAGAAGATGACATTCTAAAATTACGTCAGATTTTATCAGCCCAGCAACTAGAATTGGTTTGGGCATGGGGACATCCTTCAGGTTTTGAAAGTGGGCAAAATGCGCAGGCACTTGTTGATTTTCAAAAGCATGCAAAAATTGCCCAAGCCTTAGGTGCAAAAACCATGCGCATTTGCGCAGGTGGGCGTAAAAGTCGACCTCAAGGTACATGGCAAAATCACAAAAAATCTCTCCTCCCTTTACTTGAAAAAGCAACTGATTTTGCAATACAGCATCAGCTCACACTGGCGCTTGAAAATCATGTTGATCTGTTGGCAGATGAAATCGTCGATCTGGTTAAAACGATAGATAGCCCTCATTTTGGAATTTGTTTAGATACTGCAAATAATCTAAGAATGTTAGAAGATCCGTGGCAAGCGATTGAAAAAATGGCACCTTATGCGAAAGCAACACACATTAAAGATGTTCAAGCATTTCAAGGTGATCCTAAAACATTTGCATTTTGGCCCAGTGTCGTTTCGGGTCAAGGTTTAATTCCATTAGAAAAGACATTTCACTTACTCAATCAATTGAATTATCAAGGACTTTTAGCTTTAGAAATTGATTATTTACATCCGCAATATACCTCTGAATACGATGCTTTTTCACAAAGCTTAAATTATTTAAAAAATCTCAAACAATCAGTTTTAAATCAACGCTAAGAACGCAAGGAAAGCAAATATGTCTTTAAAAAAAATCGCCATTATTGGTGCAGGTGTGATGGGAAAAAAACACGCTCAAACCATTATTCAACATCCTCTTACAGAATTGGTTGCCGTTTGTGACCCATTTTCAGATGCGATGGCAAAGGAATTTGATGTCCCAAATTTTCAAGATCTCAATGAATTATTTAAAAATCAATTGATTGATGGTGTAATTATTGCTAACCCAAATCGCTTCCATGTTTCAACAGCGATAACTTGTATGCAACATGGCATACCCTGTTTACTTGAGAAACCACTTGCATTGAATACAGAAGAAGCCTTAAGTTTAATCAGCGAACAAGAAAAATTAAATATACCTATTTTAGTGGGTCATCATCGTCGTCACAATCCGATTATTCAACAAGCTAAAGAATTGATTGAAAAAGGTATTGTGGGTGAAATCAATACTTTTAATGCACTATGGAGTGTTTATAAACCTGATCCATATTTTGATATTGAATGGCATCGAAAAGCGGGTGCAGGTGTTTTAGCCATCAACCTTGTGCATGATCTGGACTTAATGCGCTATTTAAATGGCGAAATTGTTTCTGTCCAAGCCATGACTTCTCATAAAAATCGTCAATTAGATGTGGAAGATACGATTTCAATTTTAGTTCGTTTTGAAAATGGCGCTTTAGGTACATTATTGGCATCTGATGCAGCGGTTTCACCGTGGGGTTGGGATCAAAATACTGAGGAAAATAAAAATAGTTTTGCCACTTCGCCTGACCAAGACTGTTATTATATTAGTGGTTCACAAGGAGCATTGAGTGTACCGAATTTAGAATATTGGAATTATCCAGAAAATAGCCAAAAAAGTTGGGCTGTAAATTTAGTGAAAAATAAAATAGAACCCAATAAACAAGAAGACGTTTATTTACTTCAGTTAAGCCATTTTGTTGATGTCATCAATGGGCAAGTTGAACCTATTTCATCGCCACAAGACGCGATTAAAAATATTCAACTTTTAGAATGTATTGAACAAGCAGCGAAGGAACAACGCACAGTTCATTTATCGTCTTTAACTCAATTACAAAAAACGGCTTAATACTGCTTAATATCATCCTCCTACATGTCATAAAAAAAACAGGGAAAATGCCCTGTTTTTTATTTTAACTCTCAAGTATTATTCGAATACTGACTGACTTCATTTAGACGCTGAAGATCTGCTTCGTCAAGTTTTAAATTGAGTGCTTTTATAAATGAATCAATTTGTATAGACGATGTCGCTGAAGCAATTGGAGCCGTAATACTCGGCTGTGCCATCGCCCAAGCCAAAGCAATTTCAGAAAGTTCTGCCTGATATTGAGTTTGCAATTGATCCATCGTCTTTAAAATATTTAAGCCATGTGGATTAAGTTTTCGTGCTGAACCCTCAAGCTGAGAAATATCACGATATTTTCCACTTAAAAAACCCGCAGCCAAACTAAAATAGGTGATCACTTTTAATTGATTTTCAACACAAATATCACGATATTCCGTCTCGTATTGCTCTCGCTCAACTAAATTATAACCCGGTTGAAAAATTTCATATTTGGGTAAATTTTGATGATGACTGACCTCTAGAGCCTCTTGCAATTGTTTTGCTGAATAATTAGATGCGCCAATTTGACGAATTTTACCCGCTTGAATTAATTCAGCATAGGCAGATAAGGTTTCTGCAATGGGTGTATTTTCATCTGGATAATGACTCAAGTACACATCGAGATAGTCTGTATTTAAACGTTGTAAAGATTCTTCAACTGCTTGTTTAATATATTTTTTAGATAATCCTTGCTTTCCCTCTGCTAAGGGCGCACCTACTTTGGTAATTAAAATTACTTTTTCTCTGTTCGAAGGTGTACGCTTGAGCCATTCACCAATCACTGTTTCTGACTCTCCGCCAACATGTCCTGTTACCCATGTCGAGTACATATCTGCCGTATCAATTGTATTTATACCGCGCTCAAGTGCGTAGTCTAATAAACTGCATGAATCCTCTTGATTGACCGTCCAACCAAACACATTTCCACCTAGAATGATTTTTGAAAAACTTATATCCTTTTTCATCTTATTTCTCACTTTTATTGACTTAAAACTTGTTGTGGTCATTCATTCAACTAAATTAAACATTTATATGTAAAAAGCCAGTTCAATTGAACTAGCTTTTTATTGCGCTAATAAAAAATATGAATTATTTCAATGGTGAAATCGCTGTAGGCAATGCAATCATTGACTGCATTTCATGCGTTAACCATTGTGGACCACCTTTTGGTGGCCAAATACCGTCAGCGACTGATTTTGCACGAACCTCAGAACGTTCATTCAGTGAAGCATATGGCCAAATACTCACAATGCGTGGATGCCCATCAAGTGCGTACATTGCAACCGTTAATTTTGAGTATTGAGTACGTGTAGGCACCGCATTTTTCCATGCCTCTAAAACATGTGGAACACCGCCATGCTTTAATTCATAAGTACGAATTTCATAAACTGGACCAAATTCGCCTAACTCAACTTCTGGTAAAAAGTCAAAACCTGCAAAATGTTCAACAGAATATTGAATGATATTTTCACTTGAATTAAATAAATTTTCTTGAGCAGCTAAATGTGCATCACCCGCTTCTTGATCTGCTTTAGACTCAAAACTACGTAATACAACAACTTGATTTAATTGACCAATATCTGAAAACCAGACTCCTAATAATTTCGCTTTTGCTTCTGTCTCTGCATGAAAATCTTGAATACCATTTGCAACACTTGCAGCCGTACCCATTTTGATCGTGATATTAATTAGTTCATAAAGTTTCATGCGGTTTTGCGCTCCTGAGTAAAATTTTGAGATTGAGTTGTTTGTGATTTTTCACACAAATTTTCATTTGTATGATTGTTCAAATCATCTTTGAGTTTGCCTGCTGCAAATTGTGCAATTCGCCAAGCAAACACCATTCCTGGTCCAAGCGTTGTACCCGGTCCCGGATAAGTACCTTTAAAAATAGAAGATAAGTCATTGCCACAGGCAAATAAGCCCTGAATCACTTGATTGTTTTGAGTGAGTACGCGACCAAATTCATCACCTGTCAGCCCACCACTACTTGCACAGTCCATAGGGACGACAGGTAACGCATAAAATGGAGCTTTCTGTAATTTTCCTAAACATGGATTCGGTTTTACATCTGGATCGCCATTAAAACGATTCATTACACCGCTACCTTTACCAAAATCTGTGTCTTCGCCTTGTTCCACAAGATGGTTAAAACGCGTCACTGTTTGGTTCAATGTTGCTGCTTGAATACCCACTTTAGTGGCAAGGTCTTCCAGTGTATTTGCTGAAAATAAATATTTTTCTCGTAAAAAGTAATCTAACTTTTTCGCACCAGGTAAAACGAAGCCGAGCCCATATTTTTGAATCGCGGTTTCATCACAAATGAGATAAGACACCACTTTTTCTTTGGATTTATTGGATCGAATTTGTGCCATACAAAAATCATGATAGGAATCAGATTCATTGACAAATCGTCGCCCATCAGCATTCACAGCAATCACGCCTGGTTTCGCACGGTCTAAAATAATGTGCGGCCAAACTGCTTTATAGCCATTTTTATGGGTATGAATTGAACATGGAAAATACAAAACACTACTGTCTACAGATGGATCAATTTTAGCGCCGATGTTCTGTGCAAAACTTAAACCATCACCTGTGTTTGAAGTCGGTGAAAGTGAGTCAGCAATTAATCCTTGAGGAAATAGTTTTTTGCGTAATTGAGCATTCCACCCCACACCACCTGTTGCCAAAACAACGCCTTGACGTGCTTTCACCACAATTTGTTGATTATTTTTATTAATTTTTGCACCAACCACTTTGCCATTTTCATAAATGAGTTCTTGTAATGGTGCATCTAACCAAACAGATACATTATTTTGTTTTAAGTTATAAAATAAGCTCCCGACCAAGGCATTTCCCATCACTAAGCGAGTACCACGCGCATAGCGTAAACGTGACATAAAATAAGGCAGCACGACTTTCATCGTTGTCATAAAATTGGTGCCAGACGAAAATGGGTTCAGTAAGGCATTTAATTCACTACGATTCACCATCATGCCACCTAAACCCATAAACTCAGGACGGGGTGGACGCACGTATTTAAAATCTGTACCTAACACACGAGCATCAAATTCGGCAGGTGCCAAAGCTCGACCACCAAAAGCTTCTCCAGGTTGGTTTTTGACATAATCAGGATGTGCTAAACATGCATTCAGTTTCACCGTGGTTTTTTCATCTAAGTCTTTAATCATTTTTGGACTAGATTCTAAAAATGCATCGCGTAAATGTTCTCCGCCACGCTCACCCACCACCGATTTAAGAAAAACCCGTGCTTGTTCAATATCATCTGGAACACCTGCTGCGACACTTAAATGCGACCCCGGTGCCCAAATCGTGCCTCCAGAAGTTGCGGTCGTACCGCCTATCTGATCTGCTTTTTCACATAACAGCACATCTAAACCATTTAACTTGGCAAATAATGCGGCTGACATTCCTGCCGCACCTGCACCAATAATGAGTAAATCGACTTGTTTTTCCATGTCAGCTTTTCCTATGTATTTTGTTTTTGTACAGATTGCGTGGATTTAGCATGTTGAACCAAATGATTTGCAGCCAAATAACCAAATGTCATGGCAGGTCCTAAAGTAATTCCTCCGCTTGGATATTGACCTCCCATCACGGTGTTCATGTCATTACCTACTGCATAAAGCCCATCAATCGGACGTTGAGTGTTTTTATCTAATACACGTGCATCATGATCGGTGATTAATCCTGCAAATGTTCCTAAGCTTCCCGGTACCACTTGCACTGCATAAAATGGTCCTTTTTGTATCGGTGCAATACACGGATTTGGTCTATGATCACTATCCCCTTGCGCTTTTTGATACGGCGTAGAACCTCGTTTAAACTCAGGGTCTAGCCCTTGTTCTGCATGCACGTTGTATTGCGTAATGGTCTGTTTAAAATTCGCAGCATCAATACCACATTGTTGAGCTAAGTCTTCTAAACGATCTGCTTGTTTGAGATAACCATTTTCAATCCAAGGCTGCATCGAAATTGGAAAAGGTTTCACTGCACCCAAACCATAACGTCGGATAAATTTATGATCACAAATCAACCAACAATGTGCCAAGTCACCTTGATTCGTATGTTTAAATAAATCTTTGACAAATAAAGGATATGAATCACCTTCGTTGGTAAAACGTTTGCCATTTTTTAATACAGCGATTAAGCCCGGTTTCCCACGTTCAACCAAATGTGGAAAACGTCCTAATGTGCCATCTAAACGAGGCATTAATGACACAGGTGCCCAAGCGCCTGACCATGGCAACTGCGTATCCACTTGAGCGCCAACCATTTCAGCAAGCTTTAAGCCATCTCCTGTATTGGTTTCAGGCGCAGCTGAGTAATGAGGTGTTCCTAAAGCAACATGTTCAAATAATTGTTGTTTGCGTTTTTCATCATGTGGAAATCCGCCTGTTGCCAAAACTACACCGCGTTTCGCTAAAATTTTAACCAAACCTTGTGGTGTTTTAAAAATTGCACCGACCACTTTATTATTTTCATAAATCAGTTGTTGCGCAGCATGATTTGCAAATAGTCTCACTTTTTGATCAAGTGCCGACTTGAGTAAACGTGCAACCAATGCATTACCATTGACAATTTGAGTTGAACGATGACGAAATAACAAATCTGCAAAATGTCGTAAAACACGCTTAGTCGCATACATAAATGAAGACACAGCATTAAATGTATTAATGAAATGTTTCATATCAGCACCAGATGCGATGCCCATACCCCAAACTGTGGTTTCAGGAATTGCAGGTCTCAGCAAATGTAAGTTTTTCCCGAGTTGTCGCCCATCAAATGGTGCAGCAACAACAGAACGCCAACCCACACGAGAACCTTCTATATCAAAAAAGTCTGGAACCAATGCACCTGCATTGAATTTGACCTCTGTTGATTTCTCAAAAAAATCGATCATTTCAGGTGCTTTTGTTAGATATTGATGAATACGAGCTTCATCATATTTTTCACCCAGTACATTTTTTAGATATTTTTTAGGCTGCTCAATAGGCTCTAACTGCCCTGCACGCTGTGCATGTGGCGTGTTTGGGATCCATAACCACCCCCCAGATACCGCCGTTGTGCCACCAAAAACACTTGCTTTTTCAGCAACAATCACATCCAAACCTTGAACTGCCGCAGTCACTGCGGTAGAAAGTCCACCTGCTCCAGAACCAATCACCAAAACATCACATTCATATTGGTCACGATTTTTTTGAGCTAGAGAATTAAACTCATGTTGAGTTGACGCATTCATGACATCACCCCGCAATAGCATCTGCTTCAGCAAGCGCAACGAGTTGTTGAATTGCTTGCAAATTAATTTGAGCACGTTGCAGCGCTGGTCGTTTTGCAAGTGCAAGATTCGGAACTTCTGCTGCTAAAGTAATATCTTTCGGTAAAGCTCGAATCAGCGAAATCAAATCAATTTCACCTTGCCCTGGAACTAAACGATTAGAACGCGCAATTTTAATTAAACCTTCATCACTTGGGTCATATTCAGCTAAACCATCACAAAGCTGTACATAGTTCATTTGTGTCACAGGTAGCGCTTTGACTTGTTCTAAAGTTGAATCTGAACGATCAAAATGCAGTGAATCAATTAATACTGCTGCATTTTTTTGTCCCGATTGCGTCACGATCTGTTGAGCATGTTGCAGATTTTTAACAGCCGTCCACGGCATAAATTCAAGATCACAACTTAAATGATATTGCTGACTCAACTCGCAGAACGCTGCATAATTTTCAACTAAGCGTTGATGCTCAGTATCATTGCCTGCAATGAGAATATGTTTTGCACCTAATTGTTGAGCAACTTCTAAAAACTGAATATATTTTTGACCGTCAAAATCAGGCGTCAAACGTATAATTTCTACATCAGCAACTTTCACGCCTGTATCAGCTAAAGCTGCTTGCGTTTCACGAATTAATGTTGCGTCTGTTAAAATCGGATAGTCAGCTTCATTCGGTGCCGCAGGTAAAAGACGTAAACCGACCTGTGCGTAGCCACATTCTGCCGCGATCTGAATTGCTTCAACAGGTGATACATCCGCAACAGTTAAAAATGACAGTGAATACTGGCGTTGTTTAGATTCAGGCTGCATCATCTACGCCTCCTGAACGTTCATTTTCAAGTAGAAAATTCACCATCAAATCACGAACTTGAATAAACATATCTGTACCTGTTACCGCAGTACAACCAAGCTCTAATGCCTGAGTCACAAATGGTGTTTTTTCTGGTTTAGTGACAACATCCGCAACTGACATGGTATGAGTTAACTTGTCTAGCTGAAATGCTGCTGATGGATCACCATTCATGCCCATCGGGGTTGCATTCACAATGACATCAAAACCTGTTGGGTCATTGTCATGTGCAACAACCTTGCCTTTGCCAAGCGCATTTAAATGGTCAACCAATTGTTGCTGACGTTGTGCATCGACATCAAAAATTGCCAGTTCTGCAACCCCAGCCAACAATAATTCGTAGGCAATCGCTTTGCCTGCACCGCCTGCACCCGCCAAAATGGCACGTTTATTTTCTAATTGAATATTTTTTAATTTAATCGCTTGCACCATGCCTGTACCATCCAGCATGTCACCTTCCCAACCTGCTTCACAGCGACGAATGGTATTCACTGCACCAATGAATTTTGCACGTTCTGTCACTTGGTCACAGCACTGTAAAGCTGTAATTTTGTGTGGCACAGTCACGATCAAACCATCTGTATTGAGCATGTTTTTCGTGTTATTTACAAACTCTGGAAAATGATCTGGATGTACATCTGCAGGTGGCACAATGGCATTTAAGCCTTTTGAAATCAGTTCCAAAGTCACCCCTTCAGGTGATTTTACTTGTTGGATGGGATGCCCAACCACAAAATAAAGACGAGTCGATCCATTCAATTGAATACTCATAATTCAATATCCTTTTAAAATTCAGTAAATTAAAGTGTTTTTATTAAGCTTTTGCGTCGTCTAAAGCTCGTTGTTGCATACGTTGTGGTGAATAAATCATTTTCATGAGGAGTAAAGCCATGACCATCCCTGCGGCAGGCACACAGAGTACAAGGAAAATTTTACTTGCTGACCAACCTTGATTGAGGAAATAAGCACCAGCAAATGCACTAGCAACCGCACCTAAACGTCCAATACCATGCATCCAACTGTTTCCTGTTGCACGTGCAAAGACGGGATAAAATGCACTTGATAAACCATTTACACCTGAGTTTGCACCATTCATCCACATGCCAACAAAGAAACACATTGCACTATATACGTAGAAGTTATGTCCCACTTCACCAATGAAAATCATGAAGACAATTGCGATCAGATAACAAATCACCAAACCGATATGTGCATTGATTTTATCCATCAAATAACCGCAAGCATAACAACCGATTGGACCACCAAGTTGATAAATCGCAGTAATCATAGATGCTTCACTGATACTGAAACCAAACTCATTTGACATCATTGGCAACCAGCTTCCAAGTAGATACACTACAAATAAACCTGAAGCATATGTCCACCACAGTAGGAAACTACCAAGGAAATAAAATGGGCTAATAATCGTTTTAACTGGATTATCTACAGACTTCGTTTTTGGTTTTGGTAATACAAAAACTTTGTTCGTTGTATCAAAATCAGGTGCAATTTTGTGAATAATGGCATCAATTTCAGCTTTAGGATGTTGCTTTAAAACCTTAAAACCAATCGATTCGGGCAGTTTAAATGCCACAATCACCGCCAAGATCAAAGGTAATATTCCACCAATAATCATCATGGCATGCCAGTTATAGTGCGGAATAACCCATGCCGCTAAAAAGCCACCTAATGCTGCACCAAAAGTAAAACCACTTAAAATCAATGTGACCATTCGTGCATTTACACGCATGGGTGAATAATCAGTGGTTAGCGTCACAGCTTGTGGCATCACACCACCCATAAATAATCCTGCAATAAAACGGAAAATCATCAGTTCTGTGACATTGGTTGAAACTGCTGCAATGAGCGTAAAAAATCCAAAACCAATTAAATTTACAATTAATAATTTTTTACGCCCAAATTTATCGGCTAATGGTCCCGAAATCACGGCACCTAATGCCAGTCCGACCAAGGCTGCACTCATTACAGGTGCTAATGCAGTTGTGGTAATTCCCCACTCATTTTTAATGACGGGTGCAACAAAACCCATAATTGAAATATCAATACCGTCAACAACAACGATCATTAAACAAATAAAAATAATAAATTTTTGTAAAGGTGAAATTCTATTTTCATCTAGAAATTCCCTTAAATCTACCTGTTGCTGCATACACTTGCTCCCTTAGCGTTCACCTATTTCATTTATGCGGTTCCATGCATAAATAGGTTTAAATTTGACTTAGGTTAAAAATGAACTGAGAAGGCTTCAGTTTTTTACCCTAGATCATGCTGATTTATCTAAAAATCATTTAGGATAGAATCTAAGATGTAATATAATCTGTTTTTTGATTTTTTGGAACACTGTTCCAAAAAATATTAGTAATTAATTTGGATTTTTTATGCTGAGTAATAATGACCGCACTTTAACCGTGCTCGAAGCGTTATTAAAAGATGTAAATGGATGTGCTTTAAGCCAGCTTTCAACTGATTTAGATATTCCCAAATCTGCAATGCATCGTTTATTAAGCTCGATGAAAGACATGGGCTATATCTATCAAGATGAACTAAGCCAGCACTATAAATTGACCTTAAAAATCGCTTCAATGGGACTGACATATTTGTCTTCTCGCTCAATTACAGAAACTTTTCAGCCGCTACTCAATCAGTTGGCTGAAGAATCTGCTGAACTGGTGCGTTTGGGTCTCATTGAAAATGAAAACATTATTTGGATTGCAAAAGCTCAAGGTTCAAAGTCAGGTTTAAAATATGACCCTGATTCGGGCAGTGTGGCGTATTTACCTGCGTCTTCTTGTGGTTTAACTTATCTTTCTGCACTCAATGAGGCTGATTTTTTACGCTTAGCAGAACGCGAAGGTTTTGAAAAAGCAAATTTATTTGGTCCCAATACCCCAAAAAACTTAGAAGAACTTAAAGTTTTAGTACAAGCATCTAAAGACCGAGGTTATGGTTTAATTCAAGATACTTATGAGTTAGGGATGACTGCTATGGCAAAAGTTATTCTAAATCCGCATACAGGTATTCCTTTTGGGACGGTGAGTATCGCAGGTCCATCTGTACGTTTAAATGAAAAACGTGTTGAAGAACTCGCACCAGCATTACTTGAAACGGTGGAAAAAGTCAGCCAAATTATTCATTTGTCACAATATTAATGATAAAAAGCGATCTAAGTAGATCGCTTTTTATTGGGGAAAATAAATGGCTTAGAAGTTGAAACGCGTAGTTAAACCCAACACCCATGCATCATCTACTTGCTTTAAACCACCTGCTTGATGCACATATTGAATATTTGGACGCAACATGATTGCTGGTGACCAATTCAAACTATAATTCAGTTCAATATTGAGCTCATCATTTTGAATAGGTCGGTATAAAGGATTTGTGTAATCTGCCGCAGTTAAACCGTTTTGTTGGTTCTGATAATGCTGACGATCACGAACGCGCTCATTAACATCAAAACGTGCAAAACCTAAACCAATGCTGTCTTGTGGACGAGCATCGAATGCGCCTTTATACCAAAATGCCAACTGCTGTGACGCTTCAACAGTGGTGGTCGCTTTATCATTCCAAGTGAAATTGGCAGATGCAAATAGACCACGTTTACTGTCATTTTCATGTGCAGTCAGTTGTTGCTGTGCATTTAACCAGACACTTTGTTTATGATCATGAACTTTTGCAGGTGTATCTGCATCAATGATCTGACCTTGTGTATTGGTTTTTATGTCATTTGCATCCGCAGTCGCATAAAATGCACCGAGTTTATATTCTCCTGTTAAACCATTAAAAGCAGCGAGTTTAGGTTTCCAAGTCAACTCGACAGGAATTAAAACGCCTTCGGCATCATCCATGCCTAAGTTAAAGCCACGATCTTCAAAGGTATTTTCAGGGTTAATTTCATAAACCCCTGCCGCAAGTGACCACTCAGGTAGAAATTGGTATTTTAGGTTCATTCCCCATTGTGAAACTGGGCTGTTGTACCAAATACTGCCTACGGTTTTACCCAGTTGACCACCACATAGCATTAAGTTTTGAAACTCACAGTGCGAAGCATTGAAATCTTCGGACAATCCCATTCGTCCAATTTTAAACTGCACAGTGTTGTCTAAAAACCCAGATTTTATCCATGCTTGTGATAAACGCCAAGATTGTCCTCGACCATAAATTTCTTGCGCACTACTAAACTGTGATGCGCGTGGATCAGAAATTCGTTCTGCGGATAATGCTTGTCCGTCACGTTTGGTGATCATGACACTGGCTTGGGTATTTTCCAAACCTGCGATTTTCTCCAAATCAAATTGTGAAGCTAACGTGAGTTGAGAAGCATGCAACATTTCTCGATCATCGTTATAACCACCATCGATATTTGTTGCAGTTTCATTTTGAAAACCCAAAGTAAACTTATAGCCTTTTTCTTCCAAGCTCTTGCGTTCACCATTCCAGTCTCCCAAAAGCCATTGTCGATCTTCTGACCATGGCATTTGAGCAAATGTAAATTGTGATACAAATAGCGCTGAACTCAGCACAGTTAAGGGTTTTACTAAACAATGTTTCATATGCTTTTCCTTAAGCAAAGATGATTCAACATAAATAACCTTACAATTTCACAGCGGGACTTAATTCAGAACTTGCACCATGAATATCAGTTAAGGTAGCGGTGATTGATTGCACTTTTTGAGTCGGTTTCCATTGAATTTTGGCTTTGCCATTTTCATCAGTCACGACTTGTTCTGTACCTAAGAAGATTTCTGCTTCATTGGCATTTTTTTGCGAATTTCCGAAAAATTCAACACGATACATTGCATTTTTTTGCGCTTGAACTTCAACAGTTACAACGCCTTGTTTCACTTGTAACGTTGGTGCAGTAATATTTTGATTGGCTTTGGCATTACAGTTTTGTTGTGTTGCATCTTGACATGTATGTTGTAATGTCTTTTCATCCATCACCACACCACGACCACGTGAACCAACAAATTCAGCATGCTCTAACGCAGGAACATTCATAATAATTGCACCAGTACGTTGCTCAGGTACACAAGAACCACCAGCTTCACAACGTTTAACATCTTTGCCATTATTCCAAATCAAGTTTTTGGTTAATGTAATATGCGCATTGGCATCTTTTTCTGAGCGAATCGCAACACCAATACGATTATCATGTACTCGATTGCTGTCTAAAATATTGCCGTCACCCGTAAGATTAAAACCAATTGAGTTATGACTTAACTCATTATAAGCAATGTAATTGCGTTTGCCCCAGTTGATTTGCAAGCCATCTGAATAGTTTTTAAACGTATTGCCAACAATGCTATTGTCATTGCCCCATAAAATTTCAATGCCTTGTGAAGGCTCAGGATTTTGAGCAGTCGAAATAAATTGATTATTTGCAACCAAGTTAAATGCTGCACCTCGTGTCAACTCAAGACCATCACCATTGTCCTGAAAATAGTTATTTAATACTTTGTTATTATTGGTTGTGGTTGCTGTTGAGCCGCCTTGACCATCATCGCCTGTGAGCATAACACCCGCGCCACCATAGTTATTCATGATTCTGTTGTGTTGAATCAGATTATTACTTGCACGGTTAATTAACACGCCTATACAGAAGTTTCTAACTTCAAGTCCCTGAATTTGCACATTTTGAGTATCTCGTAGCACTAAACCAGGCAAAGTCGTTGTACGCAC
Source organism: Acinetobacter sp. 226-1 (assembly GCF_030329325.1). Taxonomy (NCBI): domain Bacteria; kingdom Pseudomonadati; phylum Pseudomonadota; class Gammaproteobacteria; order Moraxellales; family Moraxellaceae; genus Acinetobacter; species Acinetobacter sp. 226-1. Next base: position 175,539 of record NZ_JACANU010000004.1, read on the forward strand.
GTTTGTACCAAACTGTCCTGAAACTGCACCAGGACAAGCTTCTACGCCTGTACCTTTGACATATTTAGAGCCATCAATTGCAATATATTGACCATTGGCTGCCCATGCTTCACCGACAATAGAAACTGCTGTACGAATTTCTGGTAAAGGCTTTTCAGGAAAAATGACAAAAGGCGCTTGCCCTACAGCTTTAATCTGAATTTGATGTGCTTCTGAAGGCTGACTATTTGCTTGTTCAATAGCCCAACGTAAAGTACCTTTTTCACCATGATCTGCGTATTGATCAACCACAAAAGTTTGTGCGTGGCTAAGACTTCCTAAACCGAGAACCAAAGCACTCAGCGCAAAAATAGACGATTTCATTGATTTTCCCTAATGTAATGATGTATTTAGTTTGGTTCAACAATATTTAAAAGTTGTTTGAGCTGTTTAACTTCAATTTGTCCAGGTGCAGAAGCCTCACCAATCATGCCAAAACTCATACTTCCACCCATATTGGCAGTAGCAATACGAGAAATTGCACCCAATTTCGCCATCGACATAGTCAATAACGGCTTTTTAGTTTGCTGGCTGACATTTAAAGTTGCATTCATCAAGGTAAATACATCTTGTTTAGACTGTGGCATCACTGCGATTTTTAAAATATCAGCCCCCATAACATCTTGTTTTAAAAAACGTTTTTCTATTTCAGCTTGCTCAGGTGTACGGTTAAAGTCATGATTTGACATGATAACGCGTACATTTTTTTGATGTGCTAGTTGTGTTAATTGTTGAACAACTGCCTCATCTCTAAACATTTCAATATCAAGCAATTGCATAAAAGGCTGTTTCAAATATGCACGATAATTTTTTTGATAATCTGCATCACTGATTTTGAGTTGTCCGCCTTCATTTGCAGTTCGAATCGTTGCAATTAAAGGTTTATCTTTTAAAATTTGATTGAGTTCCTGCCCCAATGCAATCACTTGCTTACTGTCAGCAGCAAAATCAAGTAAATCGATACGAAACTCTGCAATATCCGCATCAGGATGATTTGCAATAATTTTGGCTTGTTCAATTGCTTGTGCTTTGGTTTTTGCTGTAATCGGTACAATGGTTTTTACAGGCATTTCACCGATATTGACATTTTTAATCTGATAAACAGCATCATTTTCAACAGTATTCAATGCAGTATTTGCCTGTACCAAAGAACAAGACAACGCAATCGCAACAGTCAAACATGTTTTGAGTGCAAATCTATTCATTTTCAATCCCAATCATTTTTTCTGTACATCCAGTGGTTTTGTTTCACCAGATGTACATCACTTTAAAATCTATGTATTTAATTAAATATCGAAAAATACAGTTTCTTTGTCGCCTTGAACATAAATATCAAAGCGATAAACGATTTCACCATTTTCTTCGCTGCGCTTAGCAATCAAAGTTTGGCGACGAGGCTCCCACTCAATGCTATTCAATACAGGATCTTTTGCATTCGCTTCAGCTTCATCTTCAAAATAAACACGTGTGTTTAAACCTAAGTTGATACCACGTGCAAAAATAATCAGATTAATATGCGGTGCTTGTGTTGAACCTTTACGACCAGGAACAGTACTTGGTTTGATGGTATTAAAATGCCATACACCTGTTTGGAAGTCTGCGCCAGCACGTCCCCAACCTTGGAAGTTTTGATCTGCATTTTTCTCTTGAAAATCTGCATCACTTGGATAAACGCCGTTTGCATCAGCTTGCCAAATTTCGACTAAAACATCACGTAATGGCACACCCACACCGTCAAATACACGTCCTTCTAAACGGATACGTTGACCTTCTGGATTATTTTTCAACAAGTCATTATTAAAGTTATATTCAAAAACCTCGATACCTGCTTGTTTAGGTAACAAACCGATATGAACATAAGGTCCACCTGTTTGCGATGGGGTTTCATGTAATTCTTGGAAATTCCAACCGTTCATAGCATTTACTCCATGTATTAAACTAATTCATTTTCAAAATAGGTTTTGCGACGACCACGTAAAGTGATGTCAAAACGATAACAACGGCTATCGGCTTCGATAAAATTGCTCTTGTCTTCAAGGGCAATCAAAGCACGTCGTTGATCTTCTGAAGGAATGGTTTTAATAATTGGACAACTGTCAATCAGTGGATCACCTTCAAAATAAAATTGTGAAATTAAACGTTGCGCCCAACCATCAGCAAGTAAAGAGAAATGGATATGCGCAGGACGCCATTCATTAATACGGTTACGCCAAGGATATGGACCAGGCTTAATGGTACGGAAAATATAAAAACCATTTTCATCTGTCATCATACGACCACAACCACCAAAGTTTGGATCTAAAGAGCCAATAAATTGGTCATTTGGATGACGATAGCGACCTGATGCATTGGCTTGCCATACTTCAAGTAACGCATTTTTTACAGGACGACCAAATTGGTCACGGACATAGCCATGCACAATGACACGCTCACCAATCGGTAAGCCTTCTTTAGCACAGTTTAAAATAAGATCATTATCTTTTGGACCAAAGTGCTCTGCCGAAAAACGTGGTGAAGTCACTTCTGAAATGGTTTCACCAATCGAAATTAATGCATTTTTTGGTGAACGCAATACACTTGTTTTATAGCCTGGTGCATACGCAGGTGGATGATCTTCACTATTGCGCTGTGCATATGCGCCCCAAATATTTTTAGACATCATAGTTTCCTTTTAAAAAGTAAATTCCTTAACGTGTTATGACTTCGTTATTCAGCATCTAAGCCGAGTTCTTTAAACACTTCTTCAGCCATATGCATCGCTGCATTTGCCGCAGGTAAACCTGCATAAAGTGATGAATGAATAAATAATTCTTTTAAATCGTCTTTCGTCACACCATTGTTAAAACAAGCACGCAAATGTAAGCGTAGTTCATCTGTTCTGCCCAATGACAACAAAATAGCAATCGTGACTAGACTACGTGTATGGCGTGGCATTCCTGGACGTGACCACACCTCTCCCCATGCAAAACGACTAATAAAGTTTTGAAAATCCGCATTAAAATCATTCAAATTATCCAAAGAGCGCTGCACGTGTTTTTCACCTAACACTTCACTGCGAACCTGAATGCCTTGTTGATAACGTTCTTCATCGTTCATAAAAATTTCCTCTTAGGTTGCATCTGTATGTGCAACAAATGATTTAATTAAGATCGCAATTGCCGCAGCAGTCGCTGGAATAAGTAATAAAGATAAAATTGCAGTAAATGACCACTGATTACCCAGTAATACCGCACCAATCCACGCACCAAATACAGCGCCGAAACGTCCAATACCTGACATCCATGCCACACCTGTTGCACGACATTGGGTAGGATAGAAACGAGCACTTAATGCTGGCATTGCAGACTGAGCGCCATTGGCAGCCATACCTGCACATAAGATAAATATTGCTAAGAATGTTGGATAATTTAAGCTTTGACCCACAATAAAAGCGAATACACCAGCTAAGAAATAAAAGCCTGCAATCACACGGTTAGGGTTAAATTTATCCATTGCCCAACCGATAAATAGCGCACTGAGTACCCCACCGAACTGGAACAATCCACCAATAAATGCAGCATGTTCCATGCTTGCACCTGTTTCACGCATCAATGTTGGCAACCAACTGGTCAAGAGATAAATAATCACTAAACCCATGAAATAGGTAAACCACAGTAAAAAAGTGCCTTTGATATATGATTTTGAAAATAACATACCAATTACAGAGTTTTTATTTGCTGCTTCACTCTTTTCTTCTGGAACATGAAATTCATTAACAGATGCAACTTGTTCAGGCGCGATTTTATTTAAAATCTTTTTAACTTTGTCTGAGGCATTACCTTTCACAATCAAATAACGATATGATTCAGGCAACCAAAGTACGACCATGACCATTAAAATAAGTGGTGCCCAACCGCCCACCAAAAACAGACTGTGCCACCCAAAGTTTGGGATCAACCAACTACTGAGAAAACCACCAATCGCCATACCGAGGTTATAACCACAGAACATACATGTCACAAGCAATGAACGGATACGTGCAGGACAATATTCTGAGAATAAAGTCGTTGCATTTGGCATTGCTGCGCCTAAGCCAATTCCTGTGAGAAAACGAAAAACAACCAACTGATCTAAAGTTGAAGAATAAGCACAAGCTAAGGTAAAGCCGCCAAAAACCAGCATTGCAATCGTTAAAACAATTTTTCGCCCAAAACGATCCGCAAGTGGACCTGAAAATAATGCGCCAAAAATCATCCCACCTAAGGCAGCACTCATCACAGGACCTAGATCAGCCTTGGCAATACCCCAATCTTGTGCCAATGCAGGTGCAATAAAACCCATTGCAGCCGTATCAATCCCATCAACAAAAACAATGAGAAAACAAACAATTGCAATCAGCCATTGATATTTTGATACAGGAGCATTATTGATTAATGCTTGGGCATCTATCCCCTTTTTAAGGACAGTACTCTCCTGAGATGCCATGTCTATCTCCTTTAGGCAAAATCTGTTTTAAGCTATGTTAAATTTATGCAATGAATTTAGCTAAAATTTGGCTAAACTCTACAGGGCATTCAATATTAGACAAATGCGAAGCTTCTATGCTTTGCAGCTCACTGCCCTGTATTTTAGACTGCATAAATTCACCATCTTGAAGTGTAGTCACGGGATCTTTCGCCCCACAAATCAATAAAGTTGGAATACCAATTTCGGCTAAATCTGCACGAACATCTGCATCAGCCAATGCACGACAAGACGCTGCATAACCTTGAGCTGATGTTGCGGCTAAGCTTTGAATCGTACGTTGTGCTAAGTCATCGTGTTGATAATCAAATGACTCACTAAACCAACGGGTATGTGTGGTTTTGACTAAGTCCGCTAGACCTTCTTTTTCGACTTGGTCTGCACGTGTAAGCCATGCTTCTGCCTGTCCAATTTTGGCAGCAGAATTTGCCACAGTAATACTTTCAAAACGATCCGCAGCATTGATCCCAAGCCATAAACCTGTAATACCACCCATCGAGATGCCACAAAAATGTGCTTTTGCAATATTTAAGGCATCTAAAATATCCAGTACATCTTCGCCAAGGTTTGCCAAAGTAGAGTTTTCAATTACATCACTTTGACCATGACCGCGTGTATCGTAACGAACAACTTTGTAATTTTCTTTAAAATAAGCAACTTGCTCATCCCACATGTGATGATCCGTTCCTAAAGAGTTCGAAAAAATAATCACAGGTGCATGATCTAAACCATCAACTTGAATTGCTAAAGCCTTTCCTTGTCGATTAATAATTTTGTTCATCACTTTGCCTCTCCTTTGGCATGTTTCAGCACAGCTTCGATTTGATCTTGAATATTTCCCAAATAAGACTCAGGTTTAAATATCTGTTGCAATTGTTCAGCATTAAAATACTGCTGAACCTCTGCAATTTCAGCCACAACGTCTTGTAAATGACGTTGCTCAGCAACCGCTTTTTTACATGCAGCTTCAACCAAATGATGTGCATTTAGACGTCCCATTTTAGGGGCTAAAGCCATCATGACCGCTTCCGCCATAATCAAACCTTGTGTGCATTCAATATTACGCTGCATATTTTCAGAATTAACTTCTAAGCCTTGTAATACTTCATGTGTGCGCTGCAATGCACCTGCACAAAGCTGAAAGATTTCAGGTAGTGCAAGCCATTCTGCATGCCATGCGCCTAAGCTACGTTCATGTTCCTGAACCATACTTTGGTACATGCTCGACATTAAGGCAGGTACTCGATTTGCTGCTGCCAAAATGGATGCAGCCGCGACTGGGTTACGCTTGTGTGGCATTGTTGATGAGCCACCACGTCCTTTAGCTGTCGGTTCAAACACTTCTGCAATTTCTGTTTGCATCATGAGTGACCAATCACGTGCCATTTTCCCAGTATTACCTGTAACAACTGCTAAAAAATGGGCAATATCCAGTATACGATCACGTTCGCCATGCCAAGTGCAATCAGGTTTAGACAAATCAAGTCGCTGTGCATAAGCCTCAACAACTGCCGAACCTTGATCTAAAATAGATGCTAAAGAACCAACCGCACCGCCCAATTGAACAGTGAGTACTCGAGATTTTATTTGCTCTAAACGTTCTAAATCACGCTGAAAACTACTCGCCCAACGTGCAGCTTTATGCCCTAACGTAATTGGTAGTCCTTGCTGTAACCATGTACGCCCAATCATGACCTGATCGCGATACTGTTCTGCTAAATGAACTGCAACATCATGAGCACTTTGTAATTGTATTTGAATGATAGATAACGCATCTTTTGCTTGTAAAATTGTCGCAGTATCAATGATATCTTGACTTGTTGCGCCCCAATGTACATAGCGGGAAGCTTCTTCATCGACATTTTTTACAGCAGCAGTAAATTGCTTTACAAAAGGAATTGCAATATTGCCAGCCAATGCAGTTGCTGTTGCCAAGCTTTCAAAATCAATTGCATGTATGCCTTGCTCTTCAGCAACTTGGGCAATAATGCTTGCGGCACTTTGCGGAATGACACCAACATCAGCTTCCGCCTGTGCCAAAGCAACTTCTGCCTTAATCATGTATTGAATCAATGCCTGATCACTAAAAATCTGAGTGACATCAGCTTGATAAAACAAACTTGCAAATAACTGGCTCATTTTGCTGATCCTTAAACTCTTTCAATAATCAAAGCAATGCCTTGACCGACACCGATACACATTGAGCACAGGGCATATTTACCACCTGTTGCTTCAAGCTGATTCAGTGCGGTAATCACCAGACGTGCACCCGATGCACCAAGTGGATGACCCAGAGCAATCGCACCACCGTTTGGATTGACTTTCTCTGAACCATCGGCAATGCCTAAATCACGCGTCACAGCCAATGCTTGCGCTGCAAAAGCTTCATTCAGTTCAATCACATCCATCTGCTCAAGTGTTAAACCTGTTTGAGCAAGCAGTTTTTTGATCGCAGGTGCAGGACCAAAGCCCATAATGCGAGGTTCAACACCGACTGTTGTTGCACCAATCACTTTGGCACGGGCTTTTAAACCATAAGTTGCAACGGCATCATCAGAAGCGATGAGTAGCGCTGCTGCACCATCGTTAATGCCTGAAGCATTGCCCGCAGTGACTGTACCTTCAGCTTTCACTACAGGTTTTAACTTGGTTAACGCTTCAATCGTGGTTGCACGAGGATGTTCATCTTTTGCCACAACAATGGCATCGCCTTTGCGCTGTGGAATGGTCACAGCGATAATTTCTTTGTCAAAGAAACCGTTTGCCTGTGCCGCCGCAGTACGTTGCTGACTGGTCAAAGCGAACTGATCTTGATCGGCACGGTTAATGTTGAATTGCTCAGCCACGTTTTCTGCAGTTTGAGGCATGGTTTCAACACCATACATTTCTTTCAGTTTTGGATTGATAAAACGCCACCCCATAGTGGTGTCTTCAAGCTTTTGTGCACGACCATAAGCAGATTCAGATTTACCCATCACAAATGGCGCACGAGACATGCTTTCTACACCACCTGCAATAATCAGATCGGCTTCACCTGCTTTAATTGCACGTGCTGCCATTGCCACAGCATCCAGCGATGAACCACATAAACGGTTGACTGTGGTTGCAGGCACTTGGTATGGCACACCTGCAAGAAGTGCAGACATACGACCGATGTTACGGTTATCTTCACCTGCTTGGTTGGCACAACCATAAATCACATCATCAACTTTTTCCCAGTTCACTGATGGATTACGTTCAATTAAAGCTTTGATTGGCAATGCGCCTAAGTCATCTGTACGTACAGGTGCAAGTCCACCTGCATAGCGACCAAATGGTGTACGGATGGCATCAATAATGTATGCATTTTTCATGAGTTTTTTATCCATTTTCTACCTCCCTAAATCCCTCCTGAGAGGAGGGACTTCCGCGAAATAGGTTTAGGTTTAAATCAGTAAATATCTAGTTCTACTTAAAGATGATCGACACTAACATCAGATGTAGTAATGAAAGTTTCCCTCCTTTCAGGAGGGACTAAGGGAGGTTATTAAACCGTCGCATCAATCAATTTTGCACCGGTCAAGGACTGCAATTCTTCAAATGAAAGACCTTCCACTTTTTCAATCACTTTCATGCCTTCAGCAGTCACATCAATCACGCAAAGGTCAGTGTAAATACGGTCTACACATTTCAAACCTGTAGCTGGATAAGTTAGCTCCGCAACGATTTTCGGCTCGCCTTTTTTGGTCACATGATCCGTGGTGATAAATACTTTTTTCGCACCAACGGCTAAGTCCATTGCACCGCCAACCGCAGGAATCGCATCAGGTGCGCCTGTATGCCAGTTTGCCAAATCACCATTTTCAGCAATCTGGAAAGCACCGAGTACCGCGATATCAAGGTGACCGCCACGCATCATGGCAAATGAGTCACCGTGATGGAAGAAAGCACCGCCATCCAGCAAGGTCACAAATTCTTTACCCGCGTTAATCAGTTCAGGATCACAATCTTCTTCAGCAGGCGGTGGACCAAAAGCCAAAAGACCATTTTCAGAGTGTAAAAATACGTCTTTATCGCTTGGTAAATAGCTTGAAATTTTAGTTGGTAAACCAATGCCTAAGTTGACATAAGCACCATCAGGAATGTCTTGTGCCACACGCTCAGCAATTTGATCACGGCTTAATTTTGTATAACTCATTTTAAATTCTCCGTAGCCAATTATTGAGCAGGTTTTACTTGTACAACGTGTTGTACAAAAAGACCCGGTGTGATGATATGTTCAGGATCTAAAGCACCCAACTCGACAACTTCAGACACTTGTGCAATAGTCACGTCTGCCGCCATTGCCATGATTGGACCAAAGTTACGTGCAGATTTACGGTACACGAGGTTCCCCCAACGGTCGCCTTGTTGTGCTTTGATCAAGGCAAAGTCTGCTTTAATTGGATTTTCTAAAACGAAATCTTTACCTTCATAGTTTAAGGTCGGTTTGCCTTCAGCAAGCAACGTCCCAAAACCTGTCGGTGTGTAGATTGGACCTAAGCCCATGCCCGCAGCTTGGATACGGCAAGCGAGGTTACCTTGAGGTACAAGTTCTAACTCGATTTTGCCCGCACGGTAGAGTTCATCAAATACCCAAGAGTCAGACTGACGTGGGAAAGAGCAAATGATTTTACGAACAGCACCCGCTTTGAGCAGTTTAGCTAGACCATAGTCGCCATTACCTGCGTTATTATTGACAATCACAAGGTCTTTGATGCCGAGCTCAATCAAACCATCGATCAGTTCTGCAGGTTGTCCAGCCGTACCAAAACCGCCAATCATGATGGTCGAACCGTCCTTGATTTGTGAAAGCGCATCGTGAAGTGAGAAAGCACTTTTATCAATCATTAGACAACTCCATTTGCTATAAAAATAAAAAAAAATAAATCTAGCTCAGGATTGTGCTGAATATTCATAAGGAAAAATCACACCCAATCCCGAGTGTTTTTGTGTAGATTTCGCATATTCATTTTTATTGTTTTTTGGATTTTGTTCTAGCATAAAATAGCAAAATTGTTCGTTAAACAGTATAATTGTTCGGTGATCGAACAATTATTCGTTTTTTGTTCACGTTTATGTCAATTTTAAATTAACCTAATACGATAAGTATTTATGGTAAATCAACACGGAATGTATTAAAAAATGACTGTAGAAAATGAACTCGAAAAAAAGATTTTAGAAAACTCAGAAAATAAAAAACTGATTCGACATGAAGATTTTGTAGCTGGTATCAGCAAAGGGATGGCGATCTTGGAATGTTTTGGTTCTGAACGTCATCGTTTAAATATTAGTATTGCCGCAGAGAAAACAGGCTTAACACGTGCAGCCGCAAGACGACATTTACTCACTTTAGAATATTTAGGTTATTTGGAGTTTGATGGGCATTATTATTACTTAGCTCCTAAAGTTTTAAAGTTTTCAGGTGCTTATCTCAGTGGGTCGCAACTGCCAAAAATCTGTCAGCCTTTATTAAATTTATTAACCACACAAACTTCTCTCATTTTTTCAGTGATGGTTTTAGATGGTTTTGAAGCAATTACCATTGCTCGAAGCGCAGCGCATCAACAGACAGATCGAGTCAATCCTTATGGTTTGCATTTAGGCAATCGTTTACCTGCACATGCCACATCCGCAGGGAAAATTTTATTGGCACATTTAAGTTTGGAACAACAACAAGAATGGTTAGAAAAATATCCATTAAAGCGACTGACCAAATATAGCTGTATGGATAATCAGCAGTTTTTACATATTTTAGATGAAATTAAAGAACAAGATTGGTGCTATTCTAGTGAAGAACATGAACTTGGAGTGCATGCTCTCGCTGTTCCTATTTATGGACCTAAAGGTAATGTTGTTGCTGCACTGAATATTGTATCGCCCACGATGCGTACTACAAAAGAATATTTAATTCAGCAAATACTCCCTTTATTACAAGAAACCGCACGTGATTTAAGAAATGTAATTTAAATTGTATCGGGCAAAAGTTGATTATTGCGTGGTATATCCACCATCAATTGCATAATTTGCCCCAGTGATAAATGAAGCCTGATCTGAAAGTAAAAAGATGACCAAATTTGCAACTTCATCCACTGTACCTAACCTTTGAATAGGATGTTTAATCTGTATTTCTTCGGTTTGAACTTTGCGGATTAATGGCGTTTCGACATAACCTGGATGAATAGAATTCACACGAATATTCTGCTGTGCATAATCTAGAGCAGCAGCTTTGCTTAGTCCAGTCACACCATGCTTTGCTGTGATATAAGCTGCCCGATTTTGAGTCGCAACAGTACCTAAAATAGAAGAGGTATTCACAATACTGCCACCGCCATTTTTCAACATTAATGGGATTTGAAAATGTAAACAATAAAAAATACTGTTTAAATTTACATCTATTTGCTTATGCCATGTTTCAATAGATAAATCAGCAATACTTTTGACAGGACTTGCAATTCCAGCATTATTAAAGGCGAAATCTAAACCTGAAAAGTGTTGATCAATTTGCTCAATACAAGACTGCATAAACTCAACATTGGAAACATCACCCACCTGTAGCAAAATATCAACGTGTGATCCGATTAAATGGACAGTTTCAGCTAAATGGTTTCGATTAATATCAATTAAACATAACTTGCAACCATATTCTGCCAACAAAATACTCGTAGCTTGCCCGATTCCAGAGCCAGCACCTGTCACCATGGCAACTTTATTTTCAAAATGATATTGCATAAATCTTCCTTGTTTTATACTAAGTGTTGTTGTTATTGATTCATAAATACCAACAACACTTTGTTAAATATTAATAATTTAAGCTTTTCACACTGGTAATTTTCTTTCTTGGCGATTGCAATAAAATTGCTAAACCTGATAAAAATGCAGGGATCATTAATAAAGTAAACATCGTCTCTAGTGGAATTTTTGCATTAATCATCGCTGCTCCTGCAAAAGCACTTAAAATTGCACCTAAACGTCCGATGCCATTCATCCACGTTGCCCCTGTTGCTCGCGCACTGGTTGGATAATAACCCATTGCAACCGAGGTTAAACCTGTAGAACCACCATTAAAGGTAAAGCCTAAAATCAATGCCATCACACACATTAAATTAAAGTTTTGACTAAACTGACCTAAAGCATAAGTGGCAAATGTGCCCACCAACATTGCAATAAATAGAACCACTCGTGGGCGATATTGATCCATCAGCCAACCTAAAACCATACAACCTAAAGGTCCACCCAATTGAAAAAATGATGTGACTATAGCCGCTTGAGAAATACTGAATTGATTCATTTTAATCAGTGTAGGCAACCAACTACTGCATAAATAAATCAAGAACAATGCCATGAAATAAGCAATCCATAGCATGACCGTACCATACAAATATTCACGTGAAAGAATAAGCTTTAATCCCGTTTTTTCGGTTGGGATTTCATTTAAATAAAACTGATAATGTTCAAATTTTTGTTGAGGATATAAACGATGTAAAATCAATTGGATTTTATCTTGTGCATTACCCTTTTTAACTAAATATGTAATCGATTCTGGCATTTTCCAATATAAAAATGGCGCTAAAATTAAAGGTAGAACTCCACCCAAAACCAACATACTACGCCAACCAAATTCAGGAATCATCCATGCAGCTAAAAAGCCCGCCGCCGCCGCGCCTAAAGAAAAACCACAATAAACAGTATTTACTGTAAATGAACGACGACGATCAGGTGCATATTCTGCTGCCAATGTTGCCGCATTGGGTGCAGCAGCACCTGCACCGAGTCCCGTTAAAAAACGATAAATAATCAAATGCGTAATATCTGTTGAAAAAGCAGTCAATAAAGTAAAAATACCAAAGCCAATCAAACTCAAAATCAGGACTGGTTTACGCCCAAACTTATCGGATAATGGTCCCGAAACCAAAGCTCCAATCGCTAAACCGACCAGTGCAGCGCTCAGCACAGGCGCGATTTGCTGTGCAGTAATGCCCCACTCTTGTATAATCTGCGGTGCAATTAAGCCCATGACCACCACATCAATACCATCAAGCGCAATAATAGCGAAACAGAAAAATAAAATGAGTTTTTGAAAATTTCCCACTTTATTTTCATTCAGTATTTTCTTAATATCCATCCTTTGCATACTTGTGCTCATTTTTCATTCTCCTTATAAAAAAGCACGAAGCCCCTGTAGCACTGCAATGACAGTACCGTTTCCAAAACACAGGGATTGATTGATTTATGAATTAAATCGATTCATAAAATGATTTAAAAATGAATCATAAATTAAATGACTTTAAATGTACTGGTCGCACCAATTGGTTTGTTTGCGACTGCACAAGTCCTTCAGTTTGTTGTAAATAGACTTGAAAATCAGGGTCAGTATCTCGCGCTAAACTACGCTTTTCATAATCATCTAAACTATCGTAACCCCACAAATGCACCACCTGATTTAATGAACCAATGGTCGTGACATAAAACCCTAAAGGCTGCCCAAGATGTTTTTTCAATACAGGCATTGCTAAAGTATCAAATAACGCTAAAAATTTTGGCAACATACGTGGCGTAATGGTATAAATTCGATGGTCAACAATTGCTTTATGAAACATTTTGCATCTCCTCTTGGTTTTGTTGTGCTAAGCCTTTACCACCTTTGGCTAAATCTGCAATATGTAACCCTGTCAAATAACCAAAAGTCATGATGGGTCCCAATGTGATGCCTGCACCTGGATAATTTCCGCCCATCATACTGGCACGATCATTTCCTACCGCATATAAGCCGACAATTTTTTGATTTTTCGAGTTAAGCACTTCTCCAGTGACCGCAGTTCTCAACCCATCAAATGTGCCCAGATCACCCATAAAGACTTTTACTGCATAAAAAGGTCCTACTGAAACAGGTGCAATACACGGATTTGGCATATGTTCGGGGTCTGCTAAATAACGATTAAATGCTGTTGAACCACGTTGAAATGTAGGATCTTCACCATTTATCGCATGTTTGTTGTATTCAATAATCGTATCGCTTAAATTTTTAGCATCAATTCCTGCATTTTCTGCTAACTCTTCTATGGTATTTCCTTTCATTAAATAGCCATTTTTCACTAAACCTGATAATGGCATTGGTGCAGGTTTTGCATAGCCTAGACCATATTTAGCAATGGTTTTTTGGTCGCAAATCAACCACATTGCAGTTTCAGACATCCCTTGACATGCTCGAAATAAAGCAGCACCAACATCATGATAAGAGTTTGACTCGTTGGTAAAACGTTGCCCATTTTTTAGAACGCCAATAATGCCGGGCTTATAACGATCTAATAAATGTGGAAATACGCCATAACCCTCAGCTTGTGGCACTTTTGAAACAGGCATCCATGCAGCAGCATCTTGATATTGAATATCGACTGCACCACCGACTTGTTCTGCCATGCGGCAACCATCACCTGTATTACTGCTTGGAACTGGGGAAATATGTTCTCCACCTGTTTTTAAATGTGCATAAGTTGTTTTTAAACGTGCAATATCATGTGAAAAACCACCACATGCCAACACAACACCATGCTTTGATTTAAGCTTTAATTTTTTACCTTCTTGTAAAATTTCTACACCTACAATTTTCCCCGATTCTTGTAGCAATTTTTGTACGGGTGTTGATGTATAAATCGGAATATCTAAATCAAAAGCTGATTTTGCCAAGCGTGCTGCCAAAGCATTTCCACTGGTCACATTGGTTCCTCGACCATAAAAAGCCAACTCTTTCATATGAATGGCTAAACGCTTTGCTACATACATAAATGAAGTAAATGATTTAGTTGCATTAAAAAAATGTTTTAAATCTGCATTTGACGAATTAAACATCATGCCCATAAAAGTAATGGTTTTTAAGGGTGGACGTAAACGTTTCATATTTTCGCCTAAACTACGAATATCAAACGGTGCAGCTAAAATAGAACGTCCAACCTCAACCCCACCCGATACATCAGGATGATAATCTGGATACAAAGTAGGAATAAATTTGACTGTGGTTTCTTTCTCAAAAAAATCGATCATTTTAGGTCCATAGTCTAAAAAGGCATCGACTGCTTGAGCATTATAAAAATTTTGAGTTTCGTGTTTTAGATAGTTAATTGCTGCTTGTTTTGAATCTTGAATACCATTTTTTTTAGCGTGTGGATTATTAGGAATCCAAAGCACTCCACCAGAAAATGCAGTTGTACCACCAAAAACTGCATCCTTTTCTAAGACAATCACCTTTAACCCCTGCTTTTTCGCGGTAATTGCCGTCGATAATCCTCCTGCACCTGAACCTATTACAATCAAATCCCAATCATTTTGTTGATCTAATGCATCATGCATATTTTCACTCCATGCAAATAACTCTTCATCCATGCTTCGTTATTATCGAAACACACTCAGAATGATGTTTTGACTTTTCCTTTGTTTTTTAAACTAATGATGAAAAAGTCATTCGCAAAGTGTAAAATTTAATCAATGCGCGATGATCGTACATATCAGATAATATTCGTACAAATACTATGAAACGAATATCGTGACTGTGATCAATCATCCCAATATTCAAGATCATGAGGGGTTTTAAATCATATCGCGTATTTCCTTTGCAGCCTGTCTTAGCATAGGCACAATGGTATTCACCAAATAAAAATCATTGACTTTATTGACTGATGCCACAGCGTTCATCGCGGCAATGAGTTCTCCCTTTTGATTAATAATAGGGACTGCAACTGCAACAACCCCAAGTTCATATTCCTCACTAGAAATACAATAAGCCTGCGCTCTAATCCTCTGTAATTCTTGTAAAAAAACTTCCTGCTCAGTCATTGTATAATGGGTAAAGCGACGTAATTCATAATGTTCAAGCCATTGTTTTTGCTCTTCAAGACTTCTTTGTGAAAGTAATACTTTACCTGTAGATGCAGTATGTGCTGGTATTCTATTGCCGAGATGAATGCCAAAAGGGCTGACTCGAAACTCCTCATGCTGCGGTGAAATACTACGTGCCACAGGAACCAACTCATGATGGTCTAAAACAACAACAGAAAAAACCAAAGAAGTTTTTGCCGCTAAAATATTCAGTACAGGTTGAGCTATTTTAGGTAAATGTGCTGTATGCAAATATGCACCAGAGAATTTTAAAACTTTATGTGTTAGCCAGTAATAATAATCATCTGTGTCTAAATACCCTAAAAACTTCAATGTTTTTAGATAACGTCTTGCTGCCGTTCTCGTTAAACCTGTACGTTCTGCTGTTTGTGTGACATTGAGGCGCTGTCGGTCTGAGCCAAACGCTTCTAAAATACTGAGTCCTTTTGCTAGACCTGCAATATAATCATCATATTTTATCTGCTCACCTGATAATTCATCCTGAATTAATTCATCACGCATATCATTCTCTCTTTGTTGTTTTGCACGATCATCGTCCACTTGATATGAATACCGTTCAAAAGCATATTTGTAAACTACTCAAATTATTTTTTAGTGGCTAATTTAAATTTAGGTCATTAATCAATGCCAAATTTTTAGCATTTAGGCTGCTTATTTATTATTGAATCAAGGAATGAAAAATGTCTAGACTGAAAGACAAAGTATGCATAATCACAGGCGCAGCATCAGGTATGGGTGAAGCTGAAGCTTTTGCCTTTGCCACACAAGGGGCAAAACTTGTGATTGCAGATCTAAATATTGAATCTGCTCAACAGGTTGCAGATAAAATTAGACAAATGGGCAATGAAGTACTTGTTGTACAGGTTGATATTACTGAAAAGACTCAATTAGAAAACTTAGTTCAGACCACACTACAACACTTTGGCAGAATTGATGTTTTGCTGAATAATGCAGGTATTTTTGATAAATATATAAATAGCTTAGACACCAGTGAACAACTTTGGGATTTAGTTTTTAATATTAATGTGAAATCTATTTTTAATTTAAGTAATTTAGTCTTGCCACACATGATCGAACAAAAATCTGGCGCGATTATCAATATTGGCTCAATTGCTGGACTTGTTTCAAAAATGGGGGGCGCATCTTATACCGCATCCAAACATGCTGTACTGGGTTATACCAAGCATCTTGCTGCCGAATATGGCAAATTTGGGATTAAAATCAATGCCATTTGCCCGGGAACAATTCGCACGCCTATGACTGCTGAGATGTTAAAAACTCGCCCTACTGACAAAATTCCTTTAGATCGTTTTGGTGAAGTCAATGAAGTTGCTGACTTAGCGATATTTTTAGCATCGGATGAAGCTCAGTTTATGTCAGGTGCATGTATTACGATTGATGGAGGATTTACCAGTATTTAAATTTTTATTTATAAAATAAATGCGTTTAATCATTTCATTTAGGTCTAGCATTTTTAATACAAATCATGATGATGTAATTGAATTTGATATGGCACTAAAAAATCATATTAAAAAATAAGCATGAATATAAAAGAGGTCATTATTTATATTCATGCTTAGGCTATTTATTATTTAACAGTGATCTTACTTTTTTGTATTAGGTAAAAATAATGAACCAATTCCTAATAAAGGTAAGAATGAACACAGCATAAATACCCATTGAATCCCTTGATGGTCTGCAAGATAACCTAAGGCTGCTGCCGCAATCCCACTGATACCAAACATTAAACCAAACATCATGCCTGCAATCATGCCAACACGCCCCGGCACCGCTTCCTGTGCATAAACCACCATGGCTGAAAAAGCAGAAGACATCACCAAGCCTGAAATCACAGATAAAATCAATGTCCAAGTCAGATCTGCATGAGGCAAAATCAGCGCAAAAGGTGCCATACCGACAAAGGAAATAATGATGACCGCTTTACGTCCAATTTTATCGCCTATCGGTCCTCCAACAAAGGTTCCCAAAGCGACAGCAGCCAAAAAGCCAAATAAATAAAATTGTGCTGTTTTTAAAGAAAGATCAAACTTTTCCATTAAATAGAAGGTGTAATAATTGCTTAGACTGACAATATAAGTAAATTTTGCCAACATCAAAATCGCAATCAAACCTAAAGCTCGATATAAAGTTTTGCCATGCAATTTGTTCTGAATTGCCTGAGAAGCTGTATTAACAGTGCTTTTTTTATGTTTAATCGTCCATCGACTGACTTGATACAGCACCCAAATCGCCAATAATGCAAATAACATAAACCATGCTGTTGCCGCCTGACCATTGGGGATAATAATCGCTGCTGCCAATAATGGACCAATCGCTGAACCTGAATTTCCGCCCACCTGAAATGCAGATTGTGCTGTACCAAATTTACCACCCGATGCCATTCGTGCCACACGTGACGCTTCAGGATGAAAAGTTGAAGAACCGACGCCAATCAGTGCAGATGAAAGCAATAACATGCCAAAATTTGCTGAAAATGCCAAACCTGCAATCCCAATCAAAGTCACACCCATCCCCATTGGTAATAAATAGGGTTTAGGATGTTTGTCTGTATATAATCCAATCCAAGGTTGTAACAATGATGCTGTCACTTGATAGACCAATGAAATCAGACCAATCTGGGTAAAACTGAGTTGGAAATTGACTTTCAGCATAGGATAAATTGCAGGAAGTACCGCCTGAATCAAATCGTTAAGTAAATGTGCAATCGCCACTGCGGCAATCATCGATGTGACCATTTGAGTCGGTTGATTTGAAACAGTTGTAGTGCCAATTTCACTAGATTGAGGATTCGGCATCATATATATCCTAGATCAGAGGTAGGAAAATGCATTATAATTCGTCATATCAAAGCTTATATTCCAATAATCATCGCCTAAGTGACAATTGAGTTGAATTATGACACATTCTGCTAGAAGATCTGCTGCTTTAGTGACCTCAATGTCATCATCACGTGAACATGGCAGTATTATTCCTCAGCATTTTCATTGTCGTGGTCAACTGTTATATGCTGTTGAAGGTCATATCCGTGTCTATACATCAGATCACATTTGGATTATTCCACCGCACTGTGCGTTATGGATTCCTGCTTATTATGAGCATAGTGTTTTGTCTTATGGGCAAGTTTGTCTAAACTCAGCTATGGTTGAAGAAACTGCGGCACAGGCTTTGGGTCAGCACTGTTTTTTGGTTCGTATGAGTAATTTATTACGTGAATTAGTTTTACGTTTAAATCACCCTAAAACTGATGATGATCTGACAAATCAATCCAACAATGACCAACGTCAGGCTCTAGATCAAGCCCTGCAACTGCTTATTTTCAATGAGATTCAACAGTCTCATAATTTTTCTTTAGACATTCCATGGTCACGCGACCCACGTTTGATCCAGATCTGTTCAGAATTGATTGATCATCCCGACAGTCAAAAAGATCTGGATGCATGGGCAGATCAAATTGGTACCAGTTCACGTACTTTAATTCGACTATTTCAAAAAGAAATGGGATTGAATTTTCGGCACTGGCTGCAACGCATGCATGTCGTGTTGGCTTTGGGATATTTATCGGAGCATCTTTCAATATCACAAATTGCAGGAAAACTCGGCTACCAAAGTAGTAGTGCATTTACAGCCATGTTTAAAAAACAGCTAGGTGCTCCACCGAGTCATTTCCGCAAATAATCAGCTTGGTTCAATCATTGTATTTCATCAGAAAAATTAGAAATAAGCATCAAGCAACAAAGATTTTAAATTCGTAGGATCTTGAAGATGTTTTACAATAAATTCTGAATGTTGAATACTTTCTTGCACATTTTTCAGATCTGTTTTGTATTTTTTATATAAATCTTTAGTTTTAATTTTGCGCGATGAAAATAACGCAATATGACTCCCCCAATCAAAACTATCAATAATCTCTTCAATTTCAATATCTAATTCTTCAATTTGCGTTTCAAGCGCCGTATTATAAAATTTAAGCTGTTCATCTGCATAAGATTTTTGTGCTGTAGATACATCCTTTCCAATATATTGTTGTAACTTTAATAAAGTAAATAAATCTTTCTTTTCGTATGCTTGGTTGGTCATCTGAAGAATTTCAGTTTTTTCAACTTTTTTTACTTCATCTAATTCACGATCTGGGTGTATCGCTGCTGCAATTTTTGAGTAAATTGATTTTAAAGATTGGTTTGCCATTTTTTTGGCATACTCTTGTTTTTCCAGTTTTTTTTGTTCTTTTGCACGTTCACGTTGCATTTGTTTTTCAATAGAAATTTTTTCTGCTTCATCTAAGCTTTGTAAAAATTCTTGTTCTATTTTCTCATTAATTTTCGCAACTAAACCGTCTATATCTTCTACATCAAAGTCAAAATCAACCACTGTTACATCAACACCCATTTCTTGACATACCATTTTTTTGATCATTTCTTTTTGTAAATTTATGATCATTTCCTCAGCAAATTCAGGAACAGCTGTATTGAAGTTTTTTTCTGTTGAAGCGCTGCTATCAGGCTGAAAATAATGAAATATTCTACTTACCTCGTCACATTGCAACTCAGTCAGTGTATTCACTCGCATAAGTTGCGCTGAAATATGAGCAATTCTATCATCGAGTATTTCTTTGTATCTTTTGGTCAGTTTATTTTTTAATTTATGCTGCCACAACATTTCAAGCTGTTGAAAATATAATTGATGTAATTGTGTATAAGCTGGCAGTAATTCTTTAGCCGCTTGGTGCTGAATATCTTGTTGAGCATGTTGCCATTCAGCCAGTAAGTTTTTTTGTTGATCAAGCTTTTTTAACAATTGATTAAACTTTTTCTGTGTTGCAGAAAGATTCGGCTGATCTTGTTGGAGCGAAATATCGAGATATTGCGACATAAATAAAGATAAATTTAAAGTTTAATTCTTACAGAGTATAAGGCTTTTTGTGGTTTTATAGGAATATTTAACAAAATAGATCATGCCTTTCTCAGAAGAACCTCATCAACAAAGAAAGGCTTAAACATCAAATCAAATCTGCAATAATACGTCGAGCACGGACTAAGCCAACATCAATATGAATACCCACCATTTCCTTGTGTTCAAATTGCTTTAAGTTTTTAAATTGCGCTTCGATCACGACTTTATCTTCATCAAAAGTAAGGCGTGTTTGTTCGATCACAACTTTGGCGATACGCTCACGATCATGCTGTGGGTTGGTTGACATTGTCCAAAAATAATGACAAGTATTTTCTGTTTCAGGTGTAATTGCGTGGAAACCTCGCATATTAAAACCATTACGTTCAGGATTATCTAGGCTATCTGTGCCTGTATCAATCGCACCAGTCCAAATACGAATATGAGAAACGCGAAAATCAATTTCTTGCCACCGATCAACTTTAGCTTGGAATGGATATGCCATGCTATATGTTGGCGGTGGATCTGAAGCAAGCATATGGCGTTTGACCACCACTTGATTGTCCCCTTGTGTCACTTTCATTTCAGCATTCATGTGAATCTTAGCATTGCCACCAATGGTTTTTAAATGCACATAGGCTAAATGACTTAAATCCATCAAATTATCATGAATAAGTTGATAAGGTGCATCATAGTGATAGACATCACCATCGTAGAGATAGTCTTCATGTTCATGATAAGGATAGTCTGGAACTTCACTATTGGGAGTTTCATATTCAAAACTATACCAAAGCCAAATTAAACCTTGCTTTTCAATAACATGATAATGTTTTACTTTTGCTTTATTAGGTACTTTATCTTGTCCGGGAACTTCAACACACTGCCCTGTTGCATTATAAAGTAAGCCATGATAACCGCAACGTATTTGCCCATTTTCTAAATGACCACTTGAAAGTGGCATACCACGGTGACAACAACGATCCTCTAAAGCTGTAACTTTTCCTTGAGAATCTCGAAATAAAATCATTGGAATATTGAGTACTTTTCTTGCAATAAAGTCATCTTTCAACTCCTTAGACAGTGCCACCACAAACCATTGATTTTTAGGAAAAGAGTTTTGTTGGCTTTCCTCTACCAGATCAATTTTCAGCTTATTATTCATTTTCATATCCTTATTTTTCAACACTTTATATTATAAAATTCAATTTTCATAATACTTTAAATGCTCACCAGCAATGATATTTAAATCCTAGTGATTTAGTTTAAAATTAAAGCAATATAGTTGCAAAGTCAACTTTATAGTTGCTAAAACAACCATATTTACACAATCATCTATGCTATGATGATGAAAAACTAATTTTCAAGATGAAATGAAAACACAGTCAACTTTAGAGCTTGAACGCTATATACCTGCATTGATTACTTTTTTTTCAAATAAAATGTCTCTTGGTTCTTCACAAATTTATGCTCAGCTCTTTCAAATCAATATTATCGAATGGCGTATTTTGTCAATGCTAGCGGTTGAACCTAATATCTCTGCTCGTCGGATCAGTCAAGTGATTGGCTTAGATAAAGGTGCTGTAAGTCGTGCTATTGCTAAACTTAAAACCCAAGAATATGTTGAAATTAAAGAAGATAAACGAGATGCAAGAGCAACAAAAATTTGCCTGACAATACAAGGAGCGCATCTACATGATGAAGTATTTAAAGTGGCAATGGATCGTGAAAAGGTTATTTTTGATATTTTATCTACGGAAGATAAAGAACATTTGATTCGTATTATGACCCAACTGAATGCACATATTATTGATGCAAATGAACAACTCAATGAAAAATATCTAAACCCGTAGCGACTACGATTCTGTAAAATAAAAGCGTGGCACTACACCACGCTTTTATCGTTCATACTATTCGTTTAGATGATTGATTTAGATTCATGCACTAACAAATTTTGCACGTGCTGCATGTAACTTTTTATAACTGTCAATCAAGCGCAAATGACGATCCAAACCTTCAAGTTGCATATTGGTTTCAGTCAAACCGTAGAAACGAATGCTGCCATCCATTGAACCAATCACTGCATCCATTCGCTCATCACCAAACATACGGCGGAAATTATGCTCATAATCATTTAAATCAAGCTCATCGTCCAGTTCAACTTCAAGCACCACATTCATACACTGATAGAACAAACCACGTTCAACTGTGTTGGTGTTGTATTGCAGGAATTGTTCAACCAATTCTTTTGCTTCTTCAAATGCTTGCAGCGCAATATAAATCAGCAATTTAAGTTCTAGAACAGTGAGTTGTCCCCACTCTGTATTGTCATCGAACTCCACCCCGATCAACGTTACAATATCCGTATAGTCATCGACTTCAAGTTCTTCCAAACGTTCAACCAATGCTTCGAGTTGTTCTTCATCCAAACGATGTAGATTTAAAATGTCTTCACGGAAATCCAAAGCTTTGTTGGTATTGTCCCAAATCAAATCTTCAACCAAATAAATTTCAGAATAATCAGGCACTAAAATACGACATGCGGTTGCACCCAAATGCTGATAAACCGCCATATAAACGTCTTTGCCCATGTCTTCGAGAATTGAAAATAATGTCTGTGCTTCCGCCTCATTATCGCCATTGCCAGTAAAATCCCACTCGACAAAGTCATAATCTGACTGTGCACTAAAGAATTTCCACGACACCACACCACTTGAGTCAATAAAATGCTCTACATAGTTATTTGGCTCAGTCACGGCATTGCTGCTGAATGTCGGTTTTGGCAGATCATTCAACCCTTCAAAACTACGCCCTTGTAACAACTCAGTTAAACTGCGCTCAAGTGCCACTTCCAGTTTAGGATGCGCACCAAACGAGGCAAAAACTCCACCTGTACGTGGATTCATCAACGTCACACACATGACTGGGAATTGCCCACCGAGCGAGGCATCTTTAACCAAAACAGGGAAACCCTGCTCTTCCAATCCTTGAATACCTGCAACAATTTTTGGATATTTCGCCAAAACCTCATCAGGAACATCAGGTAAGGCAATTTCACCCTGAATAATGTCACGTTTCACGGCACGTTCAAAAATCTCAGACAAACACTGTACTTGTGCTTCTGCCAAGGTATTGCCTGCACTCATCCCATTGGAAAGATAAAGATTTTCAATTAAATTGGATGGGAAATACACCGTTTCACCATCCGACTGACGTACAAATGGCAATGAACAAATGCCACGTGCTTTATTGCCTGAGTTGGTGTCATACAAATGTGTACCTAAAAGCTCATTTTCAGGGTCGTAAATTTCACGAGTATAATCATCTAAAATTTCAGTTGGCAAAGCCCCGTTGGCTTGTGGTGGAAACCATTTTTCATCTGGATAATGCACAAATGCAGCATTGGCGATTTCTTCACCCCAAAACTGATCGTTATAGAAGAAATTACAATTTAAACGCTCAATAAACTCGCCCAATGCTGATGCCAAAGCACTTTCTTTGCTTGAACCTTTACCATTAGTAAAACACATTGGCGATTGTGCATCACGAATATGCAAAGACCAGACATTCGGGACAATATTGCGCCATGAAGAAATTTCAATTTTCATGCCCAAACCAGCCAGAATCGCTGACATATTGGCAATGGTTTCTTCTAAAGGTAAGTCTTTTCCTGGGATAAATGTCGTGCTTTCTTTGGCGAGGTCTGGCATCAGCAAAGCTTGAGCATCTGCATCAATGCTTTCCACTTCTTCAATCACAAACTCAGGACCCGTTTGGATCACTTTTTTGACGGTACAGCGGTCAATGGAACGTAAAATACCCTGACGGTCTTTGTCTGAAATATCCGCAGGTAATTCAACCTGAATTTTAAAAATTTGCTTATAACGGTTTTCAGGGTCAACAATATTATTTTGTGACAGGCGAATATTATCGGTGGGAATGTCACGTGCCGCACAATAGACCTTTACAAAATATGCTGCACATAAAGCCGAAGATGCAAGGAAATAATCAAACGGTCCTGGTGCAGAGCCATCGCCTTTGTAACGAATCGGTTGATCTGCAATCACCGTAAAGTCATCAAACTTGGCTTCTTGGCGAAGATTGTCGAGATAATTGACTTTGATTTCCATGTAAGCACCTAAATTTTATGTGGATAAATCAGCACATAAATTTGAAAAATATTAAAACAAGTCGATGAAAAGAACTGACTTTAAAGAG
The DNA here is from genome assembly GCF_030329325.1 of Acinetobacter sp. 226-1. Classification (NCBI taxonomy): domain Bacteria; kingdom Pseudomonadati; phylum Pseudomonadota; class Gammaproteobacteria; order Moraxellales; family Moraxellaceae; genus Acinetobacter; species Acinetobacter sp. 226-1. The sequence continues at coordinate 200,115 of NZ_JACANU010000004.1, forward strand.
AACAGAAGTAAATTTATTTAAATCTTAAACTTAAATAACTTACTCCTAAAAGAATAGCTGCATTATAAAGAGATTTTATGCACTTGATAATGTTTGTCCGTCATTCCTCATGATTTTGCCTAAATTTCACAAGAATTTTTGATACTTTTGGAAAAATTCGCGATATTGAGAAAATAAATTTGCACATTATATTTCAATTTCGCTATGGCTAACTCGCAACACTCATTGACTGGAAAATCTCCTGTTGCCATAAACTCGCTTAATAAATACAACATATATTGCTGAGTATCACCATCGATCTGAAACACAATTTTACTGCTTTCAATTTGTAGCTGTTCATTTTCATCTATAACACAACTTAAAATTTTACTCGTTATTTTGTCTTGTTTTAAATATTGAATTTGGATAGATAAAAGGTCTTGATGGAGCAATGCACTCAAATTTTGAACGTCTGCTGCGTCAAAATAAACATGTAATGAATATTTACGAATACGTTGTACGATCATTGTTTTACCTTTCTTCTTTCAAGTTCATCATTTTATTTCTAAATATATTTTTAGATATCAAGCAGCATTTTTTCACATTTAGATTGCAGCAGGATCTTATTGCGATTTTCCAATCACATTATTTTTTCAATTTTAAAACAAAATGCACTTATAGGATAAAGAAACGGAAAAAGTGGATAGAGCTAATTTCTCTTTCGGGTTTCAATCACCTTAGAGATGTTTAAATATGGAGAAAAGCAGAATGGAAACACGTAGCACAGCCGAGTGGCAAGACTTTATCAATAATTGTTTAGATTTCCGTCCTGAAGATGGTGTATATCGTATTGCACGTGAAATGTTTACCGAAGCAGAATTATTTGACTTGGAAATGGAACATATCTTTGAAAAAGTATGGATCTATGCTTGTCATGAAAGCGAAATTGCAAATAATAACGACTTTTTAACGGTGCAAATTGGTCGTCAACCGATGATTATTAACCGTGATGGCAATGGACAATTACACGCCCTTGTTAATGCTTGCCAACATCGTGGTGCAACATTGACGCGTGTTGCAAAAGGTAATAAATCAACATTCACTTGCCCATTCCATGCATGGTGTTATAAATCGGATGGTCGTTTACTCAAAGTGAAAGGTCCAAGCGAATATTGTGAAGACTTTGATAAATCTGCACGTGGTTTAAAACAAGGACGTATTGCAAGCTATCGTGGTTTCGTTTTTGTGAGTTTAGATACACAAGCAACAGATACACTAGAAGATTTTCTAGGTGATGCAAAAGTATTTTTAGACTTAATGGTTGACCAATCTCCTACAGGTGAGCTGGAAGTTCTACAAGGAAAATCAGCCTATACATTTGCAGGGAACTGGAAATTACAAGATGAAAATGGTTTAGACGGCTACCATGTGAGTACAGTTCATTATAATTATGTTTCTACTGTGCAACATCGCCAACAAGTTAATGCAGTCAATGGTCAGGATTTAGACACCTTGGACTACAGTAAACTTGGCGCAGGTGATGGCGACACTGATGATGGTTGGTTTAGCTTTAAAAATGGTCACAGCGTATTATTTAGTGATATGCCTAACCCAACAGTACGTCCAGGTTATGACGTTGTCATGCCACAATTGGTTGAAAAGTTTGGTGAAGATCGTGCGAAATGGGCAATGCACCGTTTACGTAACTTGAATTTATATCCAAGTTTGTTCTTTATGGATCAAATCAGTTCACAATTACGTATTGTGCGTCCTGTGGCTTGGAATAAAACTGAAGTGATTAGCCAATGTATCGGAGTCAAGGGCGAGTCTGCACAAGCACGTCGTAACCGTATTCGCCAGTTTGAAGATTTCTTTAATGTATCAGGCTTAGGTACACCAGACGATTTGGTTGAATTTAGAGAACAACAAAAAGGCTTCCAAGCACGTTTAGAGCGTTGGAGTGACATTTCACGTGGTCATCATAACTGGAATTATGGTTCTAGTAAAAATGCAGAAATTTTAGGTATTCAACCTGTCATCACAGGGCGTGAAATTACCCATGAAGGTTTATATGTCAACCAACACGGACATTGGAGACAATTACTCCTTAATGGTTTAAAGAAAGACGCACTGAAAATGCACGATATTACATTCCAAAATGAAACAGCGGAGGTTTAATCATGAACATGGAATTAACGTTTGCAGTGACTCAATTTTTAAACCAAAAGTCAGAATATTGTGATAATTTTCAATGGAATGAATATTTAGAACTATATGATGAGGATAGCGTTTATCATATTCCACAATGGATTGATGATCATCATTATGTCACTGACCCAAATCAAGGCATGTCTTATATTTACTATGAAGACCGCACAGGCTTAGAAGATCGCGTGTTTCGTATTGAAACAGGAAAAGCTGCCTCAGCAACACCTTTACCACGTACAGCACATTTTATTAGTAATGTTCGTGTCAAAGAACTTGCAGATGGTTTAGTTGAAGCAAAAGTCGTTTGGCAAACGCTTTATAACCGCCAAGGCTTAGAGGGTTGCTTCTATGGTCATGCGACCTATACTTTACGTAAAACAGAAAACAGTTTCCGTATTCGTAAACAACATACGATCTTACTGAATGACAAAATTGATTCAGTTTTAGACTTCTATCACGTTTAAGGAGTCTAAAATGGGACATTCTGTTGCGCTAAATTTTGCAGATGGTAAAACCTTTTTTATCGCAGTAAATAATGATGAATTGTTGCTTGATGCAGCAATTCGTCAGGGCATAAACTTGCCTTTAGACTGCCGTGAAGGTGTTTGCGGAACCTGTCAAGGGCAATGTGAAACAGGCATTTATGAGCAAGAATATGTCGATGAAGAAGCACTCAGTCCACGTGATTTAGCTGAACGTAAAATGTTGGCTTGCCAAACACGAGTACAATCGGATGCTGCTTTTTTCTTCGATCATGATTCAAGTATTTGTAATACAGGCGATACCTTAAAAATTAACACCATCGTCAAACATGTTGAGTTAGTTTCAGAAACGACCGCTATTTTACATGTTGATGCCAGTCATTATTCTGAGCAATTGCAATATTTAGCAGGTCAATACGCACGTTTACAAATTCCTGATACAGATGAGTGGCGTTCATATTCATTTGCAAATCGCCCTAATGCCACGAATCAACTGCAATTTTTAATTCGCTTATTGCCTGACGGTGTCATGAGTAATTATTTACGTGAACGCTGTCAAGTTGGTCAAAGTATTGTCATGGAAGCACCATTGGGCAGTTTCTATTTACGTGAAGTTGAAAAGCCTTTGGTGTTTATTGCAGGTGGGACTGGTCTTTCCGCATTTTTAGGTATGTTAGATCATCTCGCTGAACAAAAAAACCCACCTAAAATTGAACTTTTTTATGGGGTAAATAAAGAAGTAGATTTATGTGAACAGCAACGTTTACATGACTATTCTCATAAAATAAACAACTTTAGTTATCATCCAATCGTGACTCAAGCAACAGAAACATGGTCTGGAAAAACTGGATTTATTCATGAACATTTAAATAAATCTCAACTTGCAGAACAAGCATTTGATATGTATTTATGTGGTCCACCGCCCATGATTGAAGCTGTCAAAACTTGGCTAGATACCGAATCATTGAGTAATTTTAAAATTTACAGTGAAAAGTTCTTATCAAGTAATACGGTTAAGGCATAAACCAAACATAACACAAGGTTTAAAAGAAAATATTTCTAAAATGTATTGAACAATTTGAGCAATACGGACAAGTATTTGCAATGAAAAGCGACATTTCACAAGATAAATAACATGTACATTTTCAATGCTTATTTTCTCGAAAGCCTTGTGTGTTAAATCCTAAACCCTGATTTCAACACTCATTATTTTTTAATTGTGTCATCGGTACCAACCCTATACTTTCCTAGAAAAATCAATGGAAAGTTCACTAAAAATATTTTCAACCATCACACAACTTGCTAAAAAATAAATGAATAATTTGGATTAAATACAATCATTTTAAAGGGTTAAAAATATTTAACAGACACTCTTGCAAAGTAACACAATCGATTTTCAATCATTAAGGGAATAATTATGCAAACAATCGATATTAATCGTGTCATAGATCGTGACAAACTTTCACCATTACAATGGCTAGTATTTTTTCTTGGTTTTTTAGTCTTTTTCTGTGATGGATTAGACACAGGAATCATTGGCTTTGTTGCACCCTCTTTACTTGACGACTGGGGAATTACTAAACCACAACTTGCGCCTGTACTCAGTGCAGCATTGGTCGGGATGTCCATCGGTGCAATTGTTTCAGGTCCACTTGCGGATAAATTTGGACGTAAAAAAGTCATTGTAACGACCACATTAATTTTTGCTATTTTTACTGTTCTATGTGGTTTCGCAACATCCACTCAAGATTTAACGATTTATCGCTTTATTACAGGTATTGGTTTAGGCGCAGCAATGCCAAACATTAGTACTATCGTCTCTGAATATATGCCGAGCAAACGTAAAGCCTTTTTAACAGGTCTTGCAGGCTGCGGTTTTATGTTGGGTATTTCTTGTGGTGGTGTGCTTTCAGCTTTTCTTTTAGAAAATTTAGGTTGGGCAAAAGTCATCATTATTGGTGGCGTTATTCCTGTACTTTTAGCGGTAATTTTAATGCTAAAACTACCCGAGTCTACTCAATATTTAGTGAAGAAAAATCAGCATCAGCAAGCACGCCATATTTTAGAAAAAATACAAGGTCAGGCATTTTCTGAAAATGTACAATTTAAACTTGCGACAACAGAAAATAACCTGAGCGATGAAAGCCCTGTAAAACAAGTTTTAGGGAAATATCTCTGGGGCTCAAGTATGCTATGGCTTTGCTGCTTTATGAGTTTATTGGTGTTCTATCTGTTAACCAGTTGGATGCCGACCATTCTTAAAACTGCAGGTTTTACGACACAACAATTTAGCTTAATTGCAGCAATTTTCCCATTTGGTGGCGTGATCGGTGCGACAGTCATGGGTTATTATATGGATAGAACTAACCCAACCAATGTCATTAAGTATTCATATTTTATTGCCTTTTTATTATTTATTTTAACGGGTTTTGTTAGCTCAAATATTTTACTTTTTGGCATTAGTATTTTTATGATTGGAGCTTTACTTGCGGGTGCGCAGTCTTCTTTACTGCCACTTTCAGCAATGTTCTACCCTTCTACTTGTCGTGCAGTTGGTGTGTCTTGGATGCATGGTATTGGACGAGTTGGCGCAATTTTAGGGGCATTTTTTGGCTCATTGATTTTTACATTTGAGTTGAGTTTAAGTGGGATTTTCTATGTTTTAGCCATTCCAACACTCATTTCTTTTATCGCTTTAAGTCTAAAAGTTATGATCGAAAAATCAAAAAGCGAACAGCAAATGAAATCGCAAGAATTAGCTTAAATATTAAGCGCCTATGACTGAGTCTTAGGCGCTTAATTTATTTTGCTATGTAAAATTAAATATCAAAATTATTGAAATTTGGCTTTGGTCTCACTTGGATTTTCACCAAATTCTTCCCGATATTCTTGTGAAAAACGACTTAAATGACTAAACCCCCAATCATAAGCCACTTTTGAAATTGAAATCTCTTGCTGCTTGCGGCTACTTAAAATTTTATAAACTTTCTGTAAACGATATTTTTTTAAAAAAGCCAAAGGGCTCATGCCATAATAATATTGAAATTGTTCATAAAGTTTACTTTTTGAGACGCCAGCGACGTGTAAAATCATTTCTACAGAAATCATTTCATGTGCATGATCCATCATAAATTGTTTTACATTTCTAATAAATAATGGAATATCTTGACATGAACCCTCTCGTAAAGCTGCGGAAAAATTATTTTCTTGGGAAAGTAATAATGCCTTAATCAAGAAATTTTCATAATCTTCAGAAAACATTTGTAAGCCATAAAAACCTGTATATTGTGCCTTCACCAACATAAAATTTTGAATATTTGACCACCAAGCAGCAATCATTTGATCTAATGCTAAATTCATCGTTGGATTAAAAACAATACTGTCGCGGATGGGTTGGTTCAGTAAATCTGATAACACCAATTGCATACTTTTTTCGGGAATGACCACTTGTAATTTTTTACAGTCTTTATCAATAAATAAATCTTGAAAATCATTATTTGAAACAATTAAACCACTGCTTTGGTCAGACTGATAATGTTCACCTCGAATATTTAATGATTGTTTACCATGCAAAGGTAAACTAATACTATAGGCTTTAAGCTGCGAAATATTGATAGCAACATTTGCACCATATTGAATACAGCCAATGGTCATATGTTTTTTGGGTAAACGTAAGCCGTCATACTGAAAATCTAAAGTATCACGATATGTGGTTTCTAAACGATGATCACCACAAATACTCGACATCAAATTTTGAGCAAAATCAGCTTGTTTTGTATTATGTTTTAAATCTGAGTGTTGGCTAAATGATTGCATCTTCCTTGTACCTCGCTGAGGTGTTTTATTCCAAAATTGTTCGTTTTAAAATTTCCTTTTAATATGAACAATTTCCACATCATTTTGGCGAATAACTTATAATTTAAAATAAAATTCCTGATAAAAATAGTCTACTTTATTAAAGCTGAAAATATAATAAAAGTTAATAGATTTTATGACATAAAGTTATACCAAAAAAGTATAATTTTACAATATCATGGCGCTTAAACACTTCACTTATTTTCCAGCCTTTAAAATTGTATTTTACCCTTTAAAACTCATACTTATGATAAGAAACACCTTCTAAATCATAAACTTGATAAACACAATCAAAGAAAGACTGAATATCCTCTGTACATCCTGTATTGCGGATAGAAACCATAACATTACTGATCGCACTTTGATCCAAAATAGGTACAAACTTCAAGTTAGTCAAATGAATGTTTTGTGCGCTTGCGGGTACAATAACCATTCCATCGCCTGCTGCGGCAAAACCACATGCTAATGCTAACTCACGTACATAACGTACTTTTTCAGGTTTTAAATTTTGTTCAGCAAATAATGCTTGAATATGATGTGAAAAATTAGGTTGATCATTTTTAGGATAAAATAATAATTCCTCTTTCACCAATTCTTTTAAAAATACACCTTCTTGTAATGCCAAAGGATGACCTGCATGAACTGCAAGAACTAATCGTTCATCTCTTAATTTTGTTCTTTTAACTTCTGGGTCTGAAATATCCACTCGACCAAAACCAATATCAATACGTTTCATTTTTAACGCCTGAATTTGATCCATAGAAGATAATTCGACTAATTCTATTTTTAGATGAGCATTTCTTTGTTTAAATAAAAAAATAACTTTAGATAAATAACCAAATAATAATGATCCGACAAAACTTAAAGTAATGGTTCGATCAATCACACCTATTTTTTTGGTCATCGATTTTAATTCTTCAGCCTGACTTAATAACTGAAGTGCGTGATTATAAAAAAAACCACCTGCTTCAGTGGTCACCAAAGGACGACTACCTCTTTCAAAAAGTTGAACTCCAAGTTCACTTTCTAAATTTTGGATTTGACGACTTAAAGGAGGTTGAGCAATAAATAGCTTTTCTGCCGCCTTAGTAAAACTTTGTTCCTCTACAACAGCAACAAAATATTTTAAATGTCTAAGCTCCATGCGTGCATTCCCTTGACTTTCAGCAATTGAGTAAATCATTTCTCTTATATTTACTCTCAAGAGAATAATAACTTAAATTAAACTTTAAAAAAATATTCTTTCGTACAGCATTGCATATTTATAGCCTCTACAACTGACATAAATGATAAATAAATTAAATCTATGTTTTTATTCATACATTTTTTATTTTAGTAATTATTTATTTAAATTAATCAATATAAAATTCCAAATAATAGAATGTCTATTTTAAAACCAATCATGGGCATATTTTACACACAAAAAAATATTGAATATAAAATATCTAAAACACAACTTAAAAAAATCTTTTAAAATCATTATGAATTAAAAATAATTAAAAAATCAACATTTAAAATCAATAAAAACAACACAGCACATCATTGATCCATACAAAACTTTCATAAAAATATGAAATATTGATATTCACTCATTAAAATATTGTACTTTAGTCTTATTCGAACATTTTAGAGGTAAATATGCAGAAAATTTTAGGCTCTATTGCTCTTTTTATGCTGTGTATGCAGAGCTACGCCCGTGACCCATTGGCTGATACATCATGGAAAACGATTGATGATAAAACCCAAAAAACCATGTCCATTGTCAAGTTTAAAGAAAATAATAATGGTACTTTATCGGCTTCAATCCAAAAAGTTTTTGATCCCACACAAGCCCAAAGCTGTACAAAATGTCTTGGAAAATATCAAAATCAACCGCTTATTGGTGTAAATATTATCTCAAATTTAAAAAGTACAAATCATCATAAATATACAGGAGGAAGTATTACCGACCCACAAACAGGAAAAACCTATAAATTTAATGCACATCTTTCAGAAAATGGTCAAATTCTCAAAGGTCGTGGTTTTATTGGGGTTTCAGCATTGGGACGTTCGCAAACATGGTTACGTGTCAATTAAACACCTTTAAAGGCATACACTCAAGTAAATGAAATTGTTTAGTTTATGCAAATTTAATACCTTAGACGTCAATAATTTGCATACAATCTTCGTTTTATTTTAAAAATTGAGTTTTTTAGTCATGATGAAAAGTTTGAAATTATTATTAATATTGTCAATTTCATTCTATTTTTCTCTTGCTCATGCTGCTAAAGAAACTATTTATCTGATTTCAAGCTCCTCTGCTTATGATGAAACTTATATCCCAAAAATTGTTCAGGCTTTTGAAAATAAAGGCTTTAGTGTAAATACACAATATTTAAAACAACAGCTTTCAGACTTTGGTTATGTAAATACTGACCATGAACGCGCTAAAAATCTCATTGCTGCTTTAAAAAATGATCAGGTGAAATATCTTTGGTTTGTACGTGGTGGTTCAGGCGCTTTAAATTTATTACCTGAATTACATGCAGAAATTAACCAGATCAAAAAAAGCACACCGAAAGTTCTCATTGGCTTTAGTGATGTGACCGCCATTCATTATTTTGTTAATCACGAATTGGGTTGGAAAAGCATTCATGGAACCACCGCCGCAACAGGCAAAATTATCAACGCACCTACTGTCCCTCCAACTGAAACAACAGCATTCAGCAAAAATATAAATAATACTGATGAAAATCAAAATGATGTGGTCAATGAAATTTTTTCGACCTTACAAAATGGTGTGCATTATCAAGGACTCTTACCGTTAAATCAGGCAGCAAAAAACCACTTTGATCAGGGCATATTAACAGGGGGAAATTTAACGCTCGTGCAAACGTTATTTGCAACCAAATATGAACGTCTTTGGCAAGATCAAATTCTTTTACTTGAAGATATTAGCGTCACCTATAAACAACTTGACCGTTTATTACATCAAATTTTATTTAAGAAAGATTTTCACCCTAAAGCCATCGTGTTTGGGCAGTTTTATCCCAGTAAAACCAATGATGGTGAACGTTTAATTTACAAAGAAGTGATCCGAAAATTTGCCGAAAAAAGTCAAATTCCTGTGTATTATTATCCTTATTTTGGACATGGGAAAATCAATAAACCTTTTATTTTAGGTGGAAAAGCACATATTGCTTGTCCTCAGGATTCAGATTATTGTTCCATCTTTCAAGAAAAATTTTAAATAACATTTAAAATAAAAAACCGAGTTAGATCAACTCGGTTTTACAGACATTAACCCAACTCAGCTAAAATTTTATCCAGTGTCGGATTACTTTGTTGCCATTTTGGTTGTTTGTCTTTATCAACGATCAAAGCACGAACACCCTCAACAATATCGCCATGTTCGAACCAAATATCCTGTAAATCACGCTCGATTTGCATACACTGCTGTAGAGACAAACTACGTCCAAGATGTTGCAGCTTTAAACTCGCTTGTTTAGCAATTAAGGAACGTTGCTGCAAAGTGCTTAGGACTTTATTCGCCCATGCTTGATATTCTATATCATTTTCATTTTCCAGACTATTTTCAATTTCTGCTAGACTTTCAAAACCAAAGTGCTTACGAATATTTTCAGCCAACAAGCTTAATTCGCTCTCTGTTGGATGGGTAATAAACTTCGCAATAATTTGACCAATACTTTCTTTAGTCAAATATTCAGCTTGAACCAAAGCTTGTTGTAAAGCTGCAAGGTGCTCACTTGGCACATGATAATCAATCAAATCTAAATATAAAGCGTCACTGCTGCTGATTTGATCACCCGTTGTTGCCAAATAAACACCAATATCATCTAAGCGAGATAAAAAGTGCGTTGCAGCCACATCGGGGAAAAAACCAATTGCAGTTTCAGGCATAGCAAAACGTGATTTTTCACTGCTGACAATAATATGACATGCTTGAGCCAAACCAAAACCGCCACCCAAAACATAGCCATCAAGTAAAACAACAACAGGCTTTTTAGATGCTCGAATGCTATTTAGCATGTCATATTCGGCACTAAAATAACCTTTATGATCTTCAGTACCATTTTTATAACTATCATAAAGATAGCGAATATCGCCACCTGCACAAAAGGCTTTAGGACTATTCGACTTGATTAAAATCGCTTGGATGCTGTCTTCATTTTGCCAGTTTTCGACTTGGCTGCGGATGCTATTGATCATCTCTAAAGATAAAGCATTTAAACTCGGTACACGATCCAAAGTGATTATGCCCAATGCACCTTGCTGTTCAATGATTAAATGATTTTCTGTATTCATTTCAGCAGACTCTTATTGATTTTTAAACTGAGCTTGACGTTTTTCAACAAAGGCTTGCATGCCTTCTTTTTGGTCAAGTGTGGCAAAAATAGAATGGAAAGTACGACGTTCAAAACGTAAGCCTTCAGCCAAACTGACTTCAAAAGCGCGGTTAATGGATTCTTTGATCATCATCGTGGCTACAAGTGATTTTTCAGCAATTTTTTCAGCCGCTTGCAAAGTTTCTTGCAATAATTCTTCTTTCGCAAAAACACGCGCCACTAAACCACTTTGCTCTGCTTCTACTGCGCCCATTTGACGTGCGGTTAAACACATTTCCATAGTTTTCGCTTTGCCAATAGCAAGTGTCAAACGTTGTGTCCCCCCGATTCCAGGAATAACGCCTAAGGTGACTTCAGGTAAGGCAAACTTGGCATTATCTGCGCAGTAAATAAAATCACACATCAATGCCAATTCACAGCCACCACCTAAGGCATAGCCACTCACCGCAGCAATCAATGGCTTACGACGTTGTGCAATGCGATCAGCCAAATTAAAGAAATCATCAAAATAAATATTAGGGAATGTGAGATTCGCCATTTCTTTAATATCTGCACCCGCAGCAAAAGATTTTTCTGAGCCTGCAAGTACGATACAGCCAATTTCACGGTCTTGTTCTAAGTCATCCAAGGCTAAATTGACTTCACGAATAAGTTCAGTATTTAACGCATTGAGTGCTTTTGGACGGTTTAACGTGATTAAACCCACACCATTTTTCTTTTCTAATAAAATCGTTTCAAACTGCATTTTTTCATTCCTTGATTTTTTAAGACTAAACTTTAGAATATTCAAATATTTTGATACGCGACTAGGTCATTCGCAATTGTTTGAGGCAAGACTTCATTAAAAAATTAATGTTTCTGCGATAAATATACTATTTGCTAATTTATGCCGAGTTTTGCGAATGACAATGGTTTTGCCTACTTTTCCCGAAAGAAAAGTAGGTCGAGCCGAAGGCTAATTACTCAATTAGAACCTTTGACATAAGACACCGTTAAACAGATTAAAATCATAAACTACGTGCAATCACTAAACGTTGAATGTCGCTTGTACCTTCATAAATCTGACAAATACGCGCATCACGATAAATTCGCTCGATTGGAAAATCTTTGAGATAGCCATATCCACCATGAATTTGCAACGCTGCGGAGCAAACACGCTCCACCATTTCCGAAGAAAATAGCTTTGCCATTGAAGCTTCATTTAAACACGGTTGCCCTGCTTCTTTTAAGCGTGCTGCATGATGTACCAACTGACGTGCTGCTTCGATTTCCGTTGCCATACTGGCTAAGCGAAATGCAACAGCTTGATGCTCAAAAATAGGTTTTCCAAAAGTAATACGGTCTTTGGCGTATTGTATTGCTTCTTCAAGTGCGGCACGTGCCAAACCCACAGCTTGCGCTGCAATCCCAATACGTCCGCCTTCAAGATTTGACAAGGCGATTTTTAAACCTTCACCTTCTTTGCCTAACATCAAACTTTGATGAATGCGTACATCGGTCAGCGCAATTTGACAGGTATCAGATGCATGCAAACCCAATTTTTCTTCCGTGCGGATCACCTCATAACCTGCTGTTTCACGCGGGACAATAAAAGCACTAATACCTTTTTTTCCTGCACTTGGATCTGTCACAGCAAAAACAATAATCACGCCTGCGTTATGACCTGAGGTAATAAATTGTTTTGCGCCATTAATCACCCAATACTCACCGTCTTTAACTGCACGGGTTTTAATGGCAGCCGCATCTGAACCTGTGTGTGGCTCGGTCAAGGCAAAAGCACCGATCATTTCACCTTGTGCCAAAGGTTTTAAGTATTTTTCTTTTTGCTCATCTGTACCAAATTTCGCAATCGGTACACAACCGACAGAGTTATGCACACTCATAATGGTCGATGTTGCGCCATCTGCTGCAGCAATTTCTTCTAGCGCTAAAACATAGGCTAAATTTCCAGTTGCTGAGCCACCCCATTCATCCGAGATCAACATACCTAAAAAGCCCAACTGCCCCATTTGTGACAATGCATTTTTCGGGAATGTACCATGACGATCCCAATCTGCTGCATTTGGCTTAATTTGCTCTTGTGCGAAATTTCTCGCCATATCCTGAATTAACAATTGTTCTTCGGTAAATTGCATCTTGTTTTCCTTTACAAAAATTCCTTAACTTTCATCAAGTTTTAACACATTATTTTTTATGCTGAATACTCGATGAAAGTCTTATATTGATTAACCTGCTTGCTTTGCGGTTTGTTTGGCAATCTCTTGATTACGTAGTAAAAAACGTTGAATTTTACCACTTGGGGTTTTAGGTAGCTCCAAAACGAACTCAACTTGACGTGGATAAGCATGTGCAGATAAACGTTTTTTAACAAACTGTCCAAGTTGTTCTGCGAGCTCATCACATGCTGTTTTGCCTTCCGCCAAAATCACGAAAGCTTTCACTATTTCAGTCCGCTCAGGATCAGGCACACCCACCACAGCAGCTTCAATTACCGCATCATGCTCAAGCAAAGCACTTTCTACATCAAAAGGACCGATACGATAGCCTGACGTTGTAATGACATCATCACTACGACCAACAAAACTCATACTGCCATCTGCATGTAATTCTGCGGTATCGCCAGTTAAATAATAATGCTTTAAAAATGGTGACTTACGACTTTCTTTATAACCGCCAAACCACATCATTGGAGATTGTTCGATATCAACAGCAAGGATTCCCGCCGTATCTGTCGGTAGTTCATTGCCTTGCTCATCCACAACAGCCACACGATACCCTGGACTTGCATAGCCTGCGACACCAGCTCGAACATCATGATTGAGTGCATGATGGTTACAGACCACCATGCCTGTTTCAGTTTGCCCATAATGGTCAAAAATTGGGGCATCTAAAACTTGTTTAAACCATCTAAACACTTCTGGATTTAAAGGTTCGCCTGCGCTACTCACCACACGGAATTTACCTTTTAGTTTTGCCATTTGCTGAGGATCAGCCGCCATCATCATACGGTAGGCTGTTGGCGCACCTGCCAAATTGGTCACTTGATAATCATCAACAATCTGACACAAGCTGTCGATGCTAAAACCACCTTCGTAGAATAAAGTCGCATGACCTAACAATAATGGTCCTGTGATGCCATAGTACAAACCATACGCCCAACCAGGGTCAGCAATATTCCAAAATGAATCATCTGCTTTTAAACCAATGGCATCTTTCATGTAGTTGCCAAAAGCAATTAAAGCTTTTAATGGTACTTCAAGCGGTTTTGCAGGACCTGTCGTACCTGAGGTAAACATCAGTAAAAATGGATCTTGGATCGTTTGCATGACCAATTCACATTGATCAGACTCTGCATTGACCACATCCCAAAAGTTTAAATCACCTTGTTCAACACCATGACCGTCACGATCCGCAACCGTCACGATTTGTGGGCAATGAGCAATTTCATCTAATTTGCTACGGTTGCCTACATCTGAAATCACCAATTTACTTTGTGCTAACTGAACACGATGCTCAATCGCCTTCGGTCCAAAAGCGGTGAATAACGGTTGATACACAGCACCAATGCGCCAAGCCCCTAAAATCACCACCAAAAGTTCAGGCGTTCGGGGTAATAATCCAGAAACTCGATCACCTTTTTGCACACCTTGCGATTTTAAAAAATTGGCAAATTGGCTTGACCATGTTTTCAGTTGGCTAAAGGTATATTGTTCTTTGCGTCCATCTTTTCCTTGCCAATACAACGCGACTTTATTCGCATCTGCTTCTGCATGACGGTCACAGCATTCATAGCAAGCATTAACTTGATCTAATGAACCCGAAAGCATTTCTTTAGCAGCTTGATTTAAATCAAATGCTGCCGCTACATCTTGATAATTCAACATCGTTTAAGCTCCGTCTAGATTTGTTCTTATTCATGACATGAGTGAATATTTATCGTTATGCCATCCTTTGGCATGAAACTATTAAGCTTGTGGTGGTAAATATTGCTGAATAATGCTTGAAAAATCTAAGTGCGCATTACCTTGCAAACACAACTGTTGATACATTTGTTGCACCAAACCGCCCAATAAAATCGGTTGTTTGACTTGTCCTGCTGCTTCGATGGCTAAACCTAAATCTTTCAGCATGAGTTGTGTGGCAAAACCATCGGTATAACCACGACCTGCGGGTGCATTAGCTGAAATACCAGCCCAAGGATTACACACTTCTGAACTCCAACAGCGACCACTTGAACTGTTGACCACACATGCAAGCGCTTGCGGGTCAATACCAAGTTTTGCTCCCAATGCCATTCCTTCAGCAACCGCAGCCATTGAAATGCCTAAAATCAAATTATTACAAATTTTAGCAATTTGCCCTGCACCAACATCACCGCAATGCACAATGTTTTTACCCATGTGTTGCAAAACAGTCTTCGCTTGCTCAAATACCGCATCATCGCTACCGACCATAAAGGTCAATGTACCTGCTTGTGCACCAATCGTACCGCCTGACACAGGCGCATCACAGATTTTAATGCCTTTTTTAGCACCCACGGCTGCAATATCTTTAATACTTTGCGGATCAATGGTGCTGCTATCAATACATAAGCTGCCCGCTTTAAGTACTGACAACACACCATTTTCACCCAAATACACCTCTTTTACATGTTTTGCCGCAGGTAACATGCTGATCACTACATCAGCATGTTGCGCCGTTGCCTGAGGACTGTCACACACAATCCCACCTGCTTCGGTGAAGTGCTGAATTGCCACTTCACTAAGGTCAAAACCGTATACCGTTAAACCTGCTTTGAGGAGGTTTTGAGCCATTTTACCGCCCATATTCCCTAAACCAATAAAAGCAATATTCATCCTTGAACTCCTAAATTTTGTGTATTTACACGCAGGTTTTAACGTAGGCTAATGGTGGTGTTGACTTCACCTTTTTCTTGAGTGTCTTCAAACCAACGGCTGGTAATGGTTTTGGTTTGAGTATAGAACTGTACTGCTTGCTTACCATAAGGACCTAAGTCGCCAAGTTTTGAACCACGCGAACCTGTGAAGCTAAAAAATGGTACAGGTACAGGAATTGGGATATTAATACCAACTTGACCGATATCAATGGTGTTTTGGAATGTCCGTGCAATTGCACCACTTTGGGTAAATAAGCCCACACCATTACCAAATGGATTGGCATTAATCAATTCGATTGCTTCATCTAAAGTATCTACATTGATAATAGCAAGCACAGGACCAAAGATTTCTTCTTTATAAATGCGCATATCTGTTTTGACATCATTGAAAATGGTCGCACCAACAAAGTTGCCATTTTCATAACCCACAACTTGCACATCACGACCATCGAGTAACAGCTCTGCTCCTTGCTCTACACCGCTGTTGATCAAGTCCATCACACGAGCTTTGGCACGAGGAGAAATCACTGGACCAATGTCAGTATTTGGCTCATGTCCTGCATTGACTTTTAAAGTTTTGGCTTTTTCGATCAGTTCATCTACCCAGTTTTGGCTTTCACCGACCATCACTGCAACAGAAAGCGCCATACAACGTTGACCTGCCGCACCAAATGCCGCCCCGACAAGCGCATTTAAAGTTTGTTCTTTATTGGCATCAGGCATGACCACGACATGGTTTTTTGCACCCATCATCGACTGAACACGTTTACCATGCTGTCCTGCAAGGTTATATACATGCGTTCCGACAGCCGTTGAACCGACAAATGAAATCGCTTTGATATCTTGATGGGTACATAAACGGTCAACCACTTCTTTACCGCCGTGTACGACATTAAGTACGCCTGCAGGTACACCCGCTTGTACAGCAAGCTCAACCAACATCATGGTCGACAATGGATCTTGTTCAGAGGGTTTCAACACAAAAGTATTTCCGCACACAATCGCCATTGGGAACATCCACAAAGGAATCATCGCAGGGAAGTTAAATGGTGTAATACCTGCACAGACGCCAAGCGGTTGCTGCAATGTATACGTGTCTACACCACGTGCGACACCCTCGACATATTCACCCATTTGCAACGTACCAATTGAACACGCATGCTCAACGACTTCTAAACCACGTTGGATATCGCCTTCAGCATCAGCCAAGGTTTTGCCTTGTTCAGCCGTTAATACTTTTGCAATGTCTTTCATGTTGTCACGGATCAAGTCCTGTAACTTCAACATGATACGCATACGTGCTTGGATTGGTGTTAAACGCCACGTTTTAAAAGCATCTTGAGCAGCAGCAATGGCAGCATCAACTTCATCCAGTGTTGCCATCGGCACACGACCTAATATTTCCTGTGTTGCAGGGTTGACAATGTCTTGCCAATCCGAAGTTTGTGATTCTACAAACTGTCCGTTAATTAATAATTTAGCCGTCGTTGACTGAATATTTGTGATGCTGTTCATAACCTCTCCATAGGTACTATTTTTTGTTGTTTCATTGTTTGAAAATAACTTGAAACTCAATTCAGCTTATTTTCTGTATTGCTGTTTCATTTGAGACTAACAAAGAAAAATTTGACGACCAATAGAAATTCACGCACGATTGTTGTGCAAAAATGCACACGGAAGAACAGCAACAATGAAAGTGGATTGGGATCATTTACAATATTTTTTAGTCTTGGCACGTGCAAAAACACTGACCAATGCAGCACGCATGATTGGTGTTGAACATAGTACTGTTTCTCGAAGAATACAGGCTTTGGAGCTGACTTTAGGAACGCCATTATTTAAACGTGAAGCAACAGGTTATGAACTGACTATAGAAGGTTTAGCACTTGTGCCACGTGTAGAGCAAATGGAACACGCTTTTTTACAAATCGAAAAACCACATCAACCTTTACAAGGTCGTGTGCGTATTGGCACACCAGAAGGTTTTGGCACTGCATTTTTAGCCAAATTATTGGCAGAATTGTCCAAAAAATATCCCTTACTCATCATTGATCTAATCCCTGTACCGAAAATGATTAAGCTCTCACATCGTGAAGCTGACATTGTGATTTCAATTGATCGTCCTAAGTCTGGACCTTATATCATCACCCGTTTGACCGACTATTGTTTAAAAATTTATGGCAGTAAAGACTATCTCTCACAAAGCCAACCCATTCATAAACTTGAAGATTTAAAAAAACATCGCTTTGTTAATTATATTGATGATTTGGTCTACAGCCCTGAATTGTATTGTTTAGAACGGCTACCGTTACAGCTCACTGCAAATTTTCGAAGCAGTAGCATTTTGGCACAGCAAATTGCTGTCAGCACAGGTGCAGGATTGGCAATATTGCCCAAATTTTTAGCTCAGGATCAAACTGAGCTAGAACAAGTTTTAAAAGATGAAGTTCGTTTTGTACATACTTTTTGGATGTTGACTTTAGTCGATTTACAACATGAACCACGCATTAAATTGGTCTGGGATTTTCTAAGAGCGCAAGCGGATGAATATCAACATTTATTGATGGACTAATTTTTTATTTTTAAACAACTCGCATAAGACCCTAAATTCAGGGTCTTATATTTCACATACTTGCAAAAAGTGATGATTTTAAAATCACTGTTCAAACACTTCTTTTAAGTCTTTCGGCATCCCTTGAGCAGACTTAAACTCCCCTTTACTGTCTTTCCAAATCACCGCAGGCGTTGCAAAGAAACCATATTTATCCATGAGTTCCTGATTGGCATCAATTTTTTTGGCAATTTCAGCAGGAATATTTTGCATTGGTTTTAAGGATTGATCACCTGATTTTAAATTAAGTTGGCTAAAAACTTGCTCAGGATTTTTCGATGTTAATAAAGTTGCCACTTGCCCACGACTTTCTTTGCGGATCACAGCCACTTGAATGTGACGTAATTGAACTTTTCCTGAATTTACCCAAGGACGTGCCTTTTGCCAAAACTGATGACAATAAGGGCAATTCGGGTCAGAAAAAACATAAACTACACGTGGTGCATCTTTTTTACCGTCTTGAATATACGTTGATTTTTCCAATGACTGCCATACATCATCTAAAACAGCGCCTTTGACATGCTTTTCTAATGCTTCAACGGACAAATTTTCCCCTTTGGCATTATATAAATCTCCCACGATATAATATTTTTGATCATTTGAAATGAACACTGTCGCAGGATATTGATCTCTATGCCCTGCCCAACCTGTCATATTTGCAGGTGCAGGAATTTCCTTCACAAATTCAAAGCCTTCATTTACAATTTGTTGTTGCAATGGTGTGAGTGCAAAACTTGTACTTGCACTACCAAATACACATAAAGTTAAAGCGATTTTTTGTGATAAATAACGAATATTTTGCATAATTTCTACCTATTTTAAATGATCAGAATTCGAAATTTTCTTTAAATACTGTTGCAGCATGGCAGGACTCAGTTCGCCCATATGACGATCCATCAATTGCCCTTGTGAGTTAAAAAATAGCGTGCTTGGCAAACCAAACATCTTCATTTCTTTGGCAAGTTGCCCTTTGGAATCCATCAAAACATATTGAAAAGAAAAATGATGTTTATTTAAATATTGCTGAATTTTCGTCACATTTTCACCTTGATTCAGCATGACAAAATTGACATTTTTAAATTGAGTTTGCGCTTGTGCCAAAACAGGCATCTCACGATGACATGGTGGGCACCAACTCGCCCAAAGATTCACAACGGTTGGCTTACCCATAAACTGCTGTAATGGAATTTCTGTTTGTTCAAGGCTAGAAAATTGCATTTCAGGATAAAAACTGTGTGGCTTTTGCCACTGTTTTAAGCCCAAACTTACAGCACAGAGTAAGCTAAAAATGGTGACGAAAATAATTTTATTTTCAATTTTAAATGCACGATTTTTCCATAAAAACCATGCTACACCTGCACATACACCACCATATAAATGAAAGCCTTTGTCTTGAACCTTAAACATGTCGATGGGAGATGCCAAATACACATCTAGATTTAACAGCACAAAAACCAATCGTGCTGCGATCAGCCCCACCCACAATGTCGTCCATAAAGAATCAGAAAAAATTTGCCAAGTTTCAGCCGACCATTGCTGCTTTTTTTGCAACACTTTTCCCGTACCATAAACAATCATCAAATTCAAAATGACCAGAGCCAAAGCAAAAGGAAGCATAAATGGTCCCACATGTATGGCTTCAGCGGAGAGCATCATTTTGTGCCCTCAGTCAAAGTTTTAAGTTGTTGTTGTAATTCTGCGGCTTTAAATGTTCCTGTCAAACGCAAATCACGCACTTCTTGTTGCTGTGCATTGAGGAAAATCATGGTAGGTGGACCCAATATTTGCCACTCTTTTAACAACTCACTTTGTGATGCATTTGATTGAGTTAAATCTAATTTAATCCTTACAACATCAGTTAACGCATCTTGTACATCAGCACGAGGAAGAACTTCACGCTCAATGGGTTGACATGCGACACACCAGTCTGCATAAACATCAATGACTACATTTTTCTGACTATTTTGCGCCAAAGCCTGAGTCAGCTCTTGTTTGGTGGTGACTTTAATCCATGAATGTAAAGTTGTATTTTCTGTTGCATTGATATTTTGATAAACTTGATTCATTTGCCAAATTGTTGCTACAGCCATGACAGCAACCAATATTAACACAATGATTTTATAAGAAAATTTTGTGATATGGCGTAAAATATTCAATAAATAAATAAGCGCTGCTAAAAATAAAATCACAAATGCTACTGAATAAGCAGTCAATGGTAATAATGGGCGTGCAAAATAAATCGCCATTGCCAACATCACAAAGCCAAAACCAAACTTCAGTCTGTCCATCCATAAACCAGGTTTAGGTAGATATTTTGCACCAAAAACACTGGCGATAAATAAAGGTAAACCGATGCCGATACCTAATAAAAATAGATAAAACCCACTGAGCAAAGGCTGATCAAGGTGAGAAACATATAACAATGCTCCTGCCAATGGCGCACTCATACATGGTCCAACAATGAGTGCTGAAATCGCACCCATCATGCCTGCGCCCACTAAAGTTCCACCTTTTTGACGTTGCTGAAGGCGGTCTAAACGCTGCATCAAGCCTTGTGGTAATGACAATTGATATAAACCAAATAAATTGAGTGCAAAAACCACAAACAATAAGGCAAAAACGCCAATAAAAATTGGGTTTTGGAACCAACGCTGTAAACCAAAACCAAGCTGTGAAACAACAACACCCATCAAGCCATAGACCAATGCCATACAAAGCACAAACGTCGTAGCGATTGCTGCAGCTCGATAACCTTTACTATGCTGAATTAAAATGCCAGATAAAATTGGAATAAGCGGCAAAGAGCAAGGCAAAAATGCCAATAAAATACCCAAACCAATAAAAACTAGAATATTAAAAAAAATATTTTGTTGCGAAAGTAAAGCTAAGAAAAATTGGTCATTGTTCCATTCAGGTTGGAGCTGTGTTGTGGTTGCAGTTTGTGCAGATGTGGTTTTGGGCTGCTCTTCAGGTATAAGCTCTAAAGCTTGTGCTGTGCTTGCATTACCCAACTCATGTGCTGAATCTATTGGCTTTGCAGTCGCTTTATTGTCAACCTCTGGTATGGTTTTTATCTGCTTTTCTGTATTTAGGCTATTTTCAACGTCTTTATTTTGTGTAAGTTGATTTTTTTCTTCGGTCAGTGTCGGTTCAGCCGCTGTTACTAATTTTTTTGCAAAATTTTGCTGAGGCAATAAACCTGTAGCATCCGTTTCAATCGTTGTACTTTGTAATGGATAGCATAAACCATCCGCTGAGCAACCTTGCCACTCCACCTGATACTTGCTGTTGGGTTGTACAGCAATCTGTGCTGTGACTTGGTGATAATGCACATTGGTTTTACCAAAGGTTGGATCATCTTTTTCTTCACCTTTGGGCAGTTTTAAAGCGACGGGTTTTTGCCCCACACTGACTTTAAATTGCTCATGATATAAATAATAATGTGGAGCAATTTGCCAGTTCAGTTCAGCTTTTTGTGTAGAAATAGAACTCGCCTGAAATTTGAAAGCTTGATCAGGCGCTAAAAAATCTTCATTTGCAAATAATGAAACTGAGGCTAAGCTCAGTACCATACCTGTCAAGGTTTTGATGAACATATCAACTCATCTAAATAATCTGATGTATGGCATTATCGTAGAAATAAAGTTAAGAGAACATTAAGACTTGTTTTTCTTTGTAAAATATATACTTTATAAGAGGAATATTCATGTTTGTAGTCTTGGTTGAAGATGATCCCTATATTGCACAAAGTATCGTTGCCGCCTTGGATTATTTAAATATTTCAATTGAACATGTGAGTACTGCCCAAGCTGCGGATTATTTTATTCGTCAAAGTGCCGTAGATTTATGTTTATTAGATTTAGGCTTACCTGATCAAGATGGTCTGGAGTTATTATCAAGTTGGCGTAAAGATCAACTTCATGTTCCTGTCTTGGTACTGACTGCACGTAATCAAACACAACAATGTGTAGAAGCGTTAAATGCAGGTGCAGATGACTATCTGACTAAACCTTTTGATTTAGAAGAATTAATTGCAAGAATCCACTCACTTTCACGTCGTCATCGTGGTTATTCTTCTAATATTTTATCTATAGGTGATTTAGAAATTCATCAGGAAACACAACAAGCTTATTATCAACAACAAGTACTGAGTCTGTCACGCCGAGAATACAGCCTACTCGAAACATTTATGTTATATCCGAATCAGGTCTTAAAAACCGACCAATTAATTGATAAAACTTATGGTTTTCAAGATAGTATCGAAAGTAATGCCATCAATGTCCATATTCATCATTTACGCCATAAAACAAATCCTGACTTGATTCAAACGGTTCGTGGTGTGGGCTATATTTTAAAAATTGCTGCTCATCACCTATGAAAAGTTATAGTCTAAAATGGCGTTTAGTCTCAACATTATTGATCGTTTTTATTTTACTTTGGTCAATGGTGTTTTTTTGGTTGTATTATGATCTACAAAAACGTTTACAACACACACTTGATGAACGTCTTTCAGCATCAGCACATATGGTCGCGCGCTTAATCCAACATTTACCTGTTGAAGATTTACCGAATATGTTGGAATCGGTCAATGCTGAAACAGCAGCACAAAATCTAATTGCCTGTGAAGTCTCATTTTTTTAGTTCTCAAATTTCAAGCCATCAAAAAGTGATTGCTCGAACACAAGATGCTCCTGAAAATCTGAGTACACAAAATACAGGCTTTAGCACATGGCAATATCACGGCGTTGAATGGCGCAGCTATACCTTAAAAAAGGGGCAAATACAGGTTGTTTCTGCTGAAAAACTAGAATTACGTGCTTCATTACTCACACAAATTTTAAAATCAGTGCTCATACCATTGATTTTTACACTTATTTTATGCGTGTTTTTAATTTTATGGATCATCAAAATTGAATTTGAACCACTTGATCAGATTGCTCAACATATTACTGAAAAAAAACAACATTTATCAGATGCAACGACTTATTTACGTAGTTTAGAAACACAAAATATTCCTCATGAAATTCAACCTTTTGTTGAAAGCTTAATTGCATTAATTCAAAACTTACATCACAGTTTAGAAAATGAAAAAAGTTTTAGTGCCTTTGCTGCACATGAGTTGCGCAGTCCGCTCACTGCCATTAAAACCAATGTACAACTGAGTTTGCTCATGCTCAAACAGCCTCATCTCAAAGCAGATAAACTGACTCAAAACCTTGAGCAAGCAGAGTCTAGTATTCAGCGTTATCAACAATTGTTAGAGCAATTATTATTATTGAGCAAAACAGAATTACACACACAACAACATTTAGAACATAGTGCTATTGGTCGTATTTTACAACAGGTGATCACAGAGTTAGCACATCACCCTGCTGCACAAACGCAACTTCTTCAAATTGACTGGGAAAGTTTGACATCTCTACAACTTCCCGCTTCAACTATTTATATGGTATTGAAAAATTTAATTGAAAATGCTTATTTACATGCACATTCAAACACAGTCATTCAGATTTTTATGCAACACGAAACTTTGATTATTCAAGACCAAGGTGTAGGTTTAAATGATGCAGAATTAAACTTATTAACCAAACGTTTTTGGCGAAAATCGGCACAAAATACTGGGCATGGTTTAGGTCTTTCTTTAGTCAGTGTATTGTTAAATAAACACGCTTATCAAATTGAATTTATGCATAATATTCCCACAGGTTTGAAAGTGGTTATTTCCAAGATTTAAAAAAATTTATGTTCAATGGTGATTTAAGAAATAAATTTTAAATTACCATTACATATAATACTTAGGCTATTTACCATTCATAAAATCAAGCCCAGATAACTAAAATTGCTGCAATCACCACTAAAACCAACCCTAAATGCTCTGTTCTTGCTAATTTTTCTTTAAAGAAAAACAATGAAATCAATAAACTAAATAAAATTTCAATTTGACCTAGCGTTTTTACAATTGCAACAGATTGCATACTCATTGCCGTAAACCAACCCAAAGAAGCCAAAAAGCTGCATACACTCACTTTAAAAGTTAGCCCTTTTTGCTGCCACATTGCCAATAAAGTTTTAGGGCGAAAAACTGCTAAAACAAACAGCATTGTTAAACATTGAAAAGTAATAATACTCAACAAAACCCATGCAGCACGGTACATATAAGATAAATTTGTCAGCTCTAAACTCGCCTCACGTACCAACAATGAAGTAATTGCGAAACATAATCCACTTCCTATCCCAATCAACAAAGTTTGTAAAGAAAGTGGTTGTTTTTGACTGCCCTGACTCAATAAAAAAACAGCAATACCACCTAAAGCAACTCCAATCCAACCCAAAAATGTTAACCGTTCACTTAAAAACATCACCGCAATCATGGCAGCTAAAATGGCTTCGCTTTTGGCTAATCCCACGCCAATTGCATAATTTTTTTGTTTAAAAAGCTGTACCATTAAAGCTGTTGCTGCAATCTGGCTCGTTCCTGCGATCACAATATACAGCCAATATCTTGGGGTAAATACGACATGTGTTGATTCAATCTGATACCGAGATAATAGAGATACATATAAAATTGCAAATGGAAAACCAAAAATAAATCGCGCTAAAGTTACGCCATAAACATCAACAGTTAAGCTGAGTTGTTTTTGAAATGCATTACGCCATGCCTGCATAAATGCAGCCATCAAAGTAAAAAAAATCCAAATTGAAGACATGTAAATGTGGTTGGTCAAAATCAGTTTATCAAATATACACCTGATCTTATTGAAATCCTTATTTTTGAAGATTTTATATACTTTCTTTTTTAGAACTTTTGACTAAATTTAAAATTTAATCCCAGACTTTGTTTTTTTAAAACATATCACTTTCAATAAAAATAGAATAATTACTCTACTATTTTTCGAACATTTGGTTATTTTTATGTGATTTTATTCAAGGAATACAACTTATTGATTCAGTATTCATTTATCTAAAAATCGAAGAATAAAACAACATTTTCTTATTTTATGAGAATTGTTCAATATATTTCATTATGTTACAACGCCTGCTGATTTTAGAGTAATTAATCTGTTTTTTAGATTTTACTCCTCTGTAATAATAATGTCTTGGATGAAAAATACATGCGTATGCAACCTAAGTTGATCACTATTGCAATCTCGCTCATCAGTGTAGGTTCTATAACACAAACATTTGCGCAAGGTTATGCTGTAAATGAACAAAGTATTTCTGCAATGGGCTCAGCTTATGCAGGACGTGGGGCAAATGTCCAAGATGCCTCTATTCTTTATGGCAACCCTGCTGGGATTACACAATTAGAACATGCTGAAATCAGCCAAAATCTTACTTTTGTAAAAGCCTATTCTGATCTTAAAAATACACAAGGTTCAGGCTTAGCCAGTCAAGGAAGCAATGATGGCGACTTTGTACCTGAAGTGATTTTAGGTTCAAGCTATGCCTCTGTTCCACTCAATCATTTAATTGATGGTTTATCGGCAGGTCTCGGTATTTACGTTCCTTTTGGGATTTCGAGTAATTATGAAACCAACTTCCAAGGTTCTGTTTTTGGCGATAAAACCAAAGTTAAAGTGGTGACTATTCAACCTACTATTGCTTATGAAATTAACCCTAAAATTTCTGTAGGTCTTGGTGCGACCATCAACCGTATGGACGGTGAAATTAACCAAAGCTTAACAGGTCAAACAGACCGTACAGGTTTAAAAGGTGAGGATTTTGCAGGAGGTTATAATCTCGGACTATTATTACATCCCACTGAAAAAACGCATGTTGGTTTAACATATCATTCAAAAGTTGAATATAAATTAAAAGATACAGCTTATCTTAAAGGGCTAAACCCAATGGCTTTGTTGGCAAATCCACAAGCAGCAGCGTTGTTGGCACAAAAAGGGATTGACCTTGCTGCATTACCGCCATTAAATGCTTTAAATATGACATCACAAGATGCATCTTTAAAAGTAACAACACCTGAAAGTGCTGAGTTATCAGTTTCTTATCAAGTTACACCAAACTTAAACCTACTAGGTAGCGCGACTTGGACACGTTGGAGTCGCTTAGGTACACTCAGCCCAGAAACAGGTTTTAGTGCCGATTTATTATTAGCACAAAATGCACAATTGGCTGGATTATTGGGGCAAATGCTTGCTTCTGGCAAACTGAGTCCTGAAGAAATCAATCAAATCAAAAAAATGGTCGATGCTCAACTGGCAGGCAACCATGATGAAGTGTTAAAGTTTAAAGATAATTGGATGTTCAATGTGGGTGCTGAATATCGTGTTAATCCGCATTGGAAAGTTCGTGCAGGTTATGCCTACGATCAAAGCCCTGTAGATACTGAGCATCGTACAGTACGTCTTCCTTTAGGCAATCGTAATATTGTCAGCCTAGGCGCAAACTATCAAGCAACAGCAAATACTTCAATTGATGCAGGTTATATGTATATTTTCGAAAATACAGCACGTGTTCATCAAGAAAAAAGTAACGCAAACTATTCTGCTGAATATAAAAATACGGCTCATACCGTTGGTTTACAGTTAAATCATCGTTTTTAAGTCAGCACAATGATAAAAAATCATACAGATATTTTCCTTTGAATATGTCTGTATGATGCTCAAGTTTGATCTTCTGTTAAGCCTTGAAAAAAAATAAATTTTTATTCAGGAGAGAATGTAACATAACTGTCATATATAAATCTTAGTATGCCATGCAAGCTTACACAGACCTTTAAAAATGACGAAGATCATGCCTGATTTAGAAAATTTTCAACACAGTTCAGATACTTATATTAATCGTGAAATTTCTCTTTTAGAATTCCACAAACGTGTACTCGCTCAAGCAAACGATCAAAATCATCCTTTATTAGAGCGATTAAACTTTTTGATTATCTTTTCAAGAAACTTAGATGAATTTTTTGAAATCCGTGTAGCAGGTCTAATTAAACAATTAGATATGAACACCATTACCACCTCTCCTGATGGTATTCCCAATGAAGTGATTATTCAGCAGATTTCTGAACTTGCTCGCCAAGCCCTAGAAGAACAATATAAAATATTAAATGATGATCTTTTGCCACAATTGCAAAATTTTGGCATACGTTATATTCAATTTGCAGATATTTTAGAAAAACATAAAGATTGGATTAAAGACTACTTTTTCAAACAAGTTCAACCTGTAGTTACCCCGATTAGTCTTGACCCTGCGCATCCTTTTCCTCGATTAGTCAATAAAAGTCTGAACTTTATCGTGACACTTGAAGGCAAAGATGCTTTTGGGCGACATATTGAACTGGCGATTGTCCCTGCTCCCCGCTCTCTACCACGACTGGTGAGACTTCCAGCAGAACTCACTGATGGCGAAGAACATTACATTTTGCTTTCTGCGATTATTCAACAACATATCAGTGATTTATTTCCGGGCATGGTGGCAACAGGTTGCTATCAATTCCGTGTCACTCGTAATGCAGATTTAACACTTGCTGAAGATATAGATGACTTAGCCGTAGCCTTAAAAGATGAATTATCTTCTCGACGTTTTGGACGTGCAGTACGTTTAGAGGTGACAAAAAACTGCCCAAAACCGATTAGCCATTATTTACTGGAACAGTTCGATTTAGACCCAATGCATTTGTATCAAGTCGATGGTCCTGTAAATTTAGCGCGTCTGGTGGCGAATTTTGATATTCCTGCCTTACGTTTTAAACCTTTTCAACCTGTTATTCCTAAAGTAGTGCGTAATACCGCACAAATATTTGAAGTCTTAAGTAAACGTGATGTTTTATTGCATCATCCATTTGACTCTTTTACACCTGTCATTAGTTTATTAAAAGAAGCAGCCAAAGATCCCAATGTTCTCGCTATTAAACAAACGTTGTATCGTAGCGGACCAGACTCGGAAATTGTCCAAGTTTTAGCAGAAGCAGCCAGAAATGGCAAAGAAGTCACTGCAATCATTGAATTACGCGCTCGCTTCGATGAAGAGTCAAATATCATCGTCGCCAATATTTTACAAGAAGCTGGTGCTGTTGTCGTTTATGGAATCGTTGGCTATAAAACACATGCTAAAATGATTTTAATTGTGCGTCGTGAAGCAGATAAGTTGAAACGCTATGTACATTTAGGCACAGGAAATTATCATGCAGGTAATGCCAAAATGTATACAGATTATGGCTTAATGACGACGGATTTAGATATTTGTGAAGATGTTCATAAAATTTTCCAAGAGCTTACAGGCATGGGACGTATGGCAAAATCACAAAAGTTATTTCATGCACCATTTACTTTACATGCACAGTTGTTAAATTTAATTGATCAAGAAATTCAGCATGCTCAAGCAGGTCTTGCAGCGCATATTATTATTAAAGTCAATGCTCTAACAGAACCAAAACTTATTGCTGCCTTATATAAAGCCTCACAAGCAGGTGTAAAAGTAGACTTACTTATTCGCTCTATTTGCTGTCTAAGACCAAAAGTTGCAGGATTATCAGACAATATTACGGTTCGCTCTATCGTGGGACGTTTTTTAGAACATACTCGTGTGTATTATTTTCAAAATAATGATGATGCGAAGCTTTATTGTTCAAGTGCTGACTGGATGGGACGTAATTTATTTTCTCGTGTGGAAACCTGTTTCCCGATTGAAGCGCCTAAACTGCGTAAGCAAATCATTGAAGATGGGTTACTGAACTATCTTAAAGACAATGTTCGGGCTTGGGAGCTTGCAGCCAATGGGCAGTGGACAGCACTGCAAGCCACAGAACATGAAACACCATTTATTGCACAGCAATACTTAATGGAACAACGTGTTATAAAGACCATTGCTTGATGTTATATGAAAGTTTTATTTTAAAATGCGCTTTTAAGATACCATTTTCTTTAAACGATAATCTAAAGTTGCACGGCTAATGCCCAATACTCGTGCAGCTTCTGAGACATTTTGTTTGCATTTATTCATCGCGGTCATAATAATTTCTTGTTCATATTGATCCAGAGAAAAACCATCTGCCAACAAGTCATCTAAACGATTTACAACAGTTTTTTGCTTGTGTTCCTGCTCATCAAGCTGTGGAAATAAGCTACTCAGTTTAATGTCTTGTTGATGGTCTGTCAGGAGTGTTGCTCGTTCCAGTAAATTTTCTAATTCTCGAATATTTCCCGGCCAATCATATTTCATCACAAAGCTATAAGCCTTATCAGACAAGCCTTTTAAGGTTTTTCCATATAAATTTTCAAAACGTTTGATAAAATATTCGACCAATAAAGGAATATCTTCACGACGTTCCCGTAGCGCAGGAATACGCACTGGAAAAATATTTAAACGATAATATAAATCTGCTCGGAAACGCCCATCCTTAACAGCTTGTTCTAGATCTTCATTCGTAGCTGCCACAATTCTGACATCTACTTTTCGGGTTTGCTGATCACCAACACGTTCAAATTCACCTTCTTGTAACATTCGTAATAGTGCAGCTTGCGCACGAGGAGATAGTTCAATCACTTCATCAAGGAAAATCGTACCGCCATGCGCACGCTCAAATTTACCCATTCGAGTTTGTGATGCACCTGTAAATGCTCCTTTTTCTACACCAAATAATTCAGCTTCAATTAAATCTGGTGGAATACAAGCACAGTTCACAGCAACAAAAGGTTCATTTCGACGCTGACTGCCATCATGTACGCCACGTGCAAAAGCTTCTTTACCTACCCCTGTTTCACCTTGCAATAAAATTGCAACTTTACTTCCTGCTGCTTTTTTTAATAAATCACAAACCTTGCGGTAGGCTGCTGATTCGCCCACTGCTTTAAACATGGTGTAATCAGACTCTGCATCCGTATAAATATTTTTCTTAAGTTTATTCAACTCAGCCTGTAAAGCAATTAATTCATCTGATACAGGATCGGGTGACATAAAGCGGATGAGTTCCTCTGAATTTTCCCATTCTGCTAATGGCTTACCAATAATTCGACAGCACTCATCTCCTTGAGCAACACAATGCGTTTCTTGATAAATAATCGTTTGCCCCATGACAAAACTTGTATAGCCGCAAGCATAACCTAACAGCATCCAACATGATGGCTCTTCAGCCATACCAAACTCGCTTAAATGTACCTCCGCTTCAAATGAGTTTTTCCAGTTAAAATCGGCATAAAATTGCTTTAAATCATGACTTAAATTCAGTTCATTGACTTCCACATGCACCATGCCTCGTATGCCGTGCATTTGTGGACCTGCCATAAAAGCTTCTATTTCATTTAAATTTGGACGTAATTTAGAGGTAACTTCAGCATCACGCATACCTGACTGATAGCCACAACGAATAAAAAAATGTTTTGTGCGCTCCCAACCCAACATTTCATATAAGTCTTTGCGTAAATATCCCATCATACTGGTATGCATCAGCAACATACGGTTTTCATCGAACCAAATTTGCCCATACTCAGTATCAAAATGGATTTTTTCGAGTAAATCTTGAATTTCTTTACTCTGTTCAAAATATTGTTTATAAGATTTTTCATCTTTTGTTCGCATGGCATCCCATTCCTTGGTCAATGTCCATATATAATGATACTGGTTTTAGTGTATAAAACTGTATGACCTTAGAAGCATATCAGTATACCTTTTGAGTATTTACTCACATATTGATTTAAATTTTCAAAATATAAGGCAGAAAAATGAATTTATTTTTAGATTGTGAGTTTAATGGTTTCGGTGGTGAACTGATTTCCATGGCATTGGTGGACGAACACGGACTATTTTTCTATGAAGTTTTAGAATGCCCCACACCTGTAGAATGGGTCAAGCAAAATGTTTTGCCTATTACTCAAAAAGCCCCTGTTTCTTATTCAGTTTTTCAGCAGCGCTTACATGATTATTTATTACAATATGAACAGATCAATATCATTGCAGACTGGCCAGAAGACCTTGCTCTTTTTAGCCGTAGTCTTATTTTAGCTGCGGGTCGTTGTATGATCACACCACCATTGACCATGCAATTATGGCTAGAACAACGAACAACTGCGGTTTTATCTGAACAGCCTCATTATGCTTTAGCGGATGCGAAAGCCTTACAACAATCCTATCTAAGTCTATAAAAAGATGATTTAAGATAGCTTTATATTTTTATATGATTATTTTTAAAGAGAAAGCACTTTAGCACTATGGTAAAACAATTTCACCAAGCAACAGATATGTTTAGCCCTGAACAGGGTTATCTCGGTTTTTTACTCAGACAAGCGGCTCATGCCTACCATCTCAAAATGGAAAAAGTCTTATTAGAATATGCCATTACTCCACCCCAATTTACGATTTTAAAAATTGTTTCTGTTTACCCAAGTTGTTCAAATGCAGACATTGCTCGTTATGCATCGTTAACACCACAAACCGTTAACTTAATGATCAATAAATTGGAAAAAATGGATTTGGTCACCAAAAATGCCCATCCACATAATAAAAAAGTTCAATGTATTGAAATCACAGACAATGCTTCAAAAGTTTTGTTGGATGCTACCGAAGCCATTGAACAGCTAGAAGACAAACTTGAGCACGATTTTTCTGAACAAGAAATAGCAACTTTACGTAAATGGCTTGCTTATATTCCGCACATTGAAACACCGTCACCATAGTCAACTCATCATCATTTTTAAGGTGATGATCGTTTTACTTTTTTAAATTTGCCTAAAAACTCCTGATCTCTTGAAAAAGACAGGGGTTTTTTAGCTTTTTAAAATATCAAATTTTATTTGCTCTCTCATTTTCATCATTTTTCTGTCAGATGATCATTTTTTAGATTTTCCTCAGATAATATTTGAAATATTATCAGCATACTGATAACTTAAATAGACAAGCTGATGACAATGCTTTGTCAGTCTTTTCACTTTTATTTTAAAAAGGATGTTTATTATGGTTAAACCTTATGGAGTTGTTGGTTTAGTTCCAACCATTTGGGGAATTAAAAGTCGTGCTGACATTATGAAAAATATTTCTCATTTAGAGGAACTGACCGCAGGAGCATTATGGTTAAGTTCCCTAGATTTGCCTGTAAGACTATTAGTACTACCTGAAGGTGCTTTACAAGGATTTAACGATGAAGCACTTGATACACCCATTGCAGATTTTCTTGCAGATGGTGCGATGGAAATTCCGGGTCCTGAAACTGATCGTTTAGGTGAACTCGCAAAACGCCATAATGTTTTTATTATGGCGCAAGCAAAAGTCAAAGATCCAGACTGGTCAGGCATTATGTTTAATGTGGGTTTTATTATTAATCCACAAGGTGAGATTATTCTAAAACATCACAAAATGTCTGCTCTACTGCCTTGTGAACGTTCAGCTTCTCCTCATGACTTATTTGATGCTTGGGTAGAAAAATACGGTTATAACTTACAATCGTTTTGGCCTGTAGTTGATACTGAAATTGGTCGCTTAGGTATTATGATGGCAATGGAAGGTAACTTCCCTGAAAATGGTCGTGGGCTTGCCATGAATGGTGCTGAAGTGGTTTATCGCGCTTCTCTACCGACACCTTTTACCCAAAATGATATTTTCGAAATTTCGAATCGCGCACGTGCTCTTGAAAATAATATGTATGTTGTTGCACCGAATATTGGCGGAATGTATTTAGATGAAAATACTTTAGCACCTATTGATTGTGGCGGCGGATTATCACAAGTTATTGATTATAAAGGTAGAATAGTTGGAAAACAAAGTGATGCTAATGGCTCAACTTATGTTTCAGGTGTGATTGACATTGAAGCTTTACGTTATCATCGTACGCATTCTCAAGTGTCAAACTGGATGAAAGATATTCGTTCTGAATGTGCTCAATTAATTTATCAAAACAATATTTATCCTAAAAATTTGTACCTTGATGGTGTACAAAGCAACCATGCAACGTATAAAGAGCAAGTGCTTGAGCCACAAATTCAAAAAATGATTGATTTGGGTATTTGGAAAAAAAGTAGTTATGATCTCTAAGTTTTGACTGACAAAACCTACATCATAATGACTCGAAGTGCTATCCATTCAATAGCACTTCTTCATGTGATTATTTTATCTAAATTCACTTGATTTTCCTGACTAATTCAGTCAACTTCTTATTTATTCATGTTTTATCCTATTCATTTGTACAAAAATATCGAGGTTTTGGCAGGAGCTATATCTTTATATTTTAATAAAATAATGTACTTAGCTAAAGGAATCAGCTATGTCTACACCTACTCAGACTGAACATTCAGCATTTGTATCGCCATTTTCGAATACCTTGTTTTCACAACAATCACTTATTTTTAAAAACTCGGATCTGGCTGAAACTCAACACAATGTCGCACATGTACTTAAACCTCATCGTTTAAAAGCCTGTTCGTCTTCATCGACACTTTCTTCAATGCACCATATTCGTTGTGGTCATTTATCAGTGAGCCGTTTGGAATATGGTCTAGACGTTTATATTGAACCCGACTGTTTAACAGATTTTTATCTCATTCAAATTCCTTGTGAAGGTTATGCTGAAATTGAATTTCAACAACAAAAATTTATTTCCTATTCACAAATTGCTGCGCTTTTATCTCCAGATATGCCTTTAAGAATGAAATGGAAAGCGCGCGCTCCACAAATGATTTTAAAAATCAGTAAAGATCGCTTATTGCTACATTGCCAACAACATTTAGCAAATTTTAATTTAACTCATCCTATTTTTGATCCAAAACTCGACTTTTCACAGGTCAGTGGGCAATATTTTCTACAACTTTTCCAACAACTTTTACAGGCAATTCATACAGATCATCATCCATTGAAGCATCCTTTAGCTTTACAACAATTTGAAGCAAATATTTATAATGCTTTACTTTATGGTCAAACACACAGTTATCAAGCTCAATTATCGCAGACCCAACAACGACAGATTTCACCGCATTTTATTAAAAGCACTCAAGACTATATTCATGCTCATTTACATGAAAATTTAACAATTGAAATCTTGGCACAACACGCAGGTATTAGTGTTCGTAGTTTATTTTTGGGTTTTCAAAAGTATCTAAATATGACACCTATGCAATATCTAAAAGAGTTACGTTTTAAACAAGTTCATGAGGAGCTCATTCAAGGAAATCAAGCAATTACTGAAGTTGCACTGAAATGGGGATTTACGCATTTAGGACGTTTCTCCCAAGAATATAAAAAGCGTTATGGCTATAGCCCATCAGAAACTAAAGTTAAATTTTTGCGTTAATCATTTGAGTTTTCTATTTTTTATAGATAAAAAAAGGAACTGATTGATCAGCTCCTTTATGGCATTTTAAACATTCATTATCATGAGTTTGGATGCTGTGCGGCTATGCGATATTTTCCAGCATGAAAAACCAATGGATCACCATCATTTTGCTGATAATGCTCAATTTCTCCAATAAAAATCAGATGATCTCCACCTTCATATTGGTTGACATTTCGACAGACTAAAGTAGCCAAACTATCTTGTAATATCGGTAAACCCAGATCACACATCTGATGATCAATATTGGAAAATTTATCTTCAGCACCACGCGCAAAATGCCCAGAAACCTCATGCTGATGATGACCTAACACATGTATCGCAAAATGTGGTGCAGCAACAAAATCGGGTAAACTCGGTGCAGTTTTAGACAAACTCCATAAAATTAAAGGCGGCTCTAAAGATAAAGATGAAAATGAATTTGCGGTCATACCAATTTTACGTCCATCTTGTCCTGTAGTCGTAATAACCGTGACACCCGTCGCAAATTGCCCTAACAAATTACGAATGTGGCGTGGTTCATTGACATTAATTGCAGCTAAACCTAAAGATGATACTGAATGATTCATAGCCATACTCCTTATGCCACACGATTTAAATCAGTGCCTTGTAAAAACTGCTGACTTGCTTCTGCATCAAACCACCACGGAGAAAACCCTCGTGGATCATCAAAGTTGTTAGCAATTTGTGCAGCAATGTGTTGGTTTTGAGAAGCAGCGACCAAAGCATCTATCATTTGTGGCTCAGGTGGGCGTAGCATACTATTAGTCCAGTCCACGACATACTGTGCATAATCCCAATAACGATCAAAGGTTTGCTGCATCCATGCTTCATCAAATGCTTGGTCAGCATGTGCTAAAATCGCATCATAATACACCTTGCAACATTTGGCTGCATTGTTTGAACCTTGACCAGTAATAGGATCATTGACCACTAAAGCATCTGCCATACCAAAGACTTTTTTACCTGATGCCAAAGTTAAAACAGGATGACGTACTGTCGGGGTAAAACGCCCTGCAATATAACCACCATCATCTGTTAATTCGACATTTTGGCAACGGTCAGCCTCCCACGGTATATATTTTTCTAAAATTTCTAAGCTTTTTGCCAAATGTTGTTCTGGTGTTTTAACCTCTTGCCAACAATCCATTGGACCATTTGGAATCCCTTCAAAGACCATGATTTCACATGGTCCACTGGTTGTGAGTGCAGGAAAACAGAAATATTCACCAACGTTAGGAATCAGGTTAAAAGCGACACGTGAATAAGGTGACATTGGACGCATGTCTTTAACATAAGTCAAAGCTAATGCACGTTGTGGTTGTTGAAATGGGCTACGTGTATCATCACGACCAAATTGATTGACAATTTCGCCCTTACCCGCTGCCAATAAAACAAGCTCATATTGTTCAGCGAGTTGTTCTAATTCAGCTAAACCTACATCTTGAATCACTAACTTTCCGCCACGACGCTCAAACTCACCCATCCATTCTGGCATTTTGACACGCTGATCCACAGATTGAGCATAGCGTTGTAAACGTGCGCTCCAACTAAAAACTTTCTCTTTTTTCTCTGGTTCTACCAACGTGACACTGATCCCTTCTACTGCAGGGCATTGCTCTTCCCACTGATTTAGACCTAAATCACGTTCGGTTTGTAATGCATTATGAAACATACATTGACTCGACATGACTTTGCCATGTTTAACCTGCTCAGCGGTACGGTTGGTATACATACTAACCTCATAGCCTTTATCTAAAAGCCCTAAACCAAGTTGTAAACCTGCCTGACCTGCACCTACGATTGCTATTTTGCGCATTTGATATTTCCTTATTCAATCCATGAAATTTTTGTTTTGGGTAAAATTAAGCTGTATTTACCTAAAAGCTATCGTTATCTAAAAATGATTAATCTGCTAAACGTGGAATTGCGGGTTGATTTTGCTCTGGTCCCATCACGCTATAACCACCATCTACAGCATAATCTGCCCCTGTCACAAAACTCGCAGCTTGAGAACTTAAGAACAGCACCACATTTGCCACTTCTTCAGGGTGACCTAAACGCCCTAAAAGATGATAATCTGCCGCCACACGATCTGCTTTTGCTCGGTCTTGTCCACTCACTTCCGCAATTACACGTGACCATGTCCAACCCGGTGAAACTGAATTTACGCGAATACCATCGGCTGCAAAATCCATTGCCATACTTTTGGTTAATGCTTGCATTGCAGCTTTAGATACGGGATATAACCAGCGACCTGTTTGTGCACATTGCGCTGAAATAGAGGTAAAATTAACAATTGAACCTTGTGTTGCTTTTAAGTCCGTATACACAGCACGAGTTAACTCTACAGCTGAAACTAAATTAATATCTAAAGCCTTGAGCCAATCTTGACGACTCGACTGAAATCCGTCATCTAAATATGTACATGCTAAATTGACTAAAACATGAACTTGCCCAAACTTTTGCTGAACTTGGCAAATTGCATCCTTAAGTTGCGTATCATGGGTTAAATCTGTTTCAATAAATAAAGCTTGGTCTGTATAAGCATCTGCGATTTTTTGCCCTGCTGGATCTATATCTAAAATCGCAACATTTGCACCTGTTTGTATAAAGGCATCAACCACAGCTTGACCAATCAGCGTTGCACCACCACTCACAATGACTGTTTTTTCTTTAAATTCAATCTTCATTACCAACTCCTATTAAGCGACTGATTTCTTTTCACTTGATGACCAAGATGGCATTAAGGTATTTGAAGGCAAAGATTCGTCTATCAATTTTTGTGCGGTTTCTACACCTGCAACAGGTAGACCTTGTGGATTGAGAACACCTAACTGAACAAGCACACTTGCTTGATCCCAATAAATATGTTCATGACATAGTTTTGGACCACGGAATTTGATTACACCTAACATTGGGATTTGTACTTTTTTACCTGTAGGTGCAATCCCCGGAATCAGCCAATCAATTTCTTCATCATGGGTAAAACTCATAATGAACTCGTCTACAACTTGGGTTGCTCCCACTGTACGAGAAATTGGAATCAGACTCATATCTTTAGGGTTTTGATGAACAAAATGATGCTGATAAAAACGTGACAGTTGCTTATAACCCACACCGCCTGTCATGGTTGGGATATGATTCACATAAGGCTCAGCCACCATGGTTGCCATGGTTGCAGGGACATCTCGTGTATCAAACTCATGGCGAATGTGTTCCTCCCACAGGGCTGCTAAATCATAATCAGGACCGATGGTTTTACGTAATGCAGCAACTGTTCTTTCATGAGCAATTTGTGCGGCAGTTTTATCAAAATGTTCACTTCTTGGACGAGCAAAAGCATGATCTACCTGCGGATAAACATAGACTTCTGTGCCTTTGATCTGCGCTAAACCCTGTTGAATGTCTTGGCGAATATTTTCAGGACAGAATTGATCCAGTTCCGCCATATGTAATAACAATTTGCCTTGGATATTTTGACTTTCAGCAAGTGATTTTTCGATCCCAACACCATAATACGCTACAGAACACGCCAGATTTGGAATACGACACGCTGCTAAATATGCCAATTTTCCACCTAAGCAAAAGCCAACCACCGCTTGCTGTGCTTGATCATCACATACATCTAAACTTTTTAAAAAAGCCAAACTTTCTTCAATATCTTGTACACCTAAATCTTCATCAAATTGTTGATACAACTCAAATGCACGTTGAAAATCTTCAGCACCATAACCTAACTCTGTTTCAGGTGCGATTCGCCAATATAAATCTGGTACTAAAACGCTATAACCTTCTTCTGCAAGTAAATCTGCCTTGTCACGCATGGCTTGATTAACACCAAAAATTTCTTGGCACAGCACAACACCCGGACCTTTACCATCTACAGAAGTTGCTAAGTAAGCTTTGTATTGGTTCCCTGTTGCGGTTGTCACTTGAATATATTTTCCTGACATTTCCTTCATCCTTGCTTGTTGTTTTCCACATCATGCAAAGATTCCAAATAATCAGATAGGACAAGAACTGCAATCACTATCCAAAAATTGCAGCTTTTATTTTTTTGAAAATTTATCTTATTTTTAAGCGATTGCGATATTTATTCAAACCATTTTCAGAATTTCATCAAATCATTAAAATTCAGTAAAATTCATTTCATTAAATCATGAATTCATCTTGATCAAAATACTCAAGTTTATTCAATATAATTTTAAGCTATTGAAATATATAATAATATAAAAGTTGGCACAGTTCTTGAAATGTATAGAGCAAATGCACACTTGCACCACTGAAATGATTTCAGTGTAAAAGACAAAAGGATGATCGTTATGAATCAGACCACTCAGGATCAACTCACCAAATACATTCGTGTTACAGGTGACCGCAATGCCAAATTTGTTGAATTTGATTTTGCTATTCAAGACCCGACGCTTTTTGTCGAATTGGTTTTACCGCAACAAGCTTTTCAACATTTTTGTGAAATTAACCAAGTGGTTGAAATGACCGAAGCACAAAAAGCATGGAATGACGCTCAGGAAGACAAATGGCGTTATGGCGAAGAACCCGATGTGTTAAATCCGATTGCGCAACACGCACTGAAGCAAGACCAATAAGCCATTTTCGACTTCGAAAATTCAGTTTCAAAGCAATTTAAGCCGTAATGATGCAGATCAAGAAGATCTGAGTTTTATCTATAAGGAGATCACGATGACTTTAGAAATTAAAACGTCCAATGTCGCGCCAATTCGCCAAACTTATGCGTATATCGAACGCCGTTTTGGTCATAAGCCTGCGACACGTTATCAAGAAGTCAGCTTTGATATTCAAGGTGCAGCCAACTTCCATTATCGTCCTTTATGGAATCCGTCAAAAACCTTAAATGACCCAAGCTATACTGCGCTACACATGCAAGACTGGTATGTATTTAAAGACCCACGCCAATTTTATTATGGGGCTTATGTACAACACCGTGCGCGTTTACAGGATGTGGCTGAAAGCAATTATGCATTCTTTGAAAAGCGTCATTTGGTGGAAAATATCAGTGATGAAATCAAACAAAAAATCATCACTTGCCTACTACCTTTCCGCTACGTTGAACAAACGGCAAATCTGCACATGATGTCAGGCAGTGCCTATGGTTATGGCACAGTCATTACCCAAGCCTGCATGTTTGCAGCCATGGATCGTCTTGGTATGGCACAGTACATTTCCCGTATTGGTCTATTACTGGATGGCAATACAGGTGAGTCTTTGCAACAAGCAAAAAATGCCTGGATGAATGATGCCGCTTGGCAACCTCTCCGCAAACTGTGTGAACTCAGCCTGACTGAACAAGACTGGTTCAAACTGTTTGTGCTGCAAAACTTACTCATTGATAGCTTAATGCAAAGCTTGGTGTATGGACAATTCGACCAACTCTTGGTTGAAAATGGCGCGCGTGATGTGGCAATGCTGACTGAGTTTAT
The DNA here is from genome assembly GCF_030329325.1 of Acinetobacter sp. 226-1. Lineage (NCBI taxonomy): Bacteria > Pseudomonadati > Pseudomonadota > Gammaproteobacteria > Moraxellales > Moraxellaceae > Acinetobacter > Acinetobacter sp. 226-1. Next base: position 240,222 of record NZ_JACANU010000004.1, read on the forward strand.
GCAGGACTGTTTAACCGATTTACGCAAATGGTCAGACCCTGTATTCAAACTGGCAATTGCTGAATCAGAAGAAAATAAAGCCCTGATCCAAAATTGGGTTGCTGAACTGTTACCACAAGTCCAAGAAGCTTTCGGTGCATGGGCAACTTTAGCCTTGAATGATACCGAAATCGAACAAGGACTGGCTGTGATTGCTGAACGCAGTAAAAAAGCAGGTTTAGCTGACATTTTCAATATTGCATAAGGAATTGCACCATGACATCAAAAGTTTATTTAGCACTACAAGACAACGACACTTCACGCTACATCATTGAAGCGATTGAACAAGACAACCCTGAAGCAACTATTCAGTACCTCCCTGCCATGATCCGTGTGGAAAATGTCGGTGAATTGGTGATTCGTGCTGAAACGGTTTCTGAAAAACTTGGACAGGACTGGGACATTCAGGAATTACAACTCAACATGATCACATTGGGTGGCAACGTCGATGAAGATGATGACACTTTCACACTGAAATGGAATTAAGAATTTAGGCAGCCTATACGCCACTGAATTTCGATATTGAACAGGATGATCAACATGAATACTGATGTTAAAAATACTAAAACTGCTGCAAAAACAGCAACAAAAAAACTCAATGCCAAAGACCGTTATCGCATGCTGACCCGTGATCTGGACTGGGATTTTTCCTATGCAGACCGCAAAGATGCTTTTCCATATGAAGAATTTGAAGGCATTAAAATCACCGATTGGTCAAAGTGGGAAGATCCATTCCGCTTAACGATGGATTCTTATTGGAAATACCAAGCGGAAAAAGAGAAAAAACTCTATGCCATTTTTGATGCCTTTGCACAAAATAATGGGCAATTAAACGTTTCCAATGAACGTTATTTAAATGCGATTAAACTTTTTTTAACCGCAGTCACACCGCTCGAATATCAAGCGTATCAAGGCTATGCACATGTAGGTCGTCAATTTAGTGGTATCGGTGCACGTATTGCATCACAAATGCAATCGATTGATGAACTGCGCCATGTGCAAACCCAAATCCATGCGATGAGCCATTACAACAAGTTCTTTGATGGCTTCCAAGATTGGGCGCACATGCATGACCGTGTTTGGTATTTGTCTGTACCTAAGTCTTTCTTTGAAGATGCACGTTCAGCAGGACCATTTGAGTTTTTATTGGCGATCAGCTTTGCATTTGAATATGTCCTTACTAACTTATTGTTTGTTCCTTTCATGTCGGGAGCAGCTTACAACGGTGATATGGCAACTGTGACTTTCGGTTTCTCTGCACAGTCAGACGAAGCACGTCACATGACGCTTGGTTTGGAAATTGTCAAATTCTTACTTGAACAGCATGAAGACAACGTGCCAATCGTACAGGAATGGATTGATAAATGGTTCTGGCGTGGCACACGTCTGCTGTCAATCGTCGGCATGATGATGGACTACATGTTGCCAAACAAAGTGATGTCGTGGAAAGAAGCTTGGGAAACTTATTTTGAAGAAGCAGGCGGCGCATTGTTCAAAGACTTGAGCCGATACGGTATCCGTATGCCGAAATACTCAGAAGTCATTGAAAAAGAGAAAGAACACGTTTCACATCAAGCGTGGTGGATTTTCTATAACTTCGGTCATGCAGCGGGCTTCCATACATGGATTCCAACGGATGAAGAAATGGATTGGCTTTCTGAAAAATACCCTGACACATTCGACAAATACTACCGTCCGAAGTGGGAATTGGCACGCAAAATGGAAGCTGAAGGCAAACGCTTCTATAGCGATGGCTTACCACAATTGTGCCAAATCTGTCAGGTTCCAATGACCTTTACTGAAATGGATGGCGACCCAACCATGTTCAGCTATCGTGATTCGATCTATAAAGGCGAGCGTTATCACACCTGTTCAGATGGCTGTCATGACATTTTTGAACGTGAACCTGAGAAATATATTCAGGCATGGTTACCGGTCAACCAAATTCTACAAGGCAACTGTGGTGGTCCTGACTTAGAAAGCATATTACGTGACTACTACAACTTTAATGTCGGCGCAGACAACTTGGACATCGAAGGCTCACCTGACCAAGAACGTTGGAAAAAATGGAAAGGTCAAACCGCTTAAATCATTAAGGAATAGAAGCCATTTCATGAATAAATTTTTTGGAATGGCTTCACAAGAGTTCTTTCAAAAATTACTTTATGTACAAAATGAAATTCACAATGAAAATCCCCTCTCCTTATTAAGGAGAGGGACACGGTTAGGAATTTTCAAGATGAATTCAGCCAACATTTTTTGATTTATGAAAGAGATCTATACAAGGACATTAGGAGTATTCTCATGCCAGTACAAGCCATTCAAGCCAACTACGAATTTGAAGCACGCGATCAGCAAAAAAATTACGGCGATAACATTTTAATTTATGTGGGGTGGGATCATCACACCCTGTTTTGTGCCGCACATGCCCTGCTTGTGTCGCCAAAACAAACGTTACAAGACCTGATTGATCAACAAATTACAGGCGGTTTTCATCAACATCCTGAGTTTGAACAAATTGATTGGGCAAATGTGCAATTCACCTTAAACCGTCAACGCATTGCCAATGATTTTTCTAAAACATTGGAAGAATTGGGCTTTGACCATAAATCACTTCTACGCTTCGTGACGCCAAATCTCAATGGCTATAACGGCAGTCATGTTTAAAGGAGCACGTGTATGACTTATCAAGTGACCATTGAACCGATTGGCATGACCATTGAGGTAGAGGAAGATCAAACCATTTTAGATGCAGCTTTACGTCAAGGTGTCTGGCTGCCTTTTGCTTGCGGACACGGTACTTGCGGAACCTGTAAAGTACAAGTGACGGATGGTTTCTTTGATATCGGTGAAGCATCATCTTTTGCACTCATGGACATTGAACGTGAGGAAAATAAGGTTTTGGCATGTTGCTGCAAACCTGAATCTGACATGGTGATTGAGGCGGATGTCGATGAAGATGACGATTTCTTAGGCTATTTGGTGGAAGACTACCAAGCCAAAGTCATCGAAATTAAAGACCTCTCACCAACCATTAAAGGCATTCGTTTGGAAATTGACCGTGCTATGCAATTTCAGGCAGGTCAATACGTCAATATTCAATTGCCTGATATTGAAGGCACACGTGCTTTTTCAATTGCCAACTCACCCAATGAAGAAGGCATCATCGAGCTGCATATCCGCAAAGTTGCAGGTGGTGCAGCAACCACTTATGTGCATGACAATCTGCAAGAAGGCGATGAAATTGACCTTTCAGGTCCTTATGGTCAATTCTTTGTGCGTAAATCGGATGATCGTGGTGTAATTTTCATTGCAGGCGGTTCAGGTCTGTCGAGTCCGCAATCCATGATTCTGGATTTACTCGAATCTGGTGATGAACGCATTATTTACCTGTTCCAAGGTGCGCGTGATGTTGCTGAGCTATATAACCGTGAAATTTTTGAAAATTTAATGAAAGAATATTCAAATTTCCGTTATATCCCTGCTTTAAATGCGCCTAAAGATGAAGACCAATGGACAGGTTTCACAGGCTTTGTGCATGAAGCCGTTGCTGATTATTTTGAAAATAAATGCAGCGGTCATAAAGCTTATTTATGTGGTCCACCGCCAATGATTGATGCGGCTATTTCTACCCTGATGCAAAGCCGTTTATTTGAAAAAGACATTCATACTGAGCGTTTTTTAAGTGCTGCTGATGGTGCCAATGAGCAATCACGTTCGGCATTGTTTAAGCATATTTAAGCCCACACTGAATATCCACTTTCGAATGATCTATTGCATGTCCGCTCTAGATCATTCGATCTAAATTTTATTAGCCGAAGCATTAGGATGAAATTGATCTAAACAAAATACTTACCGATAGCATAAAACGCAAAATGGTCAAAGTTTGATGTAAAAATCGGACAGCTTTTGCCATGCACATCATCATTTCACCGACATAAATAACCACTATCAAGGATTCGTTATGGTTACTAAAAAATTAGCACTTGCCGCTGTATTTATTCCAACTTTACTCAGCAGTCTTTCAGTTTATGCAACGCCCACAAAGCAACCCAATGTTTTGGTCATTGTTGCAGATGATTTAGGCTTTTCGGACATACAACCTTTTGGTGGAGAAATTTCAACACCTAACTTGAAAAAATTAGCTTCAGAAGGCGCTGTACTGAGTAATTTTCATGCAGGTCCAACCTGTTCCGTGACACGCTCTATGTTACTGACAGGAAATGATAGCCATCAAGCTGGGTTAGGCAGTATGGCTGAGTTTTTACAACCAGAACAAAAAGATAAATCTGGTTATGAAGGTCGTTTAAATCATCGAGTGATTACTTTAGCTGAAATTTTAAAACCAGAAGGCTATGCTTCATTTGTAACAGGTAAATGGCACTTAGGCGCAACAGAAGATAGCCATGCCAAAGCACGAGGATTTGATCGTTCATTTACTTTAATGCCAGGCGGCGCAGCGCATATGGATGCTAGCCAAATGTTCCCTGGTAATTATAAAGCACGCTACTTTGAAGATGGTAAAGAAACAACCTTACCCTCAAAATTTTATTCAAGTGATTTTTTCACCACAAAAATGATCTCATACCTCACCCATGACCGTAAAAAGGATCAACCATTCTTTGGTTATCTTGCATTTACAGCACCACATTGGCCTTTACAAGCACCAGATGAATATCTAAAAAAATATGAAGGTCATTATCAAGAAGGTTATGAAAAAATTCGTGAAACACGCTTAAAACGAATGATTGAATTGGGTATTGTTCCAAAAGGTACAAAAATTAATAATCCATTAATGGATGTCTTCCCAACATGGGATAAACTCACTCCAGCGCAAAAACAAGATCAAAGCAAAACCATGCAGATCTATGCCGCGATGATTGACAATATGGATCATAATATTGGTCGTATGATTGATTATTTAAAAAGTACAGGTGAATTAGATAATACGCTGATTTTATTTATGTCTGACAATGGCGCGGAATCATCAACACCAGAATCATTAGGCACAACAGAAGACAAAAATGGCATCCGTGAATGGGTAGATACCACATTTAATAATACCTTTGAAAATATGGGTAAAAAAGGCTCCTATGTCACATTAGGACCACAATGGGCACAAGTTGCATCTACGCCCTTGCCTTATTTTAAAAGTATGTTATCCAACGGCGGTATTCATGTTCCTGCCATTATGCGATATCCAAGTCAAATCAAAGCAGGTCAAATACAGACTGAAACGATTCACGTGATGGATTTTGTACCCACTGTACTTGAACTCACACAAGCAAAACGACCGACTCGTTTCAATGGGCAAGCTTTGCTGAATATGGAGGGTCGTTCTTTTTTACCTGTATTTAAAGGAAAGGCTCTACCAGAGCGCGCTTTAGGTTGGGAATTTAATACACGCCGTGCCTTATATAAAGGTGATTGGGCTGTGCAACGACAAGCTGCACCTTATGGAACAGGCGAATGGGAATTATACAATCGTAAATTAGATCCGAGTTATTTACATAATCTGGCAGCACAACATCCAGATAAAATACAAGAGCTTTCCCAAGAATGGCAAAAATATGCACAACGTGTTGGAGTCGTTGAAGCCCCTGTGCGTTATAAATATGGGCAAATGAATTGTTTTTATGATCAATGTATTCAGCCTGAATTTTAAAAAACCCTGTCTGAATAACTGATGTTACGCAGTAACTCTAAAATTAAACTTTGGAGTTAGAAAGATGTAGATACACGGAAACGTCATCCGCAACGTGTTTGAGGCAGGACTACTTTAGATAGAAATGTTTCTGCGATGTATTTATTAATTTGCGGTAGTCGACGAGTTTTGCGGTGAGGATCCTCAAAATATATTTTGAGTCCGCAAGATGGTTTTCTTGCAAAGCTTCGCTTTTCATTTTGCCGAATGAGAAACATCGTTTCGTAAGAGTAGGTCGAGCCTGAGCAAGTCAAAGTATACTTTGACGAAGTGCAAGACGCAGTGGCTGATCCCAAATTTAAACTTTAGATGTAAGACTCCGTCATGTAAATTTAGCTTTTGCTTTTTTCAGCTATTTAATTTAAATCCAATGCGTAACATCAGTGAATAAAACTCATCTGTTGGTCTGATATTTAAATCTAAAGTTCGTCTTAAGCAAGCTTAGGATGAACCTTTAGCATCACCCAACATAAAAATCCTCTTGAAAAATAAGTCTTTGACTTCAATTTTATAAGATTATGGGCAACTATTTTTCTCTACAAATCCAACAATAGGTCCCAAATTAAAACGATGATCACTTCTATGGGCTTGTGGAATATAAGCACTTGAAATTGAGCCATCTAAATATAATGCCTGATCAATTTTTAAATCATCTTTAAAAATTTTTGCAAAATCATAAAAACTGATTTTTCCTCGACTAATCACAAAATACAATTCATTGTTTTTAACGCCGACCCCATTGCGTATTTTTAATGAGTCTGATTGCGGTAAAAATGAAGTATTTATTTCCCCATCTATAACCAACATTGGACCCGATTGAGTGGCATAATTGGCTTTAAACCCAGAGCTTGCATAGTGCTGTGTCGTTTGAATCATTGCGTGTTGATCATTCCATGCCAACACACCATTAGGTTGCATAAAAAAGTTACCAAACCCTTTCTTTTGTGTATTTAAACTTGAAATTTGTCGTGAATTTTCAATATATAAACCCACTGCTGAATAATCTACATGATACATTCCTGCATTCATTGCAAAGCTTAAAACTTGACACTGAGGTAAATTTTTTGCGATTGCTTTAATTTTATTATACGGCTGCTGCTTTGTATCATTTAAAAACAATTTAAGCTGATTTAACTGGCGAATATGTACAACATCAGCAATTGTGTCATGATTTTTTTCGATTTTTATATATTCAGTTGTTGCGTGAACGCCAGATGTTGATAATGAAAAAATACTGAAGATCATCAATGAAATACGCTCAAACGGATTTAAAACTTTCACTTGCAATGCTCTTTTAATGTGCCAAACCGAATATTAAAAGTAAATGAGTATCAATTCATTATTTAGTTGTAAATCTTTACTTAATTCTTGCTTTCAATGCTGCACATTTAGTTGGGCTTCGCTATAATGTGACTATTTTTTCAATAAAATACGTTTGTACACTTTTATTGGAACAAAGTGGAATATGCAAAAAAAACGTTTAGTTCGATACCCGCTTGGTACACATCTTATTGTAAAAAACTTTGGTTATAGTCATCATGGCATTTACGCTGGTAAAGGTCGTGTCATTCATTACTCTGGTTTTGCACATTTTTTTAAAAAGCGTCCCATCGAGATCACAACACTCGATAAATTTGCACGCAATAGAAAAATCATCATTCGTTTATATGAACAACCTAAGTTTAAAGGACGCCATATTGTTCGTCGTATGCGCAGCCGTATGCACGAAAATAATTACCATCTCATCGTGAATAATTGTGAACACCTTTGTACATGGGCAATTACTGGTATTGAGAGCAGCCCGCAAGTGGTTAAAATGATGCACCGCCTGACCACAATCGGTTATGTGAGTTCAATGATGACCTATATGAATGGCTTATTTCTCACCATTGCAACGACCTGTTTTGCACTCGTCATTTATATTAAAATGAAATTGAAAGAACGTGCAAAAATGGATTTAGTCACTTATTTAGCATTAAGAGATCAACAAACTAAAAATAAATAACAACCGAACTATTCTAATATACTAATGCTCATTAATAATTGCATTAATTCTACTTGAGAATTACATTCTGTTTTTAAAAATATATTTTTCATATATGTTCGCATTGAACTAATTGTAATATTCATTCTTTGAGCAATTTTTTCTAAATTTTGCCGATTTACAAATAATTCACAAACCTCAATTTCACGTTTTGATAATTTATATATTTTCTTTAAAATATCATGTGATAAATAATACCTTTCTATATTTAACTGTACATTCTGTAAAGTTTCTCGTACATCTCGTTCAAAAGTTAACATGACCAAAGGTCGAATTCCAAAAAATGACATTTCTTTTTCTGATACAAGTAAACTAATTGTAAAGGAAAAATAATCATGGTTTTTATCAACAACTGAGAATTTAAGCTGATTAAACTGTTCTAACTGCTCTTGTTGATAACGAAAAGCATGTTCAATCTCATAGAGTGTTTTATTTAAAATCGTTTGATAGGTTTTAGGTAAACAGAGTTGTGTATTTTTTATTTGGATTGCTTCATTAAGTTTTAAATACTGTCTCATTTTAGGATTATAATGAACAACGTGCCCAGATAAACTAAGCAATATAATCGGCAATGTTAAACGGTCTATTAAGTTATAACCAACAATATTATCAAGAGATAATTCATATAAATGGCGCTGCGCACTGACAATACGCCTTAAATGCGGCAACAAACTATTTAGAAAATCAATCTCTTGAGCATCAAGGAAGCCACGTTTTTCAGATGTCGATATACTCCAAAATATACAAATTTTTTCATCCCAAATCAGTTCATGAGTCGCGACATATCTCAAGCCGATTGGTAATAATATTTTTTGATATAAATCAGAATTTTTAACAAATTCTTCCGATAGATGAGTATGACACTGATACCAACCTACTCGCTGAGGATCTAAAAACTGTTCCCATCGTGGATCAGCATTAATAGGATAACGTAAATAATATAATTCAGCTTCTGCATAATGTTTATAATCTAATATACCTACACCATTACTATAAGAGACTACATTAAAACTAAAATCTATAGCTTGAATATGCATATATGATGCATCAAAAATTGTTAATATTTTTTCAGAAAAGTTAATCCACCCATCTTTACACAATGGAATTTGATAAATTAAATCACATACTTCTTCATAGTATTTATCAAGTATTTTCATTGCTTTTATATTTCACAATATTACACATTTGTATGATATTGTATTCAATATGTTATTACAATTGACTTTATCTTAAAATTTTTATTTACAAAAAATATAATCATTATGATCTATTAAAATAACGTTAACCACATCACTTTTTAAAATAAAAAATTTACCAAATTTTTAAAAAATTATTTTTACATTTTTTTAAATAAAAATAAAAAAATACATATCTTTTTGATTTTAAATATTATAAAAATATTTTTATTAAAAAATTTACCACCTGTTAAAATATTTAATAATTAATTTAATTTAAATTTATACCATTAGAAAAATTCATAAGACATGACTAAAGTCTTATCCGCTATCGTTTAAAAACTTATTTTCATATTATTTTTTGTTACTAAAATCATTTATTTTTAATTATTATTTTGCATTTTTCTATTTGTTGAAAAATCAAAGTCAGTAATTCATAAAAACTCATCTTCATTGCATAATATTGACCAATTTCACGCTCTGTTAAACGATCACAACCATATAAACATGTTCGATCCCAGTACCAGATTTGCTGGGTATGCCGATGCAATAAATAAAAATTACCACCTGCATCGCCACCAATGATCCAAAATACATTTGGGAGATCATCTCCTATTTCTCTTTGCATCGCCAAAAGATCAAAATTTACATTTTTGGCATCAATTTGAAATAATGCTTCCAAAGAAATTTCATCATCAATTTCAGTCAAATAAAAGCTAAACTCATCTGAATCTGTAAAGATGATTCCATTTGTTTTTTTATAAAAATCAATATACTGATTTGGAAGACCGCTCAACTCATCAGAAATTTTGGTTAATATTGCTGATGTCGAGTTTTGTAAAATCACAGCCATATTTTTTTCTCAATATTTTCAAACCACAGATCAATAAAAAACCCAGCCGAAACTGAGTTTTTTAAAGCTTTAGATTTTAAACCAAATTTATTATTTGTTTGGTTTAAAACTGTCTTTCAAGTCCAAAATACGGTTAAACACAGGTTTTTCGTTCGTATGGTCATATTGATCTGCAACAAAATAACCTTCACGCTCAAACTGGAAACGATCTTCGGGCTGTGCTTGCGCCAAAGCAGGCTCAATCACCGCTTGAAGTACTGTTAAAGACTCAGGATTTAAGTGTTTTAAGAAATCATCATCTGCATCAGGTGCTGCTTCATTAAATAAACGGTCATAGACACGGACTTCCGCAGGAATACCTTTGCTCGCTGAAACCCAATGCACCACACCTTTGACCTTACGACCTTCAGGATTTTTACCTAAAGTTTCAGGGTCAATTGAACATTTCAGCTCAATCACTTCACCATTGGCATCTTTAATCACTTCATCGCACTTGATCACATAGGCATGACGCAAACGTACTTCACCTTCAGGAGTTAAACGTTTAAAGCCTTTTGGTGGCACTTCTTCAAAGTCTTTACGGTCAATATAAATTTCAGACGTTAAAGGAATGATACGGTCGCCCATATCCACATTTGGATGACGTGCATGACTTAAATCCATATCTTCAGGAAGATTGGTTAAAGTCACTTTTAATGGGTTCAAAACTGCCATACCACGCGATGCTGTATTTTCCAAAGATTGACGAATACAGAATTCGAGCATTGCCACATCAACAATACTGCCATCAACTTTGGTTACACCAACACGTTTACAGAAATCACGTAAACCTTCAGGAGTAAAACCACGACGGCGCATACCAACAACTGTAGGCATACGTGGGTCATCCCAACCATTGACATGATTGCCTTCCACCAATTTACGCAATTTACGTTTAGAGGTGATGGTATAGTCAATGTTTAGACGGCTTGATTCATACTGATGTGGCACAGAGGGTGACTTAACTTTCGCAACAACCCAATCATAGAATGGACGATGATCAACAAACTCTAAAGTACACAGTGAATGGGTAATGCCTTCAATCGCATCTGACAATGGATGCGCATAGTCATACATTGGATAGATTTTCCAAGTATTCCCAGTTTGGTGATGCTCAGAATGCAAAATACGATACATGATTGGATCACGCATATGCACGTTTGGTGATGCCATATCAATTTTGGCACGTAACACAGCTTGACCTTCGCCAAACTCACCATTGTTCATTTTTTCAAAACGTGCCAGATTTTCTGCGACAGAAGTATCACGATAAGGTGAATTTTTACCGACTTCGATAAAATTACCACGATTTAAACGAATTTCTTCAGGAGTTTGCAGATCAACATAAGCATCACCTTGTTCAATCAATTGAATTGCCCAAGTGTGTAACTGGTCAAAATAGCTTGATGCATAACGCGGTGCACCGTCCCATTCAAAACCTAACCATTTTACGTCATTGGCAATACCATCGACATATTCTTGTTCTTCAGCATCGGGGTTGGTATCGTCAAAACGCAGATTACATACACCATTGAACTCTTCTGCAATACCAAAATTAAGGCAAATTGCTTTTACATGACCAATATGCAAGTAACCATTTGGTTCAGGTGGGAAACGAGTAACAACGGTTTGAGTACGTCCTGCTGCTAAATCATCCGTAATGACTTGACGCACAAAGTCCAAGCCCGCCTGTTGTTCTTGCTGCTGAGCATCGACAGGTGCAGAATTGGTTGTCGGGTTCTTTGGCAGTTCTGAAACAACATCATTTGGCTTCATAGTTGATAAATCACTTCTATAAGTTAAAATAGGATAATAAAAATGCATTTCTGCGAATTGATACAAAAGAAATTCGCATTTTTGCTTGCCTTGTAGTTTACAGTTTGCTTATGCTTCTCTCAACCAAAAACCCATGGCTTTTTTAGTCATGATCAGGAGATTATAGAATGAGTTTTCCTCAAGTCGAATTAAACACCAATAAAGGACGTATTGTTCTTGAACTAAATTCTGAAAAAGCGCCAAAAACTGTCGCTAACTTTTTGGAATATGTTCGTGATGGTTTCTATGACGGCGTAATTTTCCACCGTGTCATTGATGGTTTCATGGTTCAAGGTGGTGGCATGGATGAAAACTTCAAAGAAAAAGCGACTCGCGATTCTATTGAAAATGAAGCTGACAATGGTCTAAGCAATGACATCGGTACTGTTGCAATGGCACGTACTCAAGCGCCTCACTCTGCTTCTGCACAATTCTTCATTAACGTTGCAAATAACTCATTCCTAAACCACTCAGGCAAAAATGCGCAAGGTTGGGGTTATGCGGTATTTGGTAAAGTGACTGAAGGTTTAGACGTTGTTGAAGCAATCAAAGGCGTGCGTACTGGTAACCGTGGTTATCATGCTGATGTTCCTTTAGAAAATGTTGTAATCGAATCTGCTAAAATTATTTCTGAATAATTTTTAAATCCTCCCCACCCCTCCTTTAATAAAGGAGGGAGTAAAAGCCCAGACACGAATGGATGGGAAGTCCCCCTTAGAAAAAGGGGGACTTAGGGGGATTAACTCGTAGAATAGGAAAAATAGTGACCTACTTGTTCATCGCTGATTTACATTTGTCACCTGATCACCCTCGACTCGTTCGGGGGTTTTTAGATTTACTTGAGCAATATCAAGACAAAAACATACAATTATATATACTGGGTGATTGGTTCAATGCTTGGATTGGTGATGACTATACTGCACCATGGTTAGATGAAATTATTGAGCATTTAAAACAATTTACTCAAGCTGGAAATAAAATCTATTTCCAAGTTGGAAATCGTGACTTTGTTTTAGGTCAAAAATTTTTAAATCGTTTTGGTGGCATTCTTTTACCCGAAATATATAGCTTCACTATTGGTACACAAAACATTCGTCTTGAACATGGCGATGCCTTATGTACAGATGATATTTCTTATCAACGTTTTAAAAAAATTATTCGTAATCCAATGATACTGGGTATTTTAAAAAGCACTCCTTTGAGTTTTAGACAAAAAATTGCCAATGGTTTTCGTCAAAAAAGTCGTGAATCTCAACAACATAAATCTTATGAAATTATGGATGTAAATGCTCAGGCTGTAGAAAAAGCCCTCAGCGATGTTGATATTCTAATTCATGGGCATACGCATCGCCCTGCGATTCATAACGAATTTGGTAAACAGCGGATTGTTTTGGGTGACTGGCGTCAAAATCAAGCAAAAATTTTAGAGATTAATTCAATCCGATTAGCAGATGATGATTTAAAAACATGGAAATATTAATTTAACTTTCTGAAATTTTTTTAAGCTGATTTAAATAAAACATCATTTTTTCATTTGCTTCCAAGCGACTTAAAGTATTTGCAATCCAAAAAGTACAAACTTCATTTTCATATTTTATTACAAACCTTTCATAAGTGATGTGTTGCCCTGTTGCCTTGTCTTTAGCAAGAAAATGATTAGATTTCTGTCCCTTAAGTAGTTGGCTACCATGCCAACTGCCACCTATACATATATTCATATAATTACTTTTTAAGATTAATTGTGAATACTTACTGTACACTATAAACATCATTATTTATTTTTTGTTTCACCCTATTATTAACCAATACTTAAATTGTAATAATGAAATTTTCTATAAATAAAAATGAATAGATGCCAGTTTGAGTGATTTTTGATCGCAATTTATTACAGTTACAATAACTATAAACTGAGTATCAAGCTTAATCACATATAAAATATAGGCGATATAGAATGAAAATAAATACCTAAAAAAGGTTATTTTTCTTTGAATTTTTATATATTTTAAAATAAAGTTTATTTTTTATTCTTACTTAAGCACTAACCAATTACCATGTATAAAAAATTAAAGGCTTCACAATCGAAGCCTTTCACAGTACTTTTACAGCATATGCATAGCAATCACTGTCACCAATAAAATGAGAGCTAAAAACAAATAAGTGTCTACCGTATTAAAACTTTTTATGAATTTCCACATAGCCGATCTACAAAAAAATTTCGCATATTTTAATTAATTTCAAAAAAAATGCAAACCAGTTATCATTTCAAACCCAAAAAAGCTAAATTATTTTATCCATTTTACTGCACCACAAAAAACATCTTTTGATAGGTTTACAGCAGTATGTATAAAGATGATTCTATTCATTGATTTATATATCCCAATGCAGTGAATTCACTATGAGATAAATAAATCGACAAAAAAAGCAAAACGAAGCAAAACGAAGCAAAACGAAGCAAAACGAAGCAGAATAAGGCAAAACACGAGCTTCTATAAAGATTTGTTTTTTCAAGGTTAAATTAACAAGTTATTGATATATAATAGTATTACATACTATATGAATGAATTATGGAGTAAAATTGTTTAAAAATATTTTTTCAATTAAAAATCAAAAACTTAAATAATAACTACATTTTTAAGGCGTAAAATAGGCGTAAATTTTAACTTTCTCTACTCCTTATACATAAAACGTAGATATATTTTCTAAGCTGCCTATATGGCAGTGAACTGTTTCCACCATACCCTCAGATTGTTTATTTATTTCTAAGCTGCCTATACGGCAGTGAACAAATGTTTCGACAAAATGGTTCGTTGGCTAGTTTTCTAAGCTGCCTATACGGCAGTGAACTGATTAGCGAACTTATCAATCTCGCTTCGGTATTTCTAAGCTGCCTATACGGCAGTGAACGAACAGCCTTTTCCGTTACTAATAAGTGGGTCTTTCTAAGCTGCCTATACGGCAGTGAACCCTCAACAACGTTAGATGGGTGCAAATTTAATTTTCTAAGCTGCCTATACGGCAGTGAACTGCGTCATGCTGTAGATTTTGCCTCAGCTTATTTTCTAAGCTGCCTATACGGCAGTGAACTCCGCTACTGAAACGTATCAAGAACCGCAAAATTTCTAAGCTGCCTATACGGCAGTGAACAGCAGTTTAAATCATCAAATAAGCACCTCAAATTTCTAAGCTGCCTATACGGCAGTGAACGCTTCAGATCTCGCATTACTGCCGTCTGTTAATTTCTAAGCTGCCTATACGGCAGTGAACGATAAACGCGGTCAAGATTATCAATTCGCCGCTTTCTAAGCTGCCTATACGGCAGTGAACAGTAATAATAGAGTAAAAAGTAAAGATATAACAACAAGTTAAAACTTAAAATATCAAAATACCCAAGTTTTGAACCATATCTATAACTTATTGATTTTATTAAAGTGTTAAAGAGTAAAAAAATATTGGGTAAAATCTTCTCTTACCCAATAACTTAATTTAACAATCTATTCTCTGAAAAACTATACATAACTGTATTATTTTACATAAGAAATCAAAATATCGGATACATCACGTGCAGCCAACCAATATTTTTCATTAAACATTTTTAGCTCAGTTTCATTTGAAATAAAACCAAGTTCAACGATTAAGCCTCCATTACTGATAAAGCCAAGCTTGCCACGCGCTGACTGACTTTGATCAATCCAGCCTGCTTCACCACGCAATTTTGAATTAAAAGCTTTGGCTACAACTTGTGATAAATCCTGAGCTAATTTTTTATCTTTCGGTAGTGCAATGGTTTCAATACCATAAGCTGCCTTATTTGCTGCTGCATTCATATGAAATTCAACAGCAACATCAGAGCCTTTAATCAGCTTGATTGCTGTATTTAAATTTTGATTATCAGAACCAACACCGTCTGTTTTGATTACGATACCTGCTTCACTTAAATAATGTGCAACAGCATTGCGAAACTTTGTAACGAGTTCAGCTTCTTTAAATTTTCCGTTGACTGCTCCTGGATCTACATTTGAGTGTCCTGCTGTCACTGTGACGAATTGATTTACATTGTGCAAATTCGGCTGTGCAATCTTACGACCAAACCAAGTCAGAGCAGGGATTACAGTACTCGCAATAATAGCAGCAGTATCACCATCTATAATTTTGTAGTCCAATGCCCACTGTAAAATAAGAACAATAAGCATAAAAAAAGCTCCCAACATTGGGAGCTTTACTGACAAATATTGCCATGGGTTTTCATTGATTAATTTCATTTATTTTCCTCTCGATGGCTTTGCATAATCGCCATATCTTGTTTAAGTTGATTAATTGAATTGATGGTCCATGTGCCACCCGACAACGCAACAGTCAGCACCACACCAAGCCCCCATTTCAGCATCGCAATTGCGCCTTGTGCTTTATGGTTTTGCTGCTCAAGCAGTTCCACTTTTACTCGTTGCTGATCAAGTGCCTGGTGATAACCTTTATTAATTGCATTTGTTTCTACCAACTGCTCTGATACTTTTTGCAGTCGATCTGATACTTCATTTAACTTTTTCCAAATTGATGCGCTTGGTTCATTCACATATGCCCCCTTAATTTTTGGCAATAAAAAACCCTGATCCTTGCATTAAAAATCAGGGTTAGGTGTGATTGTTTGGGTAATTTAATCTAGTAGATCTAATTGCATGGCTAAAAAATGTAAATCGATGGCTTGCTCACCTGTTTTACCTAGAATAAGTACAGGTTTTTCCACAAAGTTGAAATAATTTGAAAACTCATGGGCAATATTGACATTTAATTCTTCAATCGGCAGAGATATATAACCAACACCTAGTAAAGCAGCCTCTTTAGACATATCAGATTCAGCCTGATAATCCAAGCAAATATTAATGATCGATTTAAAGCCAACCTCTTTGGCTTGAGAAACCTGTTCAACACCTATTGCCATCCCAAATCCTACACTCGACATTACTTAGTTCTCCATTTCCCGGTCACCGACACTAAATTAATGGTCTTTCCACTCGCAATAGTGATATTTAAAGCCATATTGATTCCACTCAAAACAATTTCGCTTCTATCGGTTGCTCCAGCTAAACCATTACAGATGGTTAATGTCTGACCATTATAAAAAACAGGTGCAGGCAGAGTCACACCAATGCTGGCACTTGATGCTGAATTAGGTGGGGATAGAACAACAATACCATTTCGAATTAAAATATCTTTAGATGAAATTACTGCACCATCCGTCACCTGCACACTGGTTCCAATAAACAGCCCTTGCACAAAGCTATTTCCGGATGCAAGCAAAAAGTTAGCTGAAATCGGACTTGCTACATAAGCAGAGGCTGCTCCACGATGTTGCGCAATATTGTTTGCTACTGCAAACACTGCATTTTGACCTTCATTGACAGCATTATCTGAACATTCAACGCAAACACCACGCAATACACGATCATACTGAAATGAAGCAACATCAGGGGAGTAGCCAGCTGTATATACACCATAATTTGCCGTACCAACATTAATCGCATCAATACGAAACATACCCACTGATGTACTTCCCCCTTTGTTAATAATGCTGGCTGTTTGCGCGATGACATTCGCTGTAATGCCCGCGATCGGCAGAAAGTCTGCATTACCTGTTGTTAAAAAACCAACCGCACCTGTTGCGCTGGGGGGTACAGTGGTGTTTTTAAATTGAAGATCGATATGACCAATTTTCGGATTAATTAATTCATTTTCGATGTTTACACCAGAAATTCGATCTGTAACTGATTTTTTCTCATCAATCATTAAATTCACATCGCCAATCGTTAAATTGCGAATTGGATGCTTAAGGCGCGTTTCTTTGTCAGCAACATATTGACCACTTACTAATTTTTTATAACCCTGACCACTGGTTGAAACACCAAAGACCGCAGTCTCAAAATCAGATACATGCGCTGTTAAGTTTCCAATTGTGACATTACCAATAAAACCATTATGACTTGCCACAATTGCTGAACCTTTGGGATAAAAACTGGTGTGCTGTGATGTGATAACGTCATAACAACTATCAATATCGATGTCATGCCGCATATTAAAACCTTTACCACTTCCAACGGTGATGGATGAACTTCGGTGCAATGCAAGACCATAGCCCGCCCCACTTCCATTTGCAATCGGATCTCTTACTTCCCAACCCGGTTCAATTTTAATGTTGTAGCAGCGATCAATACTGATGGCATGACCTTTTGTGCCCCGTGTTTTGATATTTTTAATGTGTAAATTATCAATACTGTCTAACCAAATGCAGCGTGCCCAGTGATCGGTATTGTTAGTGATTTGACACTTTAAATCCAATGTGACCACTTGAATTGGATTTTTACAAACATTGGCTATGATTATGCCGTATTGTACTGATTGAATTGGCTTTTCAGTAAATACAACAGTATTTCCATCAACAATATTAAAGCTATGAACTTTCAGTGTCTCAAAATTCACTGGGTTTGTTGCATCACGCATCATAGAGTTCCACAGCATTACTAGACTTCCGGCTTGAATATCTACAACGCCTGAAATAGTGAACTTAATAGCACCCAGAGTAAGCTCTGTCTCTACAACACTGTATGCAACGAAAGAACTTGAGATTTTAATTAACGGTTGGTTATAAGGTTGAATCAACTCTGCGTCTGCGGGTGCTTCAATTGTGAGTGCTTTATTAGAAACAAAAGAACCTAAATATTTCCCTTTTGCAAATTTAACGGTATCTCCGTCAGTTAATTTTTCTTCTAATAGCACATATGCAGCAGTATTGTCAGAACCATCATTTTTAATCCCATGCTGTTCTACATAGAATGTTTTCCCTAAAGCAAATTGCTCATTAAATTCACCGTTGATACTGCTTTGTAGATCATTAAATGCTGCTTGAGTTGAGCCTTTGTATGCAACTAAATTTGCATCCCATCCCGCCTCACCTGCACCTGCCGCTAAGGCTGTATCGATTGCAGAAGATAACTCTCTTGTTTTTGCGTCCGCTTCTTTTGAAATGAGCGGTATTGATTTAAAACGTAGTCCATACCGCGGTGAAATAATTTTGCATTCATTTATAGCTTCACCTGTATCACTAATATCACGTTCTAAATTATCGAAAGTTTGACTATTAAATGACATACTTTTCTCCAGATCATAAAAAAGCACCCGAAGGTGCCAAATAATTTGCTTAAGTTTTAGAAAAAGGAATGATCTTTTTCATAGTATTTATTTGTGTAATTCACACAAGTTAAGCTGTTGGTCATTACACCCTGCGGTGACATTTCCGTGAGCATAAATGCTGATAACTCAGCTTCTTGTGCTTTCACAATTTGATACGTGGTTTTGATGTATTTGCCATCTTCTGTCACAAGTGGCATCTGTGGTGGTCTCGCTAAAGTAATCTCATTGGTCCATTCAGTGGCAAAACAATCAATCATATCGACTGAGCCATTTTCTAACTGTAAATAGACTTTATAAGACTGATTTTCTTCAAAGACCACATCTTGAGATAACACTAAAACCAATCCATCCACTTCTGCCACTTCGCCATCTTGGGTTTCAATTGAGGTGTTGTCAGCAACAATAATTTTGTCATTTCTGAGTAAAATCTCAGATTCATCTAACGCATCAAACTGCACAGATGTTTCTTGATACCTGATCTTATTCCACTCTCGCCATGCTCTCGTTTTTGCCTGTGCTTCATTACGGATTCCTGTCGATTTAATCGACATTAAATTTGTTGGGTTAGCTTTATCTGAAGCAATGTATTTCACACGTGTATCGTCCACTGGACTGGTGTACTCAATCTCAACACCATCATACTTATTCTGAACACCCCAGCTCTCTGTACGTTTTTCAGACTTCGGTACTTTATTTCGATGATTAAATAACAAAACAGCATTTTCTTGTGGTTGTTCCAACTGCAATTGAATCTTAGATCCAAAGCGATTTGGTTCACAAAATACTGTACTTGCCACCATTCCTGTGATTTCCTCGAAACTAAGATTTGGATCATCAATCGTGTAGGAGAACTCAGCAGCTTTGTCAGACTTAAAATAAGCAATAATTTTTGCAACTTCTGCTTTCATTTGCACAACATCAAGCTCATTCATGCTGCGTCTGCCAATGTATTCATCTAAAGCTAAATCAATCAATGCTTGTTCTGCTGAATTGGTTGGCGTTAAAGCACCTACGCCATCAACTTTTAATTTTCGAGTGACTAAGCAATTTAATTTACGCTCTTTAATTGAATAAAGACCGTCATTACCAACTGCCTCTGATTGAATTACTGTCATATTACCGTAGTTCAACTTATCACTACGCTTTGCCAGATAAACATCTTTCACTCGCATTTCAGCTTGAATGTTGTTTTCCATATCTGTCCGAGTACGACATAAGCGAAAACGAATCGAACCACGTGCAGCCAATTCAATAATTTTAGTTGACCCAAACGGCACTCTGGTTTGATCTGTAAAACCTAATTCAACTTCGTAAATTTGACCAATCGGCACGCCATCCGCATCAATATACTGATACTGAATTAAACCTGTTGTCCACGCTGTCGATGTCCCACCTTTCGAATTTTGACGGTATAAACCATTCGGAAAATGAATATTAAAATAAGCAAATTCAGCACCATCCATAAAGATATTATGCCAACCCACCCAACTTGCATCGGGGTCTAGCTTATCTAAAGTAATATCAAGCTCAATAGATTCAGTTGATTGATTAGGCAAATGTGTCAATTGTGCCCACTCAACATTTACGGCAACAGGATCAGCCAACTTAATATAGTTGCCCCCAACCTCTTCAACTGTATATGTATCATTAAGATAGATTGCATCATCGTTATTAACCAGCTGTAGACCTGAGTTAATACTTGTGTCTTCAGCCAAGTAGTTCCAAGACGGATTTTTTGTATTTGGTGCATTCAAAGCAACTGTATACTGAAAGCCATTGGTTAAAGTGCTTTTAGCAATATTAGTAATTGTATAGACACCTGAAAAATCTTTATAAATGATTTTACTGTCTTGCACTGTTGCTGAATCTTGTCCGATTGAAATAACTTGATCGGTCACACTGTCAAATCCAACCAACGCACCATTTAGAGATAAATTTTGATAATTTAAATTTAAAATATCTTCAGTGGATTCAAACACAATTGTATTGTTTGTCTTGAGAATGATTATTCCTGCGAAACTAAAATCTTTAGACCCAATCGAAGCACCTCGAATCATAATTTTGTCGTTCGCTTGAAAACCTGTAGCAAAGTTACCTGACTTTAAGCGAATATAACCATCTACTGTAAAGTAAGCATTAGTCCCTTCAAATTGCTGTTGATTTGGCGCATCCAACACTTGCCCTGTGATTGAATCAGAAATTGCCACAGCCATTGGTGTATCAGTGAATGTGCGTCCATTTTGATAAATTGGTGTGCCGATAATGTCTGTGTATGGGTCATAAACAGAAATTGAAGTACCTGGTATATCACTCACTTCAGTTTCCGCATCTTTCATGTTGTGGATCTGATAATAGCCACGACCTATGCATAATAATGAGCGCTCTACTTCCACACCTTTTTCATTATAAAACGTATAAGTCACAGAAATTAAATCAGGATATGAAAGTAAAGTACCGTAAATATCAGGTATACGCCCATTTAAGCGGATTTGGTTTTGTCGTGAAGCAAGGTCGTTATTGGGTGATTGTGGTGACTGATTCTGCGGCTTCGGCATCGTCATGTATGTGTAGATGCTGAATGCGGCAGTGATAGCCATTACTACCCACATGACAATGGTTGCAATTTCAGTTGGGGGAATCACAACATAGAACTCACCATCTAATGCCTGTAGATTTCTGAATCCTCGTTCATCGATTGGTGTTACATCATTCTGCTGTGCAACTGAACCGTGATAAATCCGAGTGAACTCAGGTAGACTTTCAAATTGCCATCCCAAGAACGCGCAGACATCATCAACTTCAGCAGTAATCCACTTGTCTTTTTTAAATGGATCTGGGCGGAGGTGTACGATCTTCATCGGTAATACTCCACTGTCTTAAAGCCAATTTTGACAATTTGCGGATTGGCATTCTGTGCACCACGTAACCCCAAGTGCCAAACTCTGCCATTAAAAAAAACCCCAACATGAGTTGAGGCTTGATCGTTCCATTTATAGTAGGCAAGACAGGGACTAATGGGTTCATCTAATCTTTCGAACTGACCTGAACCATTTAAGAAATCATCCAGTCTTTGTCTTAGATCCTCACCTGTAATGGCTTGCCATACATCACATGCGAATTCATTACACGTATAATCTTTTGACCACTCTTTACTTAAAAAATGCTCTAAGTTCACTAAGCACCTCGTAACAAAGGGCAATTTTCTACAGTGTAGACTTCGCCTGTTTTAACATTATTGAGTTGAACTGCCTTGGCATCAAAGGTGACAAAACCTGAAGCATCTTTATTCACATCCGTAATCTCTAATGTTTGAATGACAATCACTGGATCATCTAAATCGTCATCACGATACTGCCGATATTTAAAATGCGGCTCAATTAATCGATTGGTTTTCTTTAGCGCTTTCATGAGTGCATCATCAAAGTCAGCAAAAGTAATACTGATTTCTTGATCTAAGGTTCGATTTGTAGCTGAGCGTTTGACTTCAAAAGCTTGGTACTCATAATCATATTCAAGCCCATCTTCATGTTTAACAGTTATACCAAATCGATCATTTCGCACAAAACGCATTGGCTCAGGTAAATGAGGATGCGTGATTTCAATCAAATCCAGCAATACAAAACCACCTTGCACATTTAAAAAGAAGTTTAGATTTGCCATTAAACCCCCACTGCATTTGGTAGCCACACGTTTGGTACTTTCTCGATGTTTATATATGAATTGATCAATCCTTCATTACCAAGATCCACAATTGATTGATCTAAGTTCTTATCACGTCGATTTGCTTGAACTTCAAACGTTGCTGAGACTTTAAATACATTGCCTTCTTTGCTATTAAGTTGAAAACCTGACTTAAAAAAGCATTTGTATTCTTTTAAATCACTATCATCAATGATGAGCAGCGCTAGAAAAGGTTTAGATGGGTTATAGGTCCATAAATTGTAAAAAGCTACGAGATAATCGTAGCCTGTTTTATTTACCACCCAATTCACATTTACAGTGTGGGAATTATTGTTAATTCCTCGTCTGTAACGTGATGGACCTCCTTCTAACTCTTGAACAATGACATTATTGCCATGACTTACTGTGTAGCCCGATTGCTGAACACAATAAGCGAGTTTATTTAAGGGCATATTGTGCTCCAATTTTTATACATTCAGACCAGAAACAACTTCTAAAAATTTCGAAAATGCATTTAGAATATCTGGGAATTTCCACAAAAATATTGATAACAAGAAAACTCCTGTTACCTTCCAAAAACCATATTTATCCATGACAACCTCTACTTTTTGCAGTATTACTGCTATAATTTCGGACATAGATTTAATTTCCTCTTACTTTTCTCGGTGAGTTGAAATACAAAAACCCCAATAGCGCTAACTACTGGGGTTTTTCTTTGGGTAATAAAAAACCACCCTTTCAGGTGGCTTATCTTCTTCGATTAGAATTGGTATTACGACTCAGCTGCTGAGATTCATGAGAGTTAGCATTACCAAGCCGATCCCATGATCTTTTTGCCGCATCCTCCGCTTCTTTTCGAATCACATCAATGGTAATTGCACCATCCGTATCAACGCGCGTTTCAGCATAAGTACCAGGTGGAGTATTAATCGTGATTTTAGGTTGCACATTTACAGCTTTCACCTTATCCACGACTTCGCGTTCACGATAAATCTGCGAATAAGCATCAGGCTGAACGCGCGAAGATCCGACCAACCCACCATCTTTATACTTAGGCACAATAAACGGTTCAGGAAGTTGATTCCCTGCGATTCGCTTATGTAATTCCTCGTACTCTTTCTGGAATGGCATTTCCCCTGTGCGGTTCATGTACTCCATATTCGCAACACCAATCTTCTTCACCGCGGATGCTTTAGTCACAAACTCGTAGTCCGAAAGCATTGCGGGAATAGAATCACTTGTTGAAGTACCAGGACCACGGACGTGACCGCCTGTGGCGAAGCTTGCGATAGTTTGACCTGCAATCATACCCACAGAAGCATAACCTGTCGCTCTCACGACTCCAGCCAGAAGAGAGCCATACATACCACCTTGAGCTAAGGCTTTTGTTGCTCCTTCCTCAGTATTTACAATTGCTTGGGCTATTGAGGCAGCCTTACCAGTTAAACCCTGGACCCCTTTATCTAGCCCAAGCTTAGCAGTCTGTGCATCACGCCCAGCCAATACCACTTCTTGTCTAAAGAGTTTTAGCTTTTCTTTAGAGTTTATGGCTGCCTCAGCATTTTTATTGAAAATTTCGGCATTCTTTTTAAATGAGTTGT
This sequence comes from Acinetobacter sp. 226-1, assembly GCF_030329325.1. Classification (NCBI taxonomy): domain Bacteria; kingdom Pseudomonadati; phylum Pseudomonadota; class Gammaproteobacteria; order Moraxellales; family Moraxellaceae; genus Acinetobacter; species Acinetobacter sp. 226-1. The sequence goes on from NZ_JACANU010000004.1 coordinate 264,355, forward strand.
AAACCTCCTTATCAATGCGAATTTCATTAAAACGCTTGACTGCCTCGCTCATACCAATAGTGCCATTTCGAGCATCTTGAACAACCTGTATAACTTCCTTGTTACCTTTATACAGTTTCTCAATAGCATTTAATTGCATATTAATTGTACTGCTAGATTGTTCCAATGCTTCGTTTTGATGTTTAAATGAAGCTGTCATTTTGTCAATCGCATCATCTTTCTCAAGACCGTTTAGAGCCAATAATTCCTCTTTAGCTTTTTTGGCAACTTCGGCTTGTTCTTCAAGTTTTTTGTTAGCCTCATCTGCACGTTTTTGCATGTACATATAGCCCGCTGCTAGAGCTGCTACACCAATTGTTAAAACACCAACAGTTCCACCAACAGCATTAAAAATTCTTGTTGCACGAGAACGCGCCGCATTGTTAGCATTTTGCGCCAATGTATCTGTATTTATTGCTGCGGTATGTGCTGCTACGGCTACAGTTGATGCTCTTTCAAGTGGCAATAATGTTGTTTGCACATAGGTAAGGCGCTGCATGCCTGTTAATCGTGCTGCCGTTGCTTGAGCATCTGCTAATTGCATTGCACGAAGTTGAGCAATAGCACCTGTTCTTGATACTTCTGCTGTTGTAGCTTGTGCTACTGCTTGTAATTCACCCAACATTGATGCACGTCGTGCAATTGAGCTTGTTGTTGCAGCATGTATAGAAACTGTTTGTGTGAGAATTGCCTTAGTCAGCATCGTAACACCACCTAAGACAGCAACATTTGCAATTAAATTCATATTATCCGCAAGTGTTTTGATTGAAGATGACAACATTACTGCTGCACCAGAAGACTCACCTGCACCACCAATAAACTGTGTAGCAGCATTGGAAAATTGAGTTATACTTTGCCCAATCGTAAAGTTAGTTTTTCCAAAGTCCTCTTCAATAGATTCTGACATTTTGCTGATAGCTTGAATCATCTTGTCAGTAGTTAATTCCCCTGCCGACGACATTTCCTTTAATTCGGCGCGAGTAACACCCAAACCTTTAGCAAAAACCTCCATTAGATAGCCCGCATTTTCGGACATCGATACAAACTCGTCGCCATTTAAACTAGATTTATCAAAAGCTTGTCCTAGTTGGTACAAAGCTGCACTCGCTGCTTGTGCGCTAGAACCTGAGTTACTAATAGACTTTGAAATAGATTCTGTGATTTTTGCCACTTTTTCTTGGTTTAGACCCAACTTTTCACTGTTGACTGGATCTTCTGATAGATTGCTGCTGTACCACCCCATGCAGCGCCTGAGCGCTGAGCAATATCAAAAGTGTCTTTCATTGCTTTATTTAGTTCTTGCTGACTGTTTGTAACTAAACGAAGACGGTTATTTAAATTTGTCCAATCATCCATCTTTGCAATAGCTGCACCCGCAGTAACTACGCCCATCATGTACCCAGCGAGTTGACGACAAGCTACAGAAAAACCATCCATAGAACGCGATGCAAAGTCACCATTACGCTGAATACTTCTCAACTCGCGATCTAATGCTTGTGCGTTTCGTTCAGCATTTCGTGAGTCAATCACGATTCTTAAAATTGATTCTTGAGCCATATCTACTTTCCTGCGGGCATAAAAAAGCCCGCGGATGCGGGCTATAAATTTAGGTTAGTAAATAAAGCACCCTAGGGTGCTTTATTCATTTCACTAATAGTGTCATCTAAAAACCAATCCTTTGAGAATGTATTTAGGTCTTCCATTTGTTTTCCCATCACACCCAACCAACCACCTTCCCACACTCCATATGCATGCTCGCCATTTAGCAAATAAACATTTTCAGGCATAGTTCGCAATGTGTAGACAGGGTTCTGCAACCCATATTCTTTGCCAAGATTTTGGAAAAAATCACCTTTAAAATAGAATTTATCTTTACCTTTGTAACCAAGGTAGATTTTATTAAATTGCTTATCTTTTATCTTTTCAGCAAATTGCAACATTACACGATTCACATCTAATGAACTATTTTCACCAGTTATGCTTCGAAGATCGTACTTAAGCTCTGTAGGGTTTATAAACCATTTATAATGAACCCAAACTTTTATCCCATTGTTTCTAATATCTTCTTTTAGAATAGTATTCATATGCCGCTGAAGCATAAGGTAATTCGCAGAAAAAATAGCTATAAACACAAATACTATTAATAGAATAATTTTATATATTTTAGACATCATCATAACCCTCTCTCAGCTTCATTAAATTTTGAAGTATCAAACTTAAACTGACGCGTTCCATTTGAGTAAAAGGGTAATTCAATAATTATTGAATTAAATCTTCTGATATTTTCTAAAAACACCTTGGAGTTTTCTGAAAATATCAAAATTGTTCCATCACCACCCTGTGTATCATATTCCTTAAATGTAAGGTATTGAATTGGCGAATTTCCAAACTTAACAGCCGAAAAGCAACCATATTCTTCGCAGGCATATTGCCCCTTATCTATCGTTAAAAATATTCTTGGGTCATTCGTTTTAGAGTCAAGGATATCTAGCTGTAGTTTATTATTACCATCATAAGGAAAATCTAAATCAGCATTATTCTCTGATCGCAAAGCAAGCCATTTTGACTCTGTATTGCGCATCTCATCCTTGCTCACAACAGGTCGCCACTTACCTATTTTCGATTCCATACTGGGTTCATTTTGACTTTCGCTTATAGTGGATTGATTTTTAGTATCATCATTATTTGAACACCCCACCAACCATACCAACAGTCCCAAAAGCAAAACCTTCTTCATACCCCACTCCAAACTTTAAATTTAGACCAAGATACTAATTTATGTATAAAAAAACTACTCCAAATAGTTACTTCAAGTTGTTAGGCTTTTAGACACCTTAAAAACCATTGATTAGAAAACTCATGCATAGCTTGTTTTTGAGCATTTAAGGATTTCAACTTAGGAGTCTCATATGCATCAATTATTATCGCTTCTAGAATAATTGCAACTTCTGGACCTTTATATTTAATTTTTTCATAAAGTACTTTCTTCTCTACATCACTTTGCCTCATAGCCATGATGGCTTCTGCTTGTTGTGCTACTGTCTTACAGAATTCAGTGTCTGTAGCAGCATAAGAATGGCGAATACTAAAAATTAAAAAAAAGATAATTAGCAAAGATTTCAAGATATCTAACTCTTAAATAAAACCACCAATAAAATAGGCATTTTTGGATTAAAAAACCACCTTTTAGTGATTTTTACTTAATCTCGAGATAATGCTTTTCTGTGATCATTTTAATTTGAATACCCTTATAGTATCGAACCATTGGATCATCTACATCTTTGGAAATATGATCAACAAATTTTTCTTCTTCCATTAAATTTGCATACGTTTTATAACCAATTACAATACTATTAGGTTTATTACCAGTGCTTTTAAATTCTTCAATGCGCTTCTTAAATTGTTTAAGGTTTAATTCCACTATTCACTACTCGCAATAATTTTGCATAACCTATCATTCAATCATGACAAATTAAAGAAATTGGAGTTAAAAAATAATATTGATTTGATTGGTGTATTTCAGTATCTGGCAATAAAAATATGCCATCGAAACTATTAAAAGTGAACTAACTAGACCTGATTTAAAGATGAAACTCGCAAAAGTATTGATAATTTGAACTTGATCTTATGTAAGACCAAATTCTTAAAGGTTTACTTTCTGATAACTTATTCATCACTTTATCAACCTGCATATTTAGGTTAAAATTCATGTATGTTTCGATCCTCAAATGTGCATTGTGGGTTGAAAACAAAAAACCAAGACTCCACATCTTGGGTTTTTGCTTTTTCAATTATTGATTTTTGAATTCCAAAATCATATTTAATAAAGTTGTAAAATGACTTAATACAACTCACTTCTTCTTATACGCCTGATCTAGAAATAAATTATCCAACATCAAGACACATTCAACAAAGACATGCAGTTCAACTGGAGAATCATGTAATTCTAAATATGATTCGATATCCGAAATGCTCAATGCCAACGGCGTACCTTGTTCATATCGTCTAGAACGCGCGATCATGTTGTAAGCATGCAATACGGTATGTGCAGTATAAGAATATTCAGGTGGATCTATGTAGTCTGGTGGTTTGACACCGATTTTTTCGTAGACTTCGCGACTCTTTTCCGTGCCCCATTTGAGGGTTTGATGGTGATACAATCTTCGGACTTTCCCAAAACATCCTCTTTGACTTGGTTCGCTTCCTTCTGAATCTTTTCAGCCTCAGACTTTACAAAACCCCAGATCTGCCAGCCTAAATCCCCCATGTGAAAAAGCTTGGTTGCATTTTCTTCAGAGTATGGCTGCTCCTTAACAACTTCACCTTCTTCAAACTCAATGCCCTCCCAATCTTCAATAAGGTGGCATGCCGCCGCTTCCATTGTGAGTTGATACCATACCTTATCATCAGCAGAGGCTTTACTAACGTCATAACCTTTAGACACAATCTGATTCTGTGCGCGTTCTAATGCCACTTGGTAGGCTTGATGCTCAATGCCACGAATTTTAAAACGCGCTAATACTTTGCCTTCTGCATCCTTATATTCACGCCACAATGAAATTTCTTTGCTTTCTTTAATTGCTACTTTTAAAGCCATTTTAATACCTCAAAGCAACCCTTAAGGAGCTGCTACTGGAATTCGAGTTAAGGTTGGTGCTTCGTCTGCTACAGCAAACGTGAACTGAGTATTTAAGATATCGCCCGCACCACCACTTGGTAATGGTGCTGAAACTTTTAATTTTGGAAGCAATAAGGTGTATTTATTACCCTTGTTATCTTTTAGTGAATATTGAAGACTAATCGGCTCATTTAAGAACTGATTTTCATACAACTCGGCAGTATTTTTAGACCAAGCAACTGTAAAATTACCCGCGCCTTTCATAAGAGTTTCAAGGATTGCACTGATATTATTTTCATAATTCAGGCACTTTTGAACCTGCATCGAATTATCAATTGTTAGGTCCAGCTGTGTGACACACATACCCGCTTTGGCTTGATCATCAATTAAAATGTCACCAGTAGAAAGTGATGTAAAGACAATGGCATCTTCAGCAGGTGTAACGGTAGTTGCTGGTGATACTTCGTAAGCTGTACGCTTCATTCCCATAATTGAGAATTTTGAAGTCACGATACCATTATCAGGAATAGATAAAGACCATTGATTAATATGACAACCTGTAAATACTTGGGTAAGCGTCCGCTGAACCCCATGCCTATTTTTTAATTCGATTTAGGTTTCCAGCGGTGTGGTAACAATTCTTCAATC
>NZ_JACANU010000050.1:0-1837 GCF_030329325.1 Acinetobacter sp. 226-1
CGTAAAGCCAATTTACGCAAAATCAATCGCCCTGAAAGCAATGCGATGGTATTGCAGCAAGAATTCATTGAATCACTGATGGATTTTCATCGGATCTCGCTCTGGTTAGCCAGTGAAATTGTCGCGAGTTTAATCCGTGCGAAGCGTGTTGCGAAGTACGGTCGTTTTCTACAGATCAAGGAAGGTGCTTCACATGAGTAAATTCGTACCCAACTCATTTCAGGTACCTAATGCTTTTGTAGATGAGGTCTTAGCTAAGATTTCAGATGCATCAAGCAAAATCTACCTAGTTATTTGTCGTAAAACGCGTGGCTGGAATAAAGAGATGGATTCTATCTCTTTAACTCAATTTGAAGAAATTACGGGTAAGTCTCGCCCAACAGTGATCAAGTGTTTACGTGAACTCATTAAGTTTGGTTTAGTTGTGGAATTGACCAGTACGTTCCACGGAAATACCTATAAATTAGGTGATGAAACAAGCATTGCAATGATGGTCAATTTCCCTAGTAAAAATATTTTACTAGGTGAAAATCAATCAAATGGGGGTAAAAAATCTTTACCTTTGCTAGTAAAAAATTTTAACTACGCTAGTAAAAATATTTTACCTCTACTAGTAAAAAATTTTTACACACAAAGTATCACTATCAAAAACAACTCTACAAAGAATAAAAAAATAAATAAAAAAAGTGAGCATGTTCCTGAACAACCCAAAGTGGGAACACAAACCCCATACGATCCGAAATCAACTGAATTACCAAATTCAATAGATCGTGATTTGTGGAACCAATTTGTTGATATGCGAATCAGCATTAAAAAACCACTGACGGCAAATGCGGTCAAACTCATTTTGAAAAAACTCGAGTCTTATGGTGTCTTGGCAAATCAATCTTTGGAAAACTCAATCATTGGGAGTTATCAGGGGGTATATCAACCAAAACCTGAAACACACTCCAATCATTTTCAAAACTCAAATACACCTGAAGAACCAGGTTATTTCTCTCAAATGTTCGTAGATCGTCAAGAGTCAAATGTAATCGATGTAACACCTGATGACCAAAATTTACCAATAGCAGGAGGTTTTTACTGTGAATAATCTAATTTGCCAAAACGATATCAAAATGCTGATTGCAACATTGAGAACGATTTACGCAACTCAGTTTAATAAAAACTTTCCTGCAGAAGGTAAAAATGCAATTCCAATGAATATGGTTGAGCAGATTGCATCAAACACATTGGCAGGTGTAATGCCACACCAGTTCCAACGAGGTTTGGTTTTACTGAGTACATCAGGTAAAACCTTCATGCCAAGCTTTGCCGAGTTCCGTACTTTGTGCATTGGCCAAGATTGGTGGAATGCTGAAAAAGCATGGGTGAAAGCCTGTGAGTACACCAAGATTATTGAGCACAAAGCAGTTGAAATTGAGAAAGGTATTTTTCAGTTCCAAGAAATCACCACGATCGCTAAATTTGCTTTAGATCAGGTAAGTCTATTGATTGCTGATGGTGAGATGCATCGAGCAAAAAGTGAATTCATGAGTGTTTACAGTGAATACTTGGCTGAAGCGCAATTAAAAGGGCGTGTCCAAGAATGGTACCAAGAACCAAGACAATTGACTTGGGATAATGATCAAGAGAAGCAAGTAGAACATGTTGCTGTTTCTAATGAAGAGGCTCAAAGGCATCTCAATGATTTAATGGCGAAGTGGAATCTGAAAAATAGAAAAATTCATAAACCACAAGAATTAAAACCGAAGGCTAAACCGTTGAACACGCCCATCATCAATGAATGGCCAGATCCATTTGAACAACCTGATGCGTATTTAAAACAATGCGAGTT
>NZ_JACANU010000051.1:0-1376 GCF_030329325.1 Acinetobacter sp. 226-1
ACGGAAAGCGACAAAGGCCGGTGCAGTTGAAGACCAAGCTGCTCCCAGAGACGCAATGACGAAAGCCGTTGCGCCCGGCGATTAAGTTAATAAACATATTAAATCATTAATTAGTTTTTGTAGTTTAGAGAGTTTATTTCTTAGGGTTTCTATTCCTCAATTATTCCGTATCCTTCTGGTGCAGGAATCCCATGTTCCGAAGAACGACTGACTGATTCCCACTCTTTCCATGTAAATATACGTTTTTCTGCATTTTCAACAGCTAAATCATATACAAGGCTTCCCAGAACTAATCGGAGAGGCGGATTCTCACTATTAACCAGTTTCATTATAGCTTCGGCGGCTAACTTAGGATCACTATCCACCGATTCGTTTGAATATTGTTGGGCCAACTTTTCACGTAATGAATCATACTCTTTTTTCTGTGTAGTAAAACTCATTTTTAAGTATAGATTCGTCCAGTAACCTCCAGGTTCTACGATAGATACTTTTATACCAAAATGTGCAGCTTCTTGTGCTAAAGCCTCGCTAAATCCTTCTAAAGCAAATTTACTAGCGCTATAGATTCCCGACATTGGACCACTAATCAGTCCACCAATACTAGATATCTGGATAATATGACCTGATTCTTGTGCCCGCAAGTACGGCATAACAGCTTGACTTACCCATACTGTACCGAAGAAATTAGTTTCCATTTGGCTTCTAACTTCATCTTCACTAAATTCTTCAATCATTCCCATTACCATATTCCCTGCATTGTTAATGACAATATCGAGTCTTCCAAAATGTTTAATGGCAGTTTCCACTGTAGTCGAAACAGCACTTCTATCAGTAACATCAAGACTTAAAGGAAGTAACATTCCTTCAAACTGGCATTTTAACTCATTCAGTTTTTCAATATTTCTAGCAACACCAACAACCTTCTCTCCTGACTCCAATGCTTTTTTTGTGAATTCGTATCCTAGTCCACTGCTTGCACCTGTAATAAACCACACACGTGTATTTTCATTGTTATTAAATGTCATAAATAATCTCCTCCATTAATCATGTAATATTGGTATCATTCAATACCAATTTAAAACAAACAAAATAAAGAGCACAGGCAATCTGCCTATGCTCTAAATATAGAAATATAAAATTTCAACAGGATTAATCCGATTGTTGGTATCACAAATAAGCCATCAAATTCATTGATGTACCCTTTTCTACGAAGTGTCATGGGAGATCTCCCTTTAAAATAAAAAAGAGGAAGATTCCTCTCCCCCTTTTTACTATAACCGTATAATAAAGGTTTCCTATACGTATAGGAAGAATAAACGCCCTTTTCACCCAAGTCCAACAGCTTTGGACCGCAGTTGACTCTTTCGACACCCCTG
>NZ_JACANU010000052.1:0-1286 GCF_030329325.1 Acinetobacter sp. 226-1
TCCATATCCCCTAAATAACCCTGTGCCCTTGTATGCCTCCCATTACTCCAGATCCCACCTTCAACCTCGATTAAAACCTTAGTCCCTAAAATATAAAAATCTGCTCTCCACTTCCGCTCAGGATTAAACTGAAACTCGGTCTGGAACTCGATCTTGTACGACTTCAAATGCTGAGCGAGTTTAGCCTCACCCTCACTAACAACTCGCTCCTTCTTCACAACAACACGGCGCTTGGTACGCCGTGGTTTTCCAGATAGTTTTTTATACTCAGCAGTTGAAATGCTGCTCATAATTTACTACTCAAAATCAGCTCATATGCACCAGCCTGTACCCATCCCTCCCAACCTCCAAAGTTGATTAAAATAAAATCCCCCCTCACACCCAAAACTTCACGGAGTGGTGCATCAGGCAAAGTATCAACTCGCACAAGATCGCCTATCTTGAATTGGTTATTCATTCCCATCTCGCTTAATCAAAGTAAAGCACCCAAAGTTTCCAATAAACTTTTGTCCACTATTATCCATTGCTACGACTACAAGATTTTTAATATATGTCACAGTGAGCGTACTCGCTGGCTGTTGCCATGCTTCAACGTCATGCATCACGCTATCACCTATACGAAATGGGTTATTCATGACTTAACACCTTATTTAACAAACCACGCACCCGATCCAACTCCTCCACACTATGCGCAGTACCGCCACCATTAATATCTAAATAGAATTGCAGTAAATCTTTGCGATATTGGAAGTCATACATTTGAATAATTAGAGTGTGCTCTCGTAGTAAAACACGCTTTGGTAAAGTGCTAAATGAAAGACCAAAAGGCTTTATTTCACCTGCTATAAATTTTCGAATAGCTGTTAAACGCTGCAATCCATCAATACAAACCATTTGATCAAGTAAATCGCTATCAGATTTTGGTTTTTCTCGCCATGATGGACAATTCATTCGGATCGTTAAACCATCATTTCCAACCAATCTGCGTAAAACATTTTCCACAAAATGAACCTGTTGATGTTCTGCCCAGACGTGTCCTCGTTGAAAATCAGGGTTTAAGTCTATACCGTGCTGAATATTCTCTTCCTCACCCTTAAGCCAATTTTCTAAATATAAAAATCCATAATTAATTGAGCGGATTGGGCGATCAACAGGTTTGATAATGCTGTGGAACTCATCTATAGATAAGCTTTCATAGTTGTTTATTGCTGTCATGCCGCGACTCCCTGATTTCGAAGTAACTTTGCTTGTTTGAAGTACAGATAGTCAGAAACATTGTTAAAAGC
>NZ_JACANU010000053.1:0-1201 GCF_030329325.1 Acinetobacter sp. 226-1
GTAAACGTAGGTACACCGTTGTCTCAACCGGGTTTAACGGTAGATACATATAATGTGAATGCAGCGTTAGTTGCGGCGGTGACGACCACTACCCCAGCAGGTATTTATAACGATGTATTAAATATTAGTGTTGATTACTAAATTATTCACTGAATGAGGCTCATACTTTAGATTCGGTATTAATGATAGTAATTATAAAATGGTGGTGTTCTTACAGTTATGATTGTTTTAACATCACCTATATAATCCATTTTTTATGTGACAAAGTAGTCAATTAAATATATTGATATGATTTAATTTATTTTTTGTAAAATACAAAGCTCGTTCATAAATATTGAATATAAATTTAGAAGACTTAACTTCTATATACAGTTAATCATTAAAATTAAAAAATATTTTTTACTTATCACTGGTTATTTTTATTTTAGAAGATATTTATAAATAATTTATTTTATTTTCGATTATTTACGGTATTTATGGGAAATTAAAATAAAAAATAAGTATTTGTTTTTTTTATTTAATTTAAAGTTTATTTTATTTTTTTGTTAAGTGGGTTTAGTTTTTTTACTAGAATAATTTAGTTTTATTAATGATCAGTATATTAAAATACCTAATTTTAGGGATATATAAGAAGTCTAAAAAAGCGTCTAATAATAAATAACTTAAGGCATATTTAAAGGGCGACATCATGAGGAAGTTTTGTACTCAATGTTTGTATGTTGTGCTTTTTATTTCTTCATGGGCAAGTGCTGCAAACCAAACGTCCTCAGTGAGTGTTGTGACATCTATTCCTGTAAGTTGCCAGTTTTCAAATGTTAGCCCACAAATTGTTTTAAGTGAAGAAGCGCTTGTTGCAACAGGAATTTTTAACCTTCAATGTAATCAGAAATTTGAGCTACAACTGAGCACAAAGTCATTACAAGAAGGGGGAAATGGAACTTTTGTAAAAGCGTCAGGTGGAACCAAGTTAAAGACGTTAATTCAAATGAATTTTATAGGAAATGTTTATCAATTAGATGCGGTCAAAAAAATTCAAGTGGATGACCCCGCTAGTGTAGAACAAGGAACAATTCATGTGAAATTAGCAGAACCTGTCCAAAGCACTACGCCTGAAGGGGTTTATCAGGATGTGTTGTACTTGGATGTAACTTTTTAAATATTCGAACTGTGAGACAACAATGAAAATATTACTTAAAAGTGC
>NZ_JACANU010000054.1:0-1174 GCF_030329325.1 Acinetobacter sp. 226-1
ATTGACATCCTCCCCGACCTAAAGGACGGGGATTCCTACTACTAGACGCTCATGTCCGAGCGCAAGAATATTAATCGCTGAGTTTATATCTCTATCATGGCATGTACCACATTCCATGCACGACCATTCTCTTATTCCAAGTCCTGTCCTACCTTTCGGACTACTAGAGCGTGAGCCACAGCACGAACAAGTTTGGGTGGTATAAACTTCGTTGACTTCTTCAAACAATACCCCTGCGTTCTCGCATTTATACTTGAGCATTGTTTTTAGTGCTGAAAATCCTGTATCTAAAACAGACTTTGCCATTTTAGTTTTTACAAGTTTCTTGGCACTCAAGTTACCTACTATGATGTATACATTATTTTTCACAAGCATGGTGCTTGCTTTGTGCAAATGATCTTTTCGACAATTTGCAATCTTAGCGTGTAATGCACGTACACGTTTTTTATTTTTTGCTCGTTGAGCTATCCCTAATTTCTGCTCGTATTTTCGATAGAACTTAGGATTTGAAATCACAGTGCCATCAGAACAAGTGGCTATATCTTTTAAACCGAGATCAATGCCTATTGCTTTAGTTGTGGTTGGTTTTTCTTGCTTATGTGAATCAACTACAAGACAAACGTACCAACGTCCACGACTATCCTCGACAAACGAGCCTGTTTTAACGTTGTATTTACTTAGTCCATAGCTATCCCATAGTTTGAATTGATGCTTTCCATATTGCACATATCCATCAGCATATTTAACCGCTACTTTCTTAAATGGTATCCATCCCAAAGAACGCCTAGCTGATTTTTTGTTACTGACACGCCATTTCAATTTAGCTTTTTTAAATTGCTTTCTGCGGGTAACTAATTCTTCTGTGACCGCCTGAATAGTTTGGCTGTGCAAGTTACATTCTTTCGATGTGCCTTTGGTATATTGAGCAATATCGTATGCTGAGAAAAATTGACCTGTTCTTTTTAGACGCTTAAAACTTAAATCATTGACATAATTCCAAACAAAATTAACCTCTGATGCTAATTGGTCTAGCATCTTGCAATGTTTGTCTTTTATGCGTAATTTAAGTGTTTTCATGTGGTTATTTTAACAAGGACATTTTAAATAGAGAACCCAAAGATATTCTATACGACACTTCATGTCGTATGACTTACGCCAGTCGCTTATATCCTCG
>NZ_JACANU010000055.1:0-1137 GCF_030329325.1 Acinetobacter sp. 226-1
CAGTTTAGAGCAGTGGTGAGTGATGCCGCAGGTAACACCGCAACAACAGCAGTACAAACGATAGTAGTCGATACAACTGCACCAAAAGCAGGAGTAATTAATCTAACTGCATATGAAGATACAGGTGCTAAAGCGGATGACTTCGTCAGCCAAGATCGTAGCTTTGACTTAACTTTGACTGGGCAAGAAGCAAGTTCAACCGTTATTTACCAAGTTTCCAAAGATGGTGGTAAGACATGGGTAAATACAGAGGCGAAGCAAACCGATTTAGTGGATGGCGTTTATCAGTTTAAAGCAGTCGTGACAGATCTTGCAGGTAATACACAAAGCACAAATATTCAAAAAGTGACTGTTGATACAACTGTGCCAAAAGCAGGAGTAATTAGCCTAGCTGCTTATGAAGATACAGGTGCTAAAGCGGATGACTTTGTCAGCCAAGACCGTAGCTTTGACTTAACTTTGACTGGGCAAGAAGCAGGTTCAAGCGTTATTTACCAAGTTTCTAAAGATGGTGGTAAGACATGGGTAGATACAGATGCGAAGCAAACAGATCTAGTCGATGGAACTTATCAGTTTAAAGCAGTCGTGACAGATCTTGCAGGAAACACACAAAGCACAAATATTCAAAAAGTGACTGTTGATACAACTGCACCAAAAGCAGGAGTAATTAGCCTAACTGCTTATGAAGATACAGGTGCTAAAGCAGATGACTTCGTCAGTCAAGATCGTAGCTTTGATTTAACTTTAACAGGACAAGAAACAGGCTCAACTGTTATTTATCAAGTTTCTAAAGATGGCGGTAAGACATGGGTAAATACAGAGGCGAAGCAAGCTGATCTAGTGGATGGCGTTTATCAGTTTAAAGCAGTCGTGACAGATCTTGCAGGTAATACACAAAGCACAAATATTCAAAAAGTGACTGTTGACACAACTGCACCAAAAGCAGGGGTAATTAGCCTAGCTGCTTATGAAGATACAGGTGCTAAAGAGAATGACTTCGTCAGCCAAGACCGTAACTTTGATTTAACTTTAACAGGACAAGAAGCAGGTTCAACCGTTGTTTACCAAGTTTCTAAAGATGGTGGTAAAACATGGGCAAATACGGATGCGAAGCAAAGCAATTTAACTGATGGGAGT
>NZ_JACANU010000056.1:0-1129 GCF_030329325.1 Acinetobacter sp. 226-1
CCCATCGAGGTGAAACCGGCTGTGAGCGCGGGTTCAAGCATATAGCCCGACAGGCGCGTATCCTTGCCGATCACGACACGATGGCGGTGGTCACCGCGACGAAAGACACGGCCAGCCGCCATGCCGACGCGCAAGGCGGTTTCCGCCGTCATCGCGCCTTCGTTGGCTTTGCCACGAATACCGTCTGTGCCGAAATATTTGCGCACCATAAGGTCGATTATCCTGTCGTCGGGTCGCCCTCAAAGGGGACATGCCTGCTGAACCGCGAATATAGAGAAATATCCCGAATGTGCAGTTAACGAATTCTTGCGGTTTCTTTCAGCGCCGCCAATACCGCCAGCCCGTCGCGCAAGGGGCGCGGCTCGTGTGTGCGGATGAAGTCAGCTCCACCTGCGGCGGCGGCAAGCTCTGCAGCGAGTGTCGCGGCCCCGACATCCCCCGGACCACGGCCTGTGAGCGCGCGCAGAAAGGATTTGCGCGAAACAGACAGAAGCACCGGCAAATCGAAGCGCAGCCGCAATTCATCGAACCGCGCCAGCACCGAGAGCGAGGTTTCGGGAGCAGCCCCCAGAAAAAACCCCATGCCGGGATCAAGGACAAGGCGGTTGCGTTTGATACCGGCACCCGTCAGCGCCGCGATGCGCGCGTCAAAGAACGCCGCAATGTGATCCATGATGTCGCCAGCGGGTGCCTCGCGCCGATCTGCCTGCCCGTCTTGCACCGAATGCATAACGACGAGTTTGGCAGATGATTTCGCCAATTGCGGATAGAACGCAGCGTCTGGAAAACCGCGAATATCATTGAGATAGGCCACACCACGCGACAAGGCATAGGCTTGCGTCGCGGGTTGATAACTGTCGAGCGAGACGGGAATGCCATCTGCCTTGAGCGCGTCCAGCACCGGCGCGATACGCGCGATTTCTGTGTCGGACGAAACAGGCGCGGCGTCGGGATTGCTGGATGCCGGACCGAGGTCGATCACATCTGCCCCCTCGGCCATCAGCTTACGCGCCTGCGCAATGGCTGCGTCTGGCGCCAGATACCGGCCTCCATCGGAGAAACTGTCCGAGGTTATGTTGACGATGCCGAAAATGATGAGCGATTTATTCATGGGGGCTTCTATAATAAT
>NZ_JACANU010000057.1:0-1082 GCF_030329325.1 Acinetobacter sp. 226-1
TGAATGGGTTCATGTGCAGCTCCATCAGCAAAAGGGGATGATAAGTTTATCACCACCGACTATTTGCAACAGTGCCGATAAAAATATATCATCATGAACAATAAAACTGTCTGCTTACATAAACAGTAATACAAGGGGTGTTATGAGCCATATTCAACGGGAAACGTCTTGCTCGAGGCCGCGATTAAATTCCAACCTGGATGCTGATTTATATGGGTATAGATGGGCTCGCGATAATGTCGGGCAATCAGGTGCGACAATCTATCGATTGTATGGGAAGCCCAATGCGCCAGAGTTGTTTCTGAAACATGGCAAAGGTAGCGTTGCCAATGATGTTACAGATGAGATGGTCAGACTAAACTGGCTGACGGCATTTATGCCTCTTCCGACCATCAAGCATTTTATCCGTACTCCTGATGATGCATGGTTACTCACCACTGCGATCCCCGGGAAAACAGCATTCCAGGTATTAGAAGAATATCCTGATTCAGGTGAAAATATTGTTGATGCGCTGGCAGTGTTCCTGCGCCGGTTGCATTCGATTCCTGTTTGTAATTGTCCTTTTAACAGCGATCGCGTATTTCGTCTCGCTCAGGCGCAATCACGAATGAATAACGGTTTGGTTGATGCTAGTGATTTTGATGACGAGCGTAATGGCTGGCCTGTTGAACAAGTCTGGAAAGAAATGCATAAGCTTTTGCCATTCTCACCGGATTCAGTCGTCACTCATGGTGATTTCTCACTTGATAACCTTATTTTTGACGAGGGGAAATTAATAGGTTGTATTGATGTTGGACGAGTCGGAATCGCAGACCGATACCAGGATCTTGCCATCCTATGGAACTGCCTCGGTGAGTTTTCTCCTTCATTACAGAAACGGCTTTTTCAAAAATATGGTATTGATAATCCTGATATGAATAAATTGCAGTTTCATTTGATGCTCGATGAGTTTTTCTGATAGTTAGTCTTTGTAGAGACACAAACCTGAAATTCCGGACACCGCGCTTGGCACTGTTGCAAATAGTCGGTGGTGATAAACTTATCATCCCCTTTTGCTGATGGAGCTGCACATGAACCCATTC
>NZ_JACANU010000058.1:0-1067 GCF_030329325.1 Acinetobacter sp. 226-1
ACGTATAGGAAGAATAAACGCCCTTTTCACCCAAGTCCAACAGCTTTGGACCGCAGTTGACTCTTTCGACACCCCTGCGATGCAACCCAATCCGGCTGACGGGGAGCCAGCAACGCTGAAAATTTACCCTCCTCTTTCCCACTAGCGGCTCCTTTTCCGACAACCAGCACGGCGGATCCCTGCCGCGGCGCTGTGAACGCAGCATTTTGATTGGTATCGTTGGCCTTCAGGCTCGTCAGTCAAACAGACCCAGGAGCAGCTCAGCCGGTGGCGCCCGGCTTTCGGGTAACGCCCTGGTCCCGCTGGTTTCGGCTTTGTGCTTCAGGTGATCAAGGATCTGCTTGATCACTATAGGGTCTTCAATGCAGGCGATGACTTTCATGGCGCCGCCGCAGCCGCTGCAGGTCTCGATGTCGATATTGAAAACACGCTTGAGCCGTTGCGCCCATGTCATCGACGCTCGCCGTTGTGCTGGTGTTGCCGGTTCATCAGCCACCCTGACCTTGTTGCCCCTGCCCCGTTTTGCCGGCGTGACCAACGCCCGGTGCCGACTGTTGGGTGCGAACACCCCGTGGAAGCGGGTTAGGTTGACTCTGGGCTTCGGTACCAGGGCGGCCAGCCTTGCAATGAAATCCAATGGTTCGAAAATGACGTGCGTGGTGCCGTCCCGGTACGGCGTCTTGAGCTGGTAGCGCACGTTGCCGCCTCGTGTTAACGACAGCCGCTTCTCGGATACCGCCGGGCGGCTGATGTACCGGCACAGCCGTTCGAGCTTCTTGCGTTCATCGGCCCTGGCCGCCACGCCGGCGTGCAGGCTGAACCCGGCTACCTTGCCAATCCCGTCACCGAACGGATCACCACTGGTCGGCAGAGTTTGCAAAGTGAACACCTTTCGCCCCGCCTGTGAACCGACAGCGATACGGTAAGTGATCGAGTGCCCCAGCAGGGGTGTCATCGGGTCGTCATCCACCGCATCCGAGGCCAGATAGCTGTTTTCGACATCCCGTTCCAGCAGGCCTTGCCGTTCCAGATAGCGACCCACCCGGTGGGCGATGGTGTGCGTCAGC
>NZ_JACANU010000059.1:0-875 GCF_030329325.1 Acinetobacter sp. 226-1
AAGGCGATTGAAGACATTAGACGGTTGGTAGGTGATTTATGAATGCGATGGTGAAAACAAAGGTCATGGATTGGTCGAAATTTACGGCTGAAGAATGGTTTAAACAATATGGTGCATATATACAAACTTGTAGAATGAAGTCAGGAAATATACCTGATTCACTCGGTGTAAATCAGATCTATTGGCTTATTTGTGAAAATAACAAAGGCGTTGCTCCAAGAAAAAATCAATTGGTGTGCCAAATAAATGATTTTGAAGCTGATGAGGTTCGAAAATTAATTATAGATTTAAAGTTCTCTAATCGTATTTGTGCCTCAGCAAAAGCAGCTGTAAATCTTTTTATTGAAAAGAATGTAAGAGGCTTGTCTGATAGAAAAATGGAAGATGAATTTAAGTTAGGGCGTAATTGCCTAAAGAACATGGTTGCGTGTGGTGGGTTTTATATATCGGGTCACGATAAAAGATTAAGAATCAAATAGTAATTGACTGGCATGCCAGCATATGGCATATTTCTGCTATAGTGGACGAAGTTATAGTAATTCACTTAGCATTGTCAGTTAAATGATAGTAATGCAAGATTGACAGCCCGGAAAGACGGGTACTGAATTTAAAAAGTTTATATACTTGCTTTAGGGAGAGACTACTAAAAAGTGAGTATTTTTTTATTAAGTGTTTATATGCCCGCTCATTTCTCTAACGTAGCGGGCATTTTTTTATTAGAATTTATATACCTGTTTTTGTTAATTATAAGCTATTGAAAATAATTATTTTTTAATTTAATATGATAATTATTCTCAATTATGGTTTTAATTGCGAATTTGTTGACAGCTCGGAATAGACGAGTGGAGCTCACTTTTTAGTGGGCTTTTTTGTTG
>NZ_JACANU010000005.1:0-182899 GCF_030329325.1 Acinetobacter sp. 226-1
CCGTTGAACACGCCCATCATCAATGAATGGCCAGATCCATTTGAACAACCTGATGCGTATTTAAAACAATGCGAGTTAGATGGTTGTGTGGTACCTGCAACGATTCGTAAGCAGTTGGGAGGTGGTCATGTTTAATTTACTTCCTCATGAACTTATTGTTGACAATTTTGCAGGTGGCGGCGGTACCAGTACGGGTTTAGAGCAAGCTTTCAATCGTCCAGTTGATGTCGCAATAAACCATGATCCAAAAGCTTTAGCGATGCATCGAGTGAATCACCCTGAGACTAGGCATTACTGTGAGTCTGTTTGGGATATAGATCCGATTCAAGTTACAGGTAATCAACCAGTAGGGTTGGTTTGGCTTTCTCCAGACTGTAAACATTTTTCAAAAGCCAAAGGTGGTAAACCTGTTGAAAAGAAAATTCGTGGTCTTGCTTGGGTGGCACTACGTTGGGCAGCTAAAACTCGCCCTCGAGTCATCATGCTTGAAAATGTTGAAGAGTTTAAAACATGGGGTGATCTTGCTGCAGATGGAAAACCATGCCCGAAAAACAAAGGACGTACTTTCAAGTCATTTGTAAACGCACTTAAAAAACAAGGTTACCAAGTTGACTATCGAGAATTACGAGCGTGTGACTATGGTTCACCAACTATCCGTAAGCGGTTTTTCTTAATTGCACGTCGTGATGGTTTAAAAATTCAATGGCCACAACCGACACACGGTCATCCTGATTCTATCCAAGTTCAAAAAGGAAATTTAAAACCTTGGCGTACGGCTGCAGAGTGTATTGATTGGAGTATTGAGGCACCAAGTATTTTTACTCGTAATCGTCCATTGGCTACAGCAACCATGGAGCGTATTGCTGCAGGTATTAAGAAGTTTGTATTAGATGTTCAAGATCCTTTTGTTGTAAACGGAATTGCACCTGTATTAACTGAATGTGCTAATGCATCAAATAAACGATCTATGCCGATTGATGAGCCTTTGCGTACGATCTGCGCTCAGACTAAAGGTGGTCATCATGCTTTGATTGCACCCAGTCTTGTTGTGAATACGAGTAATCATCCTGGTAATCATGTTTCTAAACCCTTGCATACGATTACTACAGGTGGACATCATGGTTTGGTCTCTGCATTTTTAGCAAAAAATTATACTGGTGTGATTGGGAGTTCAGCACAAGAGCCAGTACATACAATTACAGCTAAAGACCATAATTCACTTGTAATCAGTCATCTTTCTAAAATGAAAAATAATTGTGTTGGCCAAGATTTAAATGAGCCGATTCATACCATGACGACAGTTAATCAATTTGCTGAAGTTCGTGCTTTTTTAACAGCATTCTATGGTAATGAAAAAGATGGTAATTCGGTTAATGAGCCTTTACGGACAATTCCAACTCGTGATCGGTTTGGATTGGTAACTGTTGGTCAACAACAATATCAAATTGCAGATATTGGTTTTCGCATGTTGCAACCCGTTGAACTTTTTAAAGCACAAGGTTTTCCAGATTCTTATATTTTTGAAAAAGGGCTGGACGAGGCAGGCAATGAAATCAAGCTAACTAAAACAGAGCAAACACGGATGGTGGGTAATTCAGTTTGTCCCCAACTTGCGCGTGCATTGGTCGAAGCAAACTTTATGCATGAGAAGAAATATAGAGGTGCGGCTTAAGTGACGAGTATCTCCATTGCTGATTATAAAGCCAAATATGCAAAACCACGGCGTACCAAGCGCCGTGTTGTTGTGAAGAAGGAGCGAGTTATTAGTGAGGGTGAGGCTAAACTCGCTCAGCATTTGAAGTCGTACAAGATCGAGTTCCAGACCGAGTTTCAATTTAATCCTGAACGGAAGTGGAGAGCAGATTTTTATATTTTAGGTAGTAAGGTGTTAATCGAAGTTGAAGGTGGGATCTGGAGTAATGGGAGGCATACAAGGGCACAGGGTTATTTAGGGGATATGGAGAAATATAACTCGGCACAAGAGTTAGGTTATTCAGTGTATCGGTATAGCACTGAGCAGGTGAAAAGCGGTAAGGCGATTGAAGACATTAGACGGTTGATAGGTGATTTATGAATGGAATTGAATTTCTTGCATGGGTAGCAGCTGGAGCAATCATCTTTGGTGTAACTGCGGCAATTTTTATTTTTCGAATGACGTGTCGGGAAAATAAAAAAGCGGTTGAAGAATTTAAGAAACGTAGAAATTTAGGGTGATGGAATGAATATGGCGACAGAAGATTTTGCAAAACATAAAGACTTAATGATTGTTCATGATTTACGCCGTTTATTGTTTAAACCAAGTGCTGCACTTGTAGATTTCACACTATTGGATCTTGCACAAAAAACAATGGATGGTTTTAAAGATGGGGTGGGTGGTGCTCCCACATATGGTAGCAAAGCAAATAGTTCTGCTTTGATGATGCAGGATATGAATGTAGAAAATTGTGCAATGTTATGGGCTTTGGTTCGATCAATTACTCCGAATGATCGTCACTTTGCCTTATTACATAATCTCCTAACCAGTGAGATCCGTTTAAAATTTAAAGAAGATGGATTCCAAACAAAGCAGATCCCAAGCAAAGAGGCTGCTAAAGGTGTGGCGCGTTCTGCATTGATTCAGTTTTTATTTAAACGCGGTCTTTGTGCTAAGTGTAATGGCAAGGGTTTTTTATTTGCTAAAGATGCTAGAAAGCATATTGAATGTAGCAAGTGTGAGGGTAAAAAAGAGAACTCTTATAATCAGTCTGAGCGTCATCGTATTTCAGGGTTAGCAATTGCTCGACAATCTTATATGGAAAGTTATGCAAAATATGAGCAATACGCCTTAGTGAAACTTGGTGATTGGCGAGTTGACTTGGATGCACATTTGCGTGGTTACTTCTTTAAAGTTGCTGAAGAGTATGATTTGTAATTGCATACCTGCAAAAAACAGGGTATATTTTTCTATACTGGTCGTATTACGGTTTTCCGAGACCAAATCATTAAAACCTCGCATTTGCGGGGTTTTGTTTTATTAAGGGTTGCAATAGAAATGAAATGGATTTTACCTTTAGCTTTTACAATATTTTCTACATCAAGTTTTGCTTATAAAATTACTGATTATTCAGGTAAATGTTTTACAGTAAATGAGAACAAAACTGAATCTTGCTTAATTCAAAGAGGTGTAAGCTCTGGTGGTGGTTTTATATATTTAGAAGTTGGTCAAAAAGAATACCTGATTGAGCAATCGACTACTTGTGGTGGTAATTGTAAGCCTTATTTGGGTACGACTCCTGAAGATGTTCTTCCTGCTAAAAAATATAAGAAAGGACAGTGGGATTGTTATAAGCAAGAAAAAGGGAAACTAGATTTGTGTTACTCAATTTCTAAATAAGCCTTATATTTATAAGCTTGGCTCACATTAGTGGGCTTTTTTGTAAAAAAGATAATTATTTAGCGGTAAAAGGTGAGTATAACTTTAGATTATACAATCCAAAATTGTAGATACATTATCGATTAGAAACTTTATTAGTGGTTGATACCACAGCTAATAATTGATAATTTATTGTTTACAAATAAATTGTAGAGATAATAATGGGTAGTTCTAATGACAAAGAAAATAAAAGTACATTGCTTTCAATTATCTTATTTATTTTGTTGATGGTAGCTTATGCATTTATTGGAACTAGCCTTTTGAAAACAGATAAAAATAATGTACAGATTAAACAGGCGAAGTCTCAAAAGTATTTTTAAGCAATAAAATTTAAAGAACCATATTCATACTCCTGATGATCTGGGTATTTTTTTACTTATTATTTAAGTGATTAATTAGGTTATATAGGTTTATTGTTGTATATTAATTAAGCAGTAATTAAATAAGGTAGTAAGATCATGGACTACTTTTTAAATGTTGTGTTTTTCTTTGCTGTATTTTTGGTAGCCACATTAACTATTTTTCTTTTTGGAAACATTGATTCTGGTATGTGGTTTATAGGTAGTGTTCAGTCATAAATAAAGCTCACTTTTTAGTGAGCTTTTTTGTAGTTTGCAAAAAGAGGTAGTCAAATCGAATCAGTTGTATCGGTTACTAAATTACATAAATCCATCATTAAGGTGGTTAAAAACATATAAGCTTTGTAATCTGATCTAAAAAGTGGTTTTATGAGAATAGTGTAAATGGTTTCACTATTTTGAAAAAACGATTAACAGTTTATATTTCCACAGATCAGCAAATATTAATACTCACTACTCCGCAGAGTGAGTATTTTTTTCATTTGTAATTTTATTGACACTTATTTGCTTTTCTCTAACAAACTTACCAATGATGTTTACTTTTAGAATCATTATGATGTCATTCTATTCTAATAAATAGATAGAAATAACCTTGATCAGCGCAAACAATTAAGGTCAAAAGCCTCATAGCAATATGAGGCTTTTTATTTGCAGGTAATAAAATCTTTGGAAGACCATAATTTATAGCTTTATTTATATAGTAAAAAATGTAACTAATTAATTATTTTAGGATATTTTTTTTAGAGCCTTTAGAAAAAATAAGAAAATATTGAGACTTAGTTATATTTTTGTGTAAATGACAATTACAAAAGTTACTTAACACGTCATTTTTGTAACTTTTGATTGTAGTTTTTATTGCACATCTCTTTATTCTTAAATTTCTATAGATTACAACTTAACAGGAGTACGAAATGCCTCAATATCTCGCACTAGCTGAAAGTGTACTGGAGCGTATTAAAAGGGATGATCTTCAAATTAATAAGATGGACAGATATGATTTTTTAAATTTAATCATTTCTAATGTTAGAGAGTTAACTCAGTCAACCCATTTAAAAATGAATCAAAAAATTTGTAATGCAATTTTTAATTTTGAATCGAAAGTTATAGATTTGAGTTTGCTTCCTAATAATCTAGAATATGAAGATGAATTTTTATTATGGTTAGCAGGGTTTATTGAGCAAATAACAATAGATGAAAATAGAGTAGATCTCCCGCCCTTAAAAACACTAATAAAAGATCGTGATAAAAACAAGGTATCCAAGGAAGTAAAGGAGTTGTTTACCGATAACTTAAAGTCTGCTGAAGAAATTAACCAATATTTCCGTCAGAATAAAAATCAAGTAGCAGCTCAAGTAAATTAACTTATACATAGACAGTTGTGAAATTGCCTATTAATTTTATACCTACGATTTCCTACAAATTGTAGGTTTTTTTATGGGCTAAATTTATGGAAACTTCCGAATACACCGCACTCACCAAGAAGCAACCATTAAAACCAAAATCCAAAACTCGACCATTACCCAAAGCAACACAAAAATATTTAGAAGCTGAAGAAACCTTATTCCAAGAATTAGAAGAAAATAACATTGGTTATCGAAGAAAATTCCAATTTGAATCGGCTTTGTTGCACAAAGCTATTCTTGAAGGCTTCTTCAGCAATATAATTTCCAGATGAAGAAGCCTGCACCTAAAATCTACCGTACAACCAATTGGTCCTCGTATAACCAAGCTTTAATCAAGCGAGGAAATATTTCAATCTGGTTTGATCCTAAGACCCAATGGTATGCACAACCACAAGGCAAGCACGGACGAAATCAAACTTATTCCGATACAGCGATTCAATGCTGTTTAATGATCAAATCTCTATTCCGTCTTTCTTTACGTATGGTCACTGGCTTTGCTCAAAGCCTGATTAAACTCTGTGGCTTGAATTGGACAGCACCAGATTACTCCACCCTCTGTAGACGACAAAAGCATATTGATATTGCGATAAGCTATCAGAAAAGTCGTGATGGGTTACACCTACTCGTCGACTCTACGGGTTTAAAATTTTTAGGTGAAGGCGAATGGAAGCGTAAGAAACATCAGCCTGAATACCGTCGGCAATGGCGTAAACTGCATATTGGTATAGATGCTGAAACACTGCAAATACGTGCCGTTCAGCTTACGACAAATAATGTCAGTGATTCACAAGTACTAAGTGATTTACTTGATCAAATCCCACCAGATGAGCGAATAGATTCTGTCTATACCGATGGGGCGTACGACACGAAGTGCTGCAGACAAGTGATTTCAGATCGTCAAGCACATGCAGTAATTCCACCCAGAAAGAATGCCAAGCCCTGGAAAGATTCTAAAATCAGTTCAATAGAACGAAATGAGTTACTTCAAACAGTTAAACATTTGGGCAGAACCCTATGGAAAAAATGGTCGGGTTATCACCGTCGCAGTTTGGTGGAAACCAAGATGCATTGCATCAAATTATTAGGAGATAAGCTGACGGCAAGACATTTTCAAAGTCAGGTCAATGAAATTCATGCGCGTGTGGCAGTTCTGAATAGATTTACGGAATTAGGTAGACCTCACACCCAAGTTGTCACTTAAATTTGAATGGATTGGGGAAAACTCAGCTTTTGAATGTTTATGCAACAAAGCCACATTGGTGTAGAACGCGATGAAGATGGTGAAACGCTTTATAGCGATATGACAGGTTTACCTAAACACTATTTGGCAGGTCACGACGTTGAAGAATTCTTTGGTGTTGTTAGACGTTGGGGTGCGAATGAGTCAGTTAAACGTTTGGTCGAAATCACAAAGCATGCACCGTTTGTTCCTGATGTTGATATTTCCAAGTGTTGTGGGACGTGTGTGATTTGAGCTGAAAGGCTCTTTTTTTTGGCAATCTTGCTTGACGTAGCATGACAAAGGTGAGTTTATGGCAGCACTAAAAGAGCCTGTAAAAATCTTTATAGTTCAGTCTCTTGCTTGCTTTGAAACCCCTCAACAAGTAGCTGATGCTGTCAAGCAAAGATTTGGGTTAGAAATTGAAAGACAGCAATGTGAAAATTACGATCCGACCAAATATGCAGGTCGAAACCTGAGTAAAAAATTAAAGGATCTATTTGAGCGAACTCGAACAGACTTTAGAGAAAATATTGAAGATATTGCGATTGCGAATAAAGCATTCCGACTTAAAGAACTTCAAGGGATGTATGACGACTCTGGTAGGAATAAGCGACTTAAGCAGAATCTACTAAAACAAGCTTTTCAAGAAACAGATGGGCGAGTTACACGGCAAGAAATAGACCATACAACCAATGGTGAATCAATTCAAAAGACGGTTAATGTCTCTAAAGATGAATATCTAAAAGCCCGTCAGGAGGTAGTGAATGACTACTGATTCTGCACGTGACTTGGCGATTGAGGTTGAAGCACAGCAGGATTTATATTTCTTCACTCGCTATATGTTCAAGGAACGCCGTGGCTATAAATGGAAACATAACTGGCATCATCGGGAAATCTGTGATGCTTTGATGCGTGTTTATAACGGTGAGATCAAGCGATTAATTATCAATGTTCCACCGCGTTACTCTAAAACTGAAATTGCTGTGATTAATTTTATGGCTTGGTCATTGGGTAAAAAGCCTGACTGCGAGTTTATTCATATTAGTTATTCTGCAATGTTGGCTGCAAACAATGCCTTTCAAACACGAAATTTAGTACAGGAAGAAGCCTATAAGAAAGTTTTTCCTGATTTAAAACTACGTGATGACAGCAAAGCCAAGGATAACTGGCGTACAGCAGGTGGCGGTGTGTGCTATGCCACAGGGACAGGCGGTACGATCACAGGCTTTGGTGCTGGCAAGATGCGAGACGGTTTTGGTGGATGCATTATTATTGATGATCCACATAAGGCAGATGAAGCATCCTCAAAAACTATCCGTGAAGGTGTTATTGACTGGTTTCAGAACACGCTTGAGTCGCGGACGAACTCGCCTGAAACCCCGATCATTGTCATTATGCAGCGCCTCCATGAAGAAGATCTTGCAGGTTGGTTGTTGGGGGATAGAAAAGACGGCGTTTCTATTGCTGGTGGTAATGGTGAGGTCTGGGATCATATCTGCTTATCCGCCATTCAGGATGATGGATCTGCTTTATGGCCAGCGAAGCATAACATCCAAAAACTTACTTTAATGGAAAAAGCAGCGCCTTATGTTTTTGCGGGGCAATACCGACAGCGTCCAGCACCACCTGCGGGTGGTTTTTTTAAACCTGATGAAATTGAAATCGTTGATGCTTTGCCTGCGGGTATTTTGAAAAAAACGCGCGCATGGGACTTGGCGAGTTCAGAAGGTGAAGGTGCTTATACAGCAGGTGTCGGTATGGCAAGTGCCAGTGATGGATACACCTATATTTTTGGTGTAGAGCGTGAGCAACTTGGTCCAGAGAATGTCAATAAACGTATTAAAAGTACTGCTGATCTTGATGGTACAGCCGTCACCATTCGATTACCGCAAGATCCTGGTCAAGCAGGTAAATCACAAGTGAAATCTTTTACTAAGCTTTTAGCTGGATATAACGTAGTGGCTTTACCTGTTTCAGGGGATAAGGTCACACGTGCACAACCATTTGCAGCACAGGTCAACGTAGGCAATGTGCGAATGCTGCGTGGTGAATGGAATAAGGATTTCAAAGATGAACTCCGTAACTTTCCAAACGGTAAATACAAGGACCAAGTGGACGCGGCTGCGGATGCTTTTAATGATTTATACGAAGGCTTTATGCCATTCTTTCCTACAATGGGGTTTGCTCGATGAGTGACGTAACTTTTCAACATCCAGAGTATGTTAAAAATCTTCCCTTATGGGAACAGGTGGATGATGTCTGTAAAGGGCAAAAATCGGTTAAGGATAAAAAAGAAGTCTATTTACCACGAAATAACCCGCAAGATCACAGTCAAGAAGCCAAAGGTTTTTATGACTCATATTTAAAACGCGCTGTATTTTATGGGGTAACAGGAAAAACACTAGGTAGTCTAGTTGGCGCTGCATTTGCAAAGGATCCAAACTTTAAGTGCCCAGCAGAATTAGAGCATTTAAAGAGAAATGCCAACGGTGCCGGTTTAAGTTTATATCAGCTTTCCCAATCTACCTTACGCCACACACTTAAACATTATCGTAGTGCTCTATATGTTGATTTTCCTGATGTCGCTCCATCACGTAATCGTGCTGAGGAAAAAGCCAAACAAGCTTATCCAATGATTCATTTACTTTCAGCTAAGGTGGTCATTAATTGGGATACGATCACTGTAGGTAACCAAACCAAGCTCAATTTAGTAGTGATTGCGGAGTCTGTATCTGAACGCGGTAAAGATGGTTTTAGTATTGAAACAAAACAGCAATATCGAGTATTGCGTCTCGAAGATGTTGGTTTGGGCGAGTTTGTATACACGATTGAGATTTATACCAAGTCGGATCAAGGGATCTGGACAGGTCAGGGGCGTAAGATTCCAACGGACTATAATGGTGATGTGTGGAGTTATATTCCATTTACCTTTGTGGGTGCAGTGGATAACTCGGCACAAATTGAAAATTCACCTTTATTGGAACTCGCGGATCTAAATCTTGCTCATTATCGTGATAGTGCAGACTTTCAGGAATCTGTGTATTACATGGGGCATCCACAATATTATGCTTCTGGCATGGATTGGAATTGGTTTGATAAGGCGCAGGAACGTGGTGTTTATATTGGTGCAAAGGTCATGTTACCCCTGCCACAAGGTGGGACTTTAGGTATTGCACAAGCACAACCGAATACGCTTTCACGTGAAGCCATGAAAGACAAATGGCAACAAATGAAAGAAATGGGCGCACGTTTAGTTGAGAAAGGCTCTGCAAATAAAACAGCAACTGAGGCTGATAATGATGATGCAGTACAGCATTCTGTACTTTCGTTATGTGTGGTCAATGTCAATGAAGCGGTGAATATGGCATTGCGTTGGTGTACTAAGTTTGTGATGTCAAATCATGATCTAAAACCTGATGTATTGACCTATGTGATTGCTCAAGACTTTAATAAACAAAAATATAGTGTAGAGCGCTCTAGATTGATTTTAGAAATGGTACAGGGCGAGTTACTCCCACCAGAAGTACTTTATCACTACGAGCAAACAGGTACTTTCCCAGAGGATAAATGGGAAGATATCGAAAAGAAAATTGAAGAATATCGTATGAGTAAGCCATTAGGTGGTTATCAACCTTATCAGGGTGTAGGTGATGGACAAGAAGGAAATACAGCAGGCAATTCTTGATGCTTTGAATCAGCATAATTCTTATCTACAACGCTTATCTTCTTCTGCAATCAATGAGCTGCTTAAAAAGTTTGATGGCTATTCTTTGGAGATGCTGACCAAGCTTAGAGAGTTACTAGACGACTTAACTGAAGCTGAAAAAACGATTTTAATGAGTGGCAAATACAGCACGGCATCATTAAAAGAGCTTCAGAGTGTCATGGCGAGTTGGCAACAAGCAATCGCGGTGAATTTGCCACAATTGCTTGATGTGTCGATGGTTGCTTTGGCGACATATGAAGCGGCTTATATTTATAAACTCGCAAATAAAGATGCTCCAGCAATCAGTGGTGAGTCTTTACTGAAAAAAGCTAAGAAAGCGCCGTATGCAGGTGGTCAATTAATCGATCATATCTTTCCCGGTATTGCGGATAGTGTCCGAAAGAAAGTTGAGTATGTTATTCGTGATGGCATTGATAACGGTCAAACCAATCAAGAGATTATTCGACGGATCAAAGGGACTAAGCAGCAAAACTATGCAGATGGTTTATTAAATCAAACACGCAGTTCAATAGATGCAGAGGTGAGAACAGCCAGAGCGCATATTAGTTCAACCACTTACTTAGATACTTGGATAGCCTTAGGTTATAAGTACACCAAAGATGTCGCCACTTTAGATGGTCGAACTTCAAAAGGCTGTGCAATGAGAGATGGTCGGATTCAAAAACTTGGAGAAGGGCATCAAAAACCACCTTATCACCGCCGTTGTCGTACCACTCAGATTGGCTGTAATTCAGATGGTGTAGTTGAAGGAGTTCGACCCTTTGTAGCAGATAAACGCGCTGTGAAAGATATTCCTAAAGATCAGCGCGTTGGCAAGATTGGTCAGATTGATGCAAATACGACATATAAAGCTTGGTTTGCACAGCAAGATGAGAGCTTTCAACGCGAATGGCTTGGACCATCGAAATACAAGCTTTATAAGGAAGGTGGCTATCCTTTGGATAAATTTGTGGATCCACTGAGCGGACAGCCTTTTACATTGAAGCAATTAAAGGCTGTGGATGAAAAGACGTTTAAGGAGTTGGGGTTGTGAGTTTAACAATTGATGAATATTTAAAGCTTAAACAGCAGTTTCAAGATGAAATTGCAGCATATCTTGTTAAAAAGAAAGAGCAGTTTCAAGGGGAGTCTGGTATAGAGGTTCAGGATATTTTTGTTTATTCAGATGAAATTACAGCTATTGGTGATAAGGAATCTCGGTTTGTAATTACTGGGGTAAGCATGAAAACCAAGGTATCTGACTAAACAACCAAGTTTTAAAGAATACAGCACCTATCAAGGTGCTTTTTTATTGCCTGAATTTCGGATGAATAAGGCGTAACGAGCGGATGCTCAAATCAAATTAAGGTCGGATGACTTATGAAACTTAAAACAACTCAGATTGATGGCAAAACATATGCAGAAGTGAATGAACAAGGTTTGCCTTTGTATATTCATGATGACGGTAAGGAGGTTGCACACGATGCAGCACAAACCGTAGCAACGATTACCCGTATAAATGGTGAAGCTAAATCAAATCGTGAGCGTTATGAAAAAGCCGAAACAGCATTAACGACTTTTGCAGGTATTGAAGATCCAGTTGCTGCCAAAAAAGCAATGGAAACTTTAAAAAACTTTGACGATAAAAAGCTTGTGGATGCAGGTGAAGTCGAAAAAGTTAAAGCGGAAGCAATTAAAGCCGTAGAAGAAAAGTATGCCCCAATCGTGCAGGAGCGCGATGCACTACAAAATCAATTACACGGCGAGTTGATTGGTGGTGGTTTTGCGCGTTCTCAAATGATCAAAGACAAAATCTCAGTACCTGCGGACATGGTACAGGCTCAGTTCGGTCGTAATTTTAAAGTCGAAAACGGCAAAGTCGTGGCTTATGACAATCATGGCCAACAAATCTATTCGCGTTCTCGTCCTGGTGAATTGGCTGATTTCGATGAAGCGTTAGATCAGTTGATTGATGGCTATCAGTACAAAGATCACATTTTAAAAGGTGGTCAAGGTTCAGGTGGCAACTTCCAAGGCAATACCAATACAAATACAGGTCTGAAACGCAGTCAAATGGATGCTAAGGCTAAATCAGACTTCATTCAAACTCATGGTCAAGCAGCATATTTAAAACTTGAAAAATAAGGAGTCATTATGACTACAACTGTAAATAGCGACATGATTATCTACAATCAATTGGCGCAAACTGCATATTTGGAACGTCTACAAGATAATCTGAATGTATTTAACCAAGCTTCAAACGGTGCAATCCGTTATGTCAATGAAATCATTCAAGGTGATTTTAATCAACAGTCTTTTTATCGTGTTGGCGGTAGCATTGAACACCGTGATGTGAACTCGACAGCGAAAGTGACCAATAAAAAAATTGGTGCAGGTGAATCTGTGGGGGTGAAAGTACCATTTAAATATGGTCCTTATGCTTCAACTGAGGAAGCGTTTAAACGCCGTGCGCGTTCTCCAGAAGAGTTTGCTGAAATTATTGGTTATGACTTAGCAGATGCTCTGGTACATGGTCGTTTGCAATACAGCTTAGCTGCACTTAAGGCGGCAATCACTAGTAATCCTGACATGATTGCCAAAGGCAGTATTGCTACAGATGGTCGTAAAGCCTTAACCAAAGGTATGCGTAAGTTTGGTGATAAGTTTGGTCGCATCTCACTTTGGGTGATGAACTCGGATACTTATTTCGACATTGTGGATGAAGCATTAACAAATCAAATTTATGGTGAATCTGAAATTGTGATTTATGGTGGTTTACCAGGTACGTTGGGCAAGCCTGTTTTAGTCACAGATTTGATTGAAGATGATGATGCTTTTGGTTTGCAGACTGGTGCAGTAACTGTCACTGAGTCTCAGGCACCGGGTTTCCGTGCATACGACATTAATGATGAAGAAAACTTGGCAATTGGTATGCGTGCTGAAGGAACTTTTAATCTGGATTTACTGGGTTACTCTTGGGATACCACAAAAGGCGCTAATCCAACCTTGGCACTATTGGGTGCTGATGCGAATTGGAAAAAACACGCGACCAGCAACAAGATGACAGCAGGTACATTGTTGGATCTCTCTGGCACACCATAACAATCGGGGCTTTAAGCCCCATTTTTGTGAGAACAAGATGAAAATTATTTATGCTCAAAAAAGCGCAGGGATTGATGAAAAAGGTTCATTTCAAAATCCAAAGTACTTTGATCGTCCAGATGTAAATGCAACATCAGTTTTGATTTACGGTGATTATCCTCAAATCAAAGCAGCTTATGATGCACTTGGTGTGGAAGTTGAGGTGCGTGAAGTACCAGAGCGCAAAGCTAAAGTAGAAAAAATTACTGTTCAATTGGGTGTTGAAACATCACCTGAACTAGAAAAAGTTCTTGCGGATACCAAAGCTGAATGTGAAAAAGTAGTTACTGAAAATGAAGCTTTGCAAGGTCAACTCAAAAAAGCCATTGCAGATCTAGAAACAGAACGCGCTGTACATCTTGCATTTATGAATGATGTGAGTGCGATGCAAGCTCGAATTGATGAGCTTAAGTCAGCTGCTGCAAATCCTGATCCGAGTGTTGAACAGTCTTCTGAAGCTCCGAAAGAAATGGAATTACTAAAATCTACTGAAAATGACTTTGCGAGTTGGACCATTCCACAAATCAAAGATTATTTGGCAGCAAAAGAAATTGGCTTTAAGGCATCTGCATCTAAAGATGAGCTTTTAGCATTAATTCCAAAGGGGTGATTTTATGAGCTTTATTACCATCAATGATGCAGATCGAATTTTAGGAAGTGACTTTGCACCAGGTGGTGATAAAGCGCGTTTGATCTTATTAGCAAATACTTGGATGAAGAATGAGGTTAGCTTTGTTCCTGATCCAGTTGATCCACTTCTACAAGATGCTGCATGCGAAATTATCAAAGGTATTCAAGCAGGGGTAATTTACAGTGGTGTTGCTCGGCAGACGGTCAGTGAAAGCGTAAAAGCTGACACGGTACAGGTCACAGAAACCTTTGTTGAGGGCAGTGTTGAGATTTCAGAGTTTGAACAAATTGCCAAAGCTTTGATTGCTTCACTTGATTTAGTAAATCCAAACAAAATGCCGTTTGGTATTTTGATCACGCGAGTTTGATACAGGTATGATTAATAATAATTATGTGCCTGAATGGTATATATCGCCATTCCAACATGTCAAATATACATTGGTTCGTAATCAGATTCACATGGATCTGCTATTTGAAAACATGAACGATGTAGATGAGTTTATGTCAAATGGTTGTGATGCTCAGGTGAATTTTTACAATGATGATTCAATGGCAATTGTCCAGATTCAAGACAGTGAGCGTCCTTTAATTGAAGTACATGGACTATTACTGCATGAAGCTGTTCATATTTGGCAGCGTATTAAACAGCGAATGAATGAGCGTGATCCAAGCACTGAATTTGAAGCCTACTCAATTCAGGCAATTGCTCAGGATTTATTTGCAATGTTTGAAGAGAGTCAATGTGATGATTAAGAATAAAATTCAATCCAAAGTTGCCAAAGCCTTTGATAAAAAACTCGCTGATGCAGTAGCGAGTTTTATCTGTACTAAAATGATCAACTCTGGCAAATATGATCCAGTCACTGAAACGTATCCTAATCAAATTGATGGTTCTTATTCAGGTCGTGGCGTGTTGTTTGGGAGCTATAAAAAAGATTTGGTTAAGCCTACGGATTACCAGGTGACAGATTCCAAAGCAACAGTTCTTCAAAATGAGGTTACGAGAGTACCGCAGATTGGTGATGTTTGGACAACGGCTAAAGGTGATTTTAAGGTATTGAATGTGGGTGCAGATCCCATCTCAGCTACATATTTAATACAGTTACGGAAATATTAAGTCATTGGATTAAACAAAAAGGCAAGCTATAAAAGTCTAAAAAGAAATCATACACTTGGCTTGGCTTGAAATGGACTACTTTGTAATTCAGGTGGATATACCTGCTGATAAGTGCCCTAAAGTGAGGGGGCGGAAATATTTAATAAAACAAGGAAGAGCAAAACTTTTACTATCAAATAATACTTCAATAAGACGTTCACTTCAGGGATTTACAAGGTATGGAGTGTCTAGTGGTAGAAATGTCATAGTTTTAACTTGTCATGAATTTAAGTATCGTGAATCTGAAATCACGGATTTTTTGGATAAGAGATTTGAGAACAATTGGGGGCTTAAGCTCATACCAATTCAAATTATTTAATGCAGCAACCCACTTCGGTGGGTTTTTTAATGGGTGAAAATTATGATTTATATAGAAGATTCTCAGTTAAAAGACAGAGCAGCAAATAGCGATAAGGCGCTTCATGCCAACATAAAAAATACAAACATTGAAGCAGTGTTTTTAAATGGTGAGCGTATTTTTGATGCGCTTTATGTTGATATTGAAAAAGGATTTTTAATAAAAGTAAAGTCCGATGTTGCGGGTAAAACTTTAGTGGTAAATGGTGAAATTGGGCATGAAGTTTTATTCGGCGATGTAACTGTTAAATACAGGTGAAAATTATGTCATGGCAAGGTACACGATTATCACAGTTCACCTTTGAAGTACTGCAAAGCGCAACTGTTCTACAAAGAAAAATCATTAGCGAGTTCCTACAAGGTGTTGTGCTTGCAAGTCCTGTGGATACAGGCGCATTCCGTGGTAATAACCTCGTTTCAATTGGCTCTGTGGATGTTCGCTATGATTTAAATAAAGTAGATAAAGTAGGTGGGCAAACAATTGCTGAGGGGAATATCAAAGTTCTTCAGGCAAAGATTGGTGATCTGGTCTATGTACAGAATAATTTGCCTTATTCCGTTGCTTTGGAAAATGGGTATTCTCAACAAGCACCAACAGGGATCTATGCCTTAACCTTTCAGCGAGTGACGAGTAAATACAAATGATGACACTTGAACAAGCAGAATTAGAGATCAGGACGCGCTTGGCACAGTTTGACGGTGTGGATGTGATTCAATTTGAAAACCAGGCACTTGATGAAGGGCAGCACTTCAAACCACCTAAGGATAAGTTGTGGTGCAAAGTTTATATTCAGTATTCAGGAAGTAATGTTGTAGGTATTGGTAACCAGCCCTGCATTCGTGACCATGGCATGATTTCAATCCAATGTTTTGCGCCGTTGAATTCAGGTACCACAGCAATGGCGAAGTTATGTGATGGGTGGCGCGCGTTCCTACAAAACTTCGGTGTTTCTCATTTAGAAGTTTATTTAGTTCATGCACCGCAATATATGGACGATAAACATTTTTACGCCAAGATCATTCGTGCTGAGTTTCGAGTGAATTAGTTTAATTACTTAGATTGAACCGTCCTTTTGGGCGGTTTTTTATTGCCTGAAATTTAAAAAATGAATTGGAACTTGGCATAAATCATCAATTTAAACCCTGAAAAAATAACTCCAATCAGTTATGTGTCGAAAACACACAACCAATCCTAACTACCCATGATCCCTAATATGAGAATCAGGAATGTTTATGCCTGAAATATCACAAAAACTACACATGCCATCCTATTTGCATTCAGGCATGTGTTTTATTCCAAGGAGATTTATATGAATGCGAAGTTTAATTTAGTTGATGTAAAAGATGCTCAACCACAGACAACCACTTTGCAAATTGCATTGGGATTGGGATTGCAGCATGCAAGTGTTATTAAGTTAGTTCGTACATATCGCCCCGATTTTGCCGAATTTAGCCCTATCAGATTTGAAATCCGAAAGGGTGAGGCTTTACCACAAGGTGGTTTTGCTAAAGCGACTGAATATGCTGTATTGGATGAGCAACAAGCCACTTTTTTAATGACTTTGCTGAAAAATAGCCCGCGTGTTATTGCATTCAAAAAAGCATTAGTGAAAGCCTTTTTTGAAGCAAGGGCATTACTGCAAACGGATTATTTTGCACTTGTTAAACAGCGAGAGGTGCTTAATGCGAAACTTGAATGTGAAAAAGATATCGCAAGTGTATGTGGTAAAGGTTTATCAGAATGGCGTAAACAGCGTGATTGCTTACAAACAGCAATTGCAAATGTAGATCGTCAAATTCAACCTTGCTTATTTGAATAAATAAACCAATCACCACCTTCGGGTGGTTTTTTAATGCCTAAAAATAGGAGAAAGCCATGTCGAGTGGTGCAAAAATCAAACTGTACTATTGTGTAGAAATAGAAGCGGGTGTAACACCTGCAAGCCCAACGTGGAAGACAGTACGCCGTGTAACGGATGGTTTAACTGAAAGTGTCACCACCGAAACATCAAACAGTGTAGCGGATAGTCGTTTTCGCCAAGGGGGTATGGCAACTGAAGCAGAAATCACAGGAACTTTGGAAGTCGAACTATCAATAGGTTTGTTTGATGACTTCTGGTCAGCTGTTGCTATGAATGATTGGGCAACTGATGTTCTTAAGTTTGGTGGTGATCTACGTAAAACATTTACTTTTGCCAAAGTTTTTGAAGATGTTGGGCAGATCTTTATTTATCGTGGTGTGCGTATTGGTGAAGCCAAAATGTCGATTGCGACCACAGGTAAAATTACTGCCTCATTTGGCTTAGTTGGTACCGAGTTTGAACGTACCACTACAAACCCAGTTACCTCTCCAACCTCTGTACCTGATGCAGTTCTTGTTTCGGCAATTAATGTGGGTGATTTAACCGTTAATGGTGAAACTATTGTAGGTAAAGCGTGTTTGCAATCGCTTGAATTGAATATCACCAATAATCTAGAAGCGATTCGCTGTATTGGTAATCAAAAGCTAACAGCGCAAATGTATCTAGAGAAGATGGTAGATATCACCTTATCAACGCAATACATGTTTAGTGCTCAATCTGCGGGATATATTGATTTTATTAAAACTCGCGCCGTGATGCCTATTAACTTCTCAATTGAAGATTCCAAAGGTAATGGTTACGCTTTTGAATTTCCAAGCTTGGAGGTATCAGAAGCCAATCACCCAGATGGTGGTGGTGAAGATACCATTACTATCGATATCAACTATAACCACATCAAAACATCACCGATTATTACTCGAATTCTCGTACCTTAATTCACACCGCCTTAGGGCGGTTTTTACTGAGATCAAATCATGGCTTTAAAAGTAGCAATTAAAGAAAGCAAAGAAATTTCATTATGGCGTGAATACAAAGATAAAGAAGGCAAAGTATTAGCGCGTTTTAAAATTCGTGGCATTGAGCATCAAGCCTATCAAGTGGCATTAGAACGCGCACAGAATCAGATTGTGTCTAAAGGCTATGACGTTAGTAAAGCCTCTGTTGATGACAAAGTGTGGTACCAGTTAACAATGGAGGCGGCAGCATGTCACCTGATTGAAGATTGGGAGGGCATTGAGTTTGAAGAAGGTGGGGTTGTTCGGGAGCAACCATACTCTGAGGAAAACGCAACAAAGCTTTTTCACATGGGTGATTTAGGTTGGCAGATCTGGGGCTTTGTAAAGTCTGAGGCTGAAAAGATTCAAAAGGAAGCCAATCAAGTCAAAGAAGAAGTTTTGGGAAAGTCCGAGAGCTCTACGACTGGCAAACCCTATACGGTGTCCTCACCGACCACGAAAAAAAGCAACGCCAAGCGCTCAACATCGAAATAGTTGAACCACCTGAATATTCTTATACTGCACATACCGTATTGCATGCTTATAACATGATCGCGCGTTCTAGACGATATGAACAAGGTACGCCGTTGGCATTGAGCATTGCGGATATCGAATCATATTTAGAATTACATGATTCTCCAGTTGAACTACATGTTTTTGTTGAATGTGTCTTGATGTTGGATAATTTATTTCTAGATCAGGCTTATAAGAAGAAGTGAAACCATCTTTCGGTGGTTCCACTCTACCTTAAGATGCCATTTGACGGCATTCATTTGCACATTTACGGCAAATTTCTGCACATTCTTGACAATGTGTATGGTCGTGTTTTTCACATTCCATAGCACAAGCATCACAAGCTAAAGCACAAATATTGCAAATTTCTTTCAAAAAGGATGATTGTCTTTGCTCCATTTTTGCACATAATTGGCAAATATCGGAACATTCCAAGCACTTTTTGATACATTCACGCATCATGTCTAGATGATCTTCATTCAGGCATTCGGAAGCACATGTGACACATGCTAAAGAACATTGATTGCATATTTCTGCACATTTTGAGAAGTTCAATGAATCCATTTTATTCATCCTGAATATTTATAATTTAAATAAAAATACTAAAAGAGCCTGCTAAGGCAAGCTCTTCATATCTTTTAGGCTTCCAACCAATTATCTTTAACTTCCTGTGAGTTTTTGGTCAAAACAATTCCGTTATCAGTGATTTCACCAACCCACGAAACAGGAATTAAGTGATGAAGACCATCCTCATGTTTTGTTAATTTGATTTGTTCCGTACCTTGCATGTGGTCAACTTCGCCAACCTTAGTACCACATGAAGCAATAACATTTGCATGGTGTTTGATATTCTCAACATTAATAGTAGTCATTTGATTGCTGTCCTATTTGAATGTGATTGAGTATTTAGCCTATATGAAATGATTTTAGATATCTAAGATTGAAATAGAAGGGCGACAAATAGGAGCTGATTCTTACGTTCTTATATAAATTCATTACATTGTAATATTTAGAAATAAGCTCTTATCAAATAGTTTGTTATTGATGTTTTAATGATCTATCTGTTAAATTCCAAATACATAAATGACAATGGTTTTCAGGATGAAAATATTTGTAATTGGGGTGACTTTGGC
The DNA here is from genome assembly GCF_030329325.1 of Acinetobacter sp. 226-1. Lineage (NCBI taxonomy): Bacteria > Pseudomonadati > Pseudomonadota > Gammaproteobacteria > Moraxellales > Moraxellaceae > Acinetobacter > Acinetobacter sp. 226-1. The sequence continues at coordinate 19,890 of NZ_JACANU010000005.1, forward strand.
AATGGGTTTGGTTTCAGTTGCTGAGGCAAAAGGGCGTCAACCTTGTTCTGGTAGTAAAGGCGGGATTAGTCATTGTGATGGATCTAAATTTATTTGTAATGATGGTTCAACAAGTGCTTCTAAAAAGCATTGTAGTAAGCAATGATGATTAAGATTAAAAACATAAAACCACCGAAAGGTGGTTTTTTTAATTATCGTGTTTAGATCACTATAAATTACTCTTCAGATGTAGGCTGTTCTACAGATGTAGGTTGCGGCGAGTTGATCTGTTCTTGTTGAGCAACTTTAGCTTTACGACTAGGCATATAGTCAGGTTCATGAGACATCGCTAAATAGAGAAAAGTAAAAAATATAGTGGTTATAAGAGCGATAATGGCAACAAACTTCCATCCTAATGCAGTTGATTCTAAATGGTCTGATGAGGAGGTTTTTTTCATAAAAATGCCTAAAGAGCAAAAAGTTACAAAGAGTGTCCCTTATAACATGAATTGATTTATTGAAAGAAGTATTAATCTCCTATGTAGAGGTTCCTCTTATCTATACACTTTTGGGTAATGTTTATTAAATGCAACTTTGTTATTATGCTTACGAAAATTAACAAAGTTGATACATTATGAATAAAACTTTAATTCTGACATTATTGGGAATTACCATTTGTACAAATACGCAGGCTGGTAACTTGTCTCCAAAATCATTATTTGTTGAATATTCAACTGAAAAAGGCGAGTTTGAAAACAATATTGATGCTGACATGGATGGTTTTGGTGTGGGTATTTCTAGCTCACCTAAGGGTCATGGCTGGTGGGGGAAATTTGAGCACCAAAGTAATAGCGACTATGACGGTAAATATTATGAAGTTTCAGGTGGTGCACATATTAATTTTTTGAATACTGAACGTTTCTATGCTTTAGGTACTTTGGGTATGGGTATTGGCGCGTTAGATGTGGATGATTTTGATACATCTACATACTTTACAATTCCAGTGGGGGTTGAAGCAGGTGTAAATATTACTAGAAACCTCTCAATGTATGGTGGTATTGGTTATAAGTGGGCAGTGGATATTAGCAACAACGAAGGAACTCGCTGTAATGATGGCACAACAAGTAATAGTAGTGGATCAGGAACATGTTCATGGCATGGTGGTGTAGATTATTATTATACAAATAATACCATTGGTGACTTTGATGGGGTGACCTATAAAGCTGGTATGCGATATAACTTCTAAAATATAAAACCACCGAAAGGTGGTTTTTTTATAGCTAAATTAGTATCTTGGTCTAAATTTTAGGTTTGGAGTGGGGTATGGAAAAGCTAAATTCACCATTAACAGAGGATGAGTTGAGGAAGATCGATCAGTTTTATGAGATAAATAAAAGCCTTATTACATTACCTAAAAATGTTACGAATCTTGATACATTTATTAAAGAAAATAAGATATTTCTTGAAATGATAAAAGGATTATCTAATTTTGAAAAAACTAAGGCTTGGATGTACCTTTATAAGTTGGTTACTAATCAAAATAAAAATCTCAAGGGGGTACGGGAAGAAAATAAAACTAGATCGTTTTATGATCACATATCACTTGTAATTACTTGTGTAATAGTTTTTCTTATAATTTTACCAATAGCTTACTTTCTAGTTACCAAGGAACCTAAAAAAAGCAATTATGGTAAATGTGTTGAAAATGGTGTTCAGTATTTTAAAGATATCGGATCTTATCCAAGGCTTTCAGATGGTAAGCATGCTGAAAATGTTGTTAGAGAAAGGTGCAATAGAAGTTCAGTTGCCTTTGGATCAATAGATTAATTTTAATCAAAAAGCGCTTTAGTACGCTTTTTACTACCCTAAATTTATAGCCCGCATCTGCGGGCTTTTTTATGTCCGTAGGAAAGTAGATATGGCTCAAGAATCAATTTTAAGAATCGTGATTGACTCACGAAATGCTGAACGCAATGCACAAGCATTAGATCGCGAGTTGAGAAGTATTCAGAGAAGTGGTGATTTTGCCAGTCGCTCTACAGATGGTCTTTCTGAAGCCACTCGTCAACTTGCTAGTTACATGATGGGAGTTCTAACGGTTGGAGCGGCTATTGCAAAAACAGACATGTATACGGGTTTAAGAAATAGATTAAAACTAGTAACAGAAGATCAATATGCTCTTAATAAAGCCATGTTAGATACATTTAAAATTGCACAGAATACTGCACAAGCATGGGACTCTGTAGCACAAATCTACCAACGCTTTTCAGACAATGCAAAACGTTTAAATCTTACCCAAGAAAAGACAGCAGCATTAACAGATACGGTTGCAAAAGCCATCTCAATTAGCGGCGGTTCAGCCTCCTCCGCTGAGGCAGCATTAATTCAATTTTCACAAGCACTTGCGTCAAATGTGCTCAGAGGAGAGGAGCTGAATTCTGTCATGGAGCAAGCTCCTGGTCTTGCTAAAGCCATTGCTCAGGGGATGGGTATTGCTGTTGGGCAGTTACGTTCGGTTGCTGCTGAAGGGAAAATTACAGGTGATGTTCTTGTTGAGGCTCTTACCAAAGCTAAAGATTCTGTAGATGATTTATTTGCAAAAACAGATTTTACAATTGGACAATCTCTTACTCAATTATCAAATGCAGTAACTCAGTTTATAGGTGAGGCAGGGCAAGGAAGTGGTGCAGCAACAATGCTGTCATCTTCTATTAAAAATTTAGCAGATAACCTTGATTTAGTTGTTAATGCAGGTACAGCAGTAGCAATGGGGTATGTAGCAAAATCAATGATGCTTGGAGCTATAGCAACATCAAAAGCAACATATTCATTGATTGCAAAAGTTGATGCAACCATCGCTGAAAGACAGGCTAATATTGCGGCAACCCAAGCGGAGGTTGCATCCGCAACAGCAGAAGCCCGTAGTACTGAAATTACATTAATAAACGCTAAAGCAACTCATGCTCAGATTATGGCTGAGATTGAGCTTGAGAAGGTTAGATTAACAGAGCAAATAACCAACCAAGGTCGCATGGCAACAATGACTCGTATGGCTCAACTTGGCACATTGCAGGCACAAGTTGCTTTAGAAATTGCAGCAGCGGAAACAGCACAAGCAGCCGCATCTGCAAGATTATCAACAGCACTAACAGCACAAGCAGCTGCAACAAGTCGTTTAGCTTTAGGCAAAGCAGCTCTTATGGCTATGTTTAGTCCAATGGGAATTGCAATTGCAGCCACGGCAGCAGCTTTCTATTTTTTAAGTAGCAGTGCTGAGGAAGTCAAGGAATCTCTTGCAACACAGTCAGAATCAGTTGAAGCTCTAACTAAAAAATATTTAGAGCTAAATTCAGTGCAAGCGCAAGTTGAAAGTGTGCGATTACGTAAAGAGGTGGATGCACAAAAAGATTCAATTGATGATGCTGAAAGCTCAATTGGTCGATTTATCTATCTTCAAAAAGAACTATTTAAAATCTCTGGTGATGACTATAAGCAATATAAGCAGGCAATAAAAGCTATCGCCACAGGTGCGGATGATGCAGGCGTAATGCTGCAAAAAATGGTCGCTTCGGGTCACTTTAGTCAAGATCAAGTCGATAGATTGGTTGAATATTCGGGTGAAGTTGCTGATTCTAAAAATAAAATTAATCAAAATAATACAGCTTTAGAGTTATTAACAAAGACTTCTGGGCAACATACAGTTGTGACAAAAGAAAGTACCAAACAATTGGCTGATCAAGCTGGTGCATTAAAAATAGCGACTCAAAATTTTTCAGATATGAAAGCGCATGTTATTGAGTCACTACAAGCACAGGTTGAATTTTCTAAGTTGAATGGTGCAAGTAAGGATCAAGTTAAAACTCTAAATGGTGTTATTAAGCAATATTCTTCAAATCAAATTTCTGCAACAGATGCAGTAAGTAATTTTAATGCATCAGCTAAAATGCCTAGCAATGTATTAACAGGTTTGCAGAATTATGCTACAAAAACTGATGGAGCAAAAAAGGAGGTAAATTCTCTTGCAGAAAAGATTAAGCAACTCAATATATTAAGTCCAAATACAGTCAAAGCTACAGATGATCGCGCAGCAGCAGCAGACCGTGAACGCAAAGCAATTGAAGCAACTACTAAAGCTTATGCTGAATATAGGAAAGATGCTTTAGCAGATATCAAGGAAATGGCTGCACGAGCAAAACTACAGGAAATGGGATTAAGTAAGAATCAAATTGAAGAACGCTTAAAAGTCCTCAAGGCATTGAATTATGATCCTGCTAAAACACACTCTCAGGTAGGTATTGAGATGAAAAAACTCGCTGATATTTCAGCGGGTATGAAGGATGTTGAGGATGCTAAAGCGGAGGCGATTAAGAAGCAGAATAAAGAACTAAAAGACCAAGAGAAAATTAAAAATCGCTTAGTCGGCTTGGTGGGTAGTACAGGAGGAAGCACAGGCAATCATCTTGATATTCGATATGATCGTTCGTATTCAAATGGCGCTATCTCTGCTGAGCATATGGCGCGTTTTAAATTAGGTGGGAAGGCATTAGATCCTAAAAATTCTAATTCTTCTTATGGTATGCGAACACACCCAATATCAGGCAAACAACAGTTGCATCGTGGTTATGATTTTCCTGCGCCAGCGGGTACAGAAGTCACCACTAATTTTGCAGTGAAAGATGTTCAAACTTTCTATGATAAGAAAGGCGGTGGCTACACATCTAGAGTGACATTTGAAGATGGTGTGGTTGTAAATCTGTTGCACCAAATTCCTGAAATGAAATCTAAGATTAAAGGTGGGGCAAGTAAAGGGCACTCAGCATCTAGTAATGAAGCTTATGAGGCTTTTGAAGCTCAACAAAAAGAGTTAGATCAATTAGAATTGGAGCAATATCAATCTCGTGAGCGAATTTTTTATGACTTTGCAGATCGAACTGGCAAGATTGAGAAAGATTTAGAAAATCAAATTCGTGAAATTCAGCAATCGAATTTCAGTCCTGAGCACACAAAGCAATATATTGATGCTGCTACAAATCGAGCGCAATTAGAGAAAGAGATTTTCATTTCCCAGATTGAGTTTCAAGTTAATGAGTTTCAACTTTCCGAAGAAGGCAAGCTTAAGGCAAGGCATCGGATTAACAAGTTAATGCTTCAGGCTGACAGAGATGTATCTGAGGAAAATAAAGAAATCCAAGAAACATTTCTTGAAAAACAGCATCAAAAAGAACTCGCTGTAATTCAGTTTGCAAGAGAAGAGCGCGAGTTCCAAATGCGTTTGCAATTTATATCTGAAACGCAAGCAATGGAAAAGCGTTATGAACTTGAGGAAAAGAAGCTTATTGAAGTTAATGATCTTCAGGAACGCAATTTCAAGCGTGAAATGCTGAGACTTCAGAAACAAGAGGAGGTAAAAAATAGATCAGATAATGCTCTGAAAAACTGGGGTTCGATTCAATCTGAGATTTATGGAACAGGTGAGATGGATCAGCTCGGTCATACTCGTAATGAGCGATATAATGCATCTGAAGAACTATTTAACTCAAATATGTCATCTATTGATCAGCAAGAGCAAGATCCAACTGCTGACTTGTTTGAGATTGCAGCATTGAGAGAAAAAGCTTGGCAAGAACACAACGATCGGATGCTATTAATTGATCAGCAATATTGGTTATCCACTCGCAGTTATCAGCTTAGTATGGCGGGAGGAATGTTTGGGAGTTTAGCTGATATTACAAAAGCGTATGTGGGTGAGTCATCTGGTGCTTACCATGCTTTAATTGCAATTCAAAAAGGGGCTAATTTAGCGAGTGTTTTAATGAATAGCGTGACAGCTATTTCAGCGGCATGGGCGTCTGCTCCCTTCCCATATAATCTACCAGCAGTTGGTATGACATTGTTAGAAACAGGTGCGTTGCAAGCAACATTACAAGCCTTTACTCCAACTGGCTTCGCCACAGGCGGTCATGTCCGTGGTCCTGGTACTTCAACAAGTGACTCTATTCCCGCAATGCTCTCAGACTACGAGTTTGTGACTAAAGCATCCGCGGTGAAGAAAATCGGCGTTGCGAATATGGAGTACATGAACCGCACAGGGGAAATGCCATTCCAGAAAGAGTACGAGGAATTACATAAGCGAATTGCAGGGAATCAACTTCCTGAACCATTTATTGTGCCTAAGTATAAAGATGGTGGTTTGGTCGGATCTTCGCGCGTTCAGCCTGATGCTTATTCGCAAATTCAGCGTGAACGTCAGGTTGTTAAACAGATGCAGCAGAAAGAGGAAAGACAAGCTGCACCAGTTCAAACCCAGCCACAAGTTATTGACAATAATCTAAAGGTCATAATAGTTAAGGATGAAGATGAGGCACGTGAGCTTCTTTTCAGTAAAGAGGGTGAAAAGGCTTTCTTGTATCACATGAAAAGAAATGGACGATAAACCAACTTTTCAAAGTAGTTTTTTATTGCCTAAATTGATATTTTATAAAGACTTTAAAGGGGATTTGATGTGAAAAAATATTAATTGGGGTGATGGTCTTGGCGATAGTAGGTTGTACATCAATCCAAGTCAACAATAGCAATGGTTTTCAGCCACAATCAGTAAAGCAAATCTGCGTAATTAAAAATCCAAAAGTCATCATTGATGGCTTTGAGAATTCAATAGTGCGTAGTTTTGCTCGATATAATGTTAAAGCTGAAATTTATCCTGAAAATGCAAAACCATTATTCTGTGAAACAACAATGCAGTACACAGCATTAAGGACTTGGGATGTTGTACCTTATTTGAGCTACGCACGATTTACTATTTTAAAAGATGGTCAATTTGCATCTGAAGCTGAGTTTAAATTAAAGGCAAATGGAGGTTTGGCTTTAAATAAATGGCGCAGTACAGATACTAAGATTGATGAACTTGTCGACCAACTCATGGGGCGAACACCAATTAAGTAAACCAAACCACCTTCGGGTGGTTTTTTAATACCTAAAATTCGAGGACACGATGCAAATACAAACAAAATATGGACCAGTACATGTATTAACTGCGTGTCCTCTTTTAAGTTCAACCGAAACATTGGAATTTCTGACTGAAGTACATGAAAGCTATAACGGCTCAGAAGATCGGAATAATTTAAGGGATAGACCACGGCAGATTTTAAATTTTAACTATGTGAACTTTAAAAAAGCCATGGGCGATATGTTTCACATGCTTTTTGCAAATCTGCGTGGCTTGTGGGGCATTCCACTCAAACAATGCGCTCAAGATCTACCTAGTGTTGATGGTGATTTCATTTCTTTTGACACTTCAAGAAATTTATCAGATTTGAATCTTGGCTATGCTTTTATTCAAAGTAAAACTGAAAATTTGGTTGTAGAAATCATTAGTATTGGTCGTACTGTGCAAAACGGTGTTGATGAAAATGACGAGCCAATCTTTGAATATGAAGATGGTTTTCAACTCAGTGAAGCAATCACAATTGACAACGCTACGATCTGTCCGCTTCGAGTCTGCATTATCGATAATGATGTCGCAATCAGTGCGGGTGGATTTTGGGCAAATCAGCAAATTAGTTTTAGAGTCTTAGCTGAAGATATGCCTGAAATTGATGGTCTTGAACCTGCACAATTTTTGAATGAAGATATTTATTTCAAATGCCTGTTGTTAGAGGGGGATTCACTTTCAATGACGTTGACTCAAAATCAAATTATTGTCGATGGTGACATTGGGGGATTCCAAGACTTTACAAATTGGAAAAATCCACGTTATTTAAAACCGTTTCGATCTGTACTCAGTAATGAGTTTGAATACTTTGATTACAAATCATTCTTGTATCGCAGGCTTGGCAAATATAAAGCATTTTGGTTGCCCCTTTATGAGCAACACTTAAATACAGTCAGTGCAGGCGCCAACTGGATTGACGTTGATAATGACTATGTGACTGAAGCAGATCGAAAGCATATTGCAGTCAAAATCAATGATATTTGGTCAGCGCATACTATTACTGACAAAGTTCAAAGTGTTGGAAAAGTGCGCTTAAGCATTACACCTGCGCTAAATGCCACGTTGTCACAAGTGCAATCATTATGTTATTTGGGCTTATATCGCCTTGCTGCTGATACTGCTGAATTCTCTTTTTTAGGCGCACGAAAAGCACAAGTTAATATTCCAATTGTGGAGCTAAATTCATGATATTTAAATCAAGAAAAGAGCTTTTTCAGTTTAAGTTAGGTGATAAAGCCTGGTACTTCACAAGTTCATCAAAACCTGTAATTCATAATGAAATTACTTATCTACCAATACGTGGCTTAAAACGAACAAATATTGAGGATTCGGGTATCGATAAAGCGGATATTGATCTGACATTTCCGCAAATTGCTTTAAAAAATGCGAATGGTGATGATTTAGCACAAGTATTCATTGGCAAGATTTACTTTGAATCTGTGACTGTGACGATACTTGAGCTTTATAAAAATGAAACGCTTGTATTGTTTAAAGGTCGTGTAACGCAGCCCAAATTTGATGAATCTGCAAAGACAATGACACTGGTTGCTTCAACAAATGAAACGTATCAGCATCGAAATATTTTAGTGCGAAAAGTGCAACGTACTTGTCCAAATAAGATTTATGACCGGTTTTGTGGTTTGAATTTTGGGGAATGGTCGCAGGAAGCAACAGTTACTGCGATTAATGGTTTAAGTGTGAGACTGCAAACTGTAGCACCGATTGCTAATAATTATTTAAACCGTGGATTGATCGAAAAAGATGGTATTTACATTTTTATTGTCTCCAATACTGCTAATCAGATCCGCATGTACAGACCATTTCATAATTTGAAAATCGGTGATGTAGTGCGAATTGCACCAGGTTGTGATCAATCAATCGCAACGTGTAATGAGAAATTCAACAATCATATTCACTTTGCAGGCTTTCCAAATATCCCAAATGAAAATCCTGTAAACAATCAAATTGTGAGGTAGAAATGGAATTAGCAACGATTGCTTTATATGCATTCTATGCACTGGTTTTTGCTGCAGCAGTATACTCATTTTATACAGCGCGAAAGATGCAGAAAAAAAATAAACCAACAGTAGGACAGTTGGATGGATCAATTGCAGATGAAGGCACTTCATTTAGCGACATTGCAGGATCACGACCAATGTTCGGTGTCATTGTAGATAAATTTGGTGAGCGGACTGAGAAGATCAAATGAAAATTTATATGTCTGACATACGAAAAGCAGGAATGTGTGCTCGCGGATGTCGGGCATTTTTTTTGTCTCAAGGTTGGGATTTTCAGGACTTTTTGAAAAATGGAATAGATCTTGAAAAAGTTCGTGCAACAAATGACGCAATGGCTTTGCAAGTGGTGGAGATAGTAGAAAATGGGCAAAAGTAGCAAGGGTACTAAGGGTTATAAATACTTCACAAGCCTTGTTTTGATGTTAGGGAATCGTATTGAGTGCTTGCTTGGTGTCAACTTTGATAAGAAAGGATGGCAAAAACCTGTTGTTTTAAAAGACGATGAAAATATGTTGGCAGGTGTACACCAGTTTGATTTGCCAGAACTTTACGGCGATACAGAAGGGGGGATTTCGGGGCAGTTGGCATTATACGATGGCAATACGGTACAAATGCCAGATCCACACTATCAACAATATTTTCCACTTGCACCCGCTTATCGTCACCAGTCATATGTTGTTTTACGTGATTTTTACGTTGGAAATTCACCGTATTTGAAAGATGTCATGTTTTTACCGAAGCGTACACGAATCAGAAATGATGGGAGTGAGCAATGGTATAGAGTGCGTGAAGATGGGGTTGTTGTTTGTGAAATTGGAAGTAGAAATTTTAAAGGCATTTCTGCGGATATTAAAGCTGAAATAGAGTCAGCAAAGTGGGTTATTAAAGATAAAAATAATGGGATAATACACACTGAAACAAATTTAGTTAACTCAATTAGTTATCTATTTAGCACTGGGACTGAGGTAGGGGCAACTGGTGAGTTTCAAGCAAACATTAAGTTTAGCAAACCTGTGCATAATGCTTATTTTTACATCATTGGTGAAGCTGATGATATCGGTGATTTAAGTGTCACGAATGCAAGAATTTTTAAACTAAGTGAAATCGATATTCCGAGTTTTGGTAAAGGTTATGAATGGGTCGTTGATATATATGACGGCACCATCGAAGTTGATCTATCTTTTAAAATTAAAAATCTATATGAGAGTGTTCATCAGGGTTCGATTCAATTGTCATTTGAAAGCGAAGCAAGCTCTAGTGAAGCCGAAATCCAAGGATTTGATATAAACCCAGTTCATAAAGCGCGTGAACTCATCACTGATTACACAGCGATGGGAAAACCTGAATCTGATATTCATGATGAAAATTTTCGTGCTGCTGCAAGCCGAATCTGGGATGAGGGTTTAGGGATTTCGTGGGCAATTCAAGAAAAATCATGTAAAGAAGCACTGCAAGAATTGGAAGCTCACATCGAAGGTGGGTTCCGGATTAATCGGCAAACTGGCTTGTATGAATGTGTTTTATTTCGTGATGATTTACTTGATTTAGAAAATGCTCTGAACTTTGATGAAAGTAATATCAAAACAATTGAGTTTGATACGATCAATGTAGACGATGCGATTAACTCATATAACGTGTCTTATTATGATCGTGAGAATCTAAAGGATTCAACATTTTCAATTGATGATGTTGGTTTAATCCATACAGTTGGACATGTAAACGCTGAAAAGCTTGATTTCCCGTATTTTATGAGCAGAAGAAATGCTGAAATCGTGGCAAATTGGAAACTAAAACAAGCGAGTACAGCAGCTTGGAAAGGCAGTTTTACAACTGGTCGTTATGATGCGCGTAAGATCAATAAATATGATGTGATTTTACTGTCTTGGCAAAGCAAGCAGCTTGTGAATGTGCCTATTCGCGTCTTAAATATTAGTCTTGGTGATGGGGTTGATAACACCGTAACGATTGATTTTATTGAAGTTGTATCATATTCAGAAAATATGAATACACAGATCAATAGCGACGAATCAATGAATACAGTGCTTGAACCACAGCAAAATAATGCAGTTGTTTTTGAAGCACCATATTACGAACTTGTTCAAGAAAATGGACAAGCAAATGTAAATCTAGAGTTAGAAAATAATGCTGAAGCAGGGTATTTAATGACAGCTGTCAGCAAGCCACAAAACAATTCTATTTACGCTCTGCTTTATACAGATAAAGCGACTGAAGACTACACACAAATGCAAAAAGTTGGCTATGTTGATTACTGTCCAAGTCTTACACTTGATCAAGATATTTCTTTTACAGATTCTGTTTTTAGTGTCAAAAATGCAACAGAAATATTGCTTGCAGCCGCAGGCACATTGATTTTGCTTGATGGTGAATTGCTTGTATATCAAAGCTATGATGCTGTAACAAATAAGCTCACAGTCAAGCGAGCCGCACTTGATACAGTACCTAAACCGCATCTTTTAAATGCGGTTTTTTATTTCTTTGATGAGTTTCGATTTATTGATACTGAGCAGTATGTTGCAAGTGAAACAGTGCAGACACAAGTGTTAACGACAACACCAAGCGCTACACAAAAACGTGATCCGATTGATGTTAAAACACTTGAGCTGAATGCACGTGCGATCCGACCATATCCGCCCGCGAATGTAAAAATTAATGACGAATACTATCCTGCGGAAATTGATTCAGATTTGGTTTTAACGTGGGTAAATCGAAATCGATTACAACAAACTGGGGGTGAAATTCTTGGGTATTTCGATGGCGGAGTGACATTAGAAAATGGTGTGAATTATCAACTTATTCTCACGGAATTTGATGAAGATCAAATTGAACTTAGAACACAAAGCATCAATGTTGGTCAGCTTAATTCATACACTTTCAGTGCAGGTGCAATGCAAGCAAATACATTTGCTATTCAAATCACGTTGAAATCGATTAGAGACAGTTACGAGTGCTTTCAATTTTTTACACATACAGTGGAGTTATCACGTTTTTATTCAGCACCGTATGACCTAACAGTTGAGTTTAAAAATGACTAATCGCTTAGAACTAAATTGGAAATTGGATGGGTTTATTGATGAGCAGCGTTACTATTGCTCTGAAACGCCAATCAATACTAATAATTTGCCTTTGCCAAAATTTATTCTTGATAGCAGTGCTAGAAGTTACATTGATTCGGATATAGAGTTAGGAAAAACTTATTATATTCGTCTTGGAGCAGTAAAAAATAGTATTGAGAAGCTAAGTAATGAAATCATAGTGTTAGCATCAAATACATTCCGTTTTTACAGAATTTATATTACTAAAAATTCTGGAAATTTAGATAATTATAGTGAGATGCAAGAAGTTGAGTTTGCTGAAAATGAGGGTGGCGCTGATATCACAACACCGCAAACACAAACGGATCAAAGCTCTTATTTCGCATCAAGAACAGCAGCAAAGCTTGTTGATAATGATTTGACCGGGGGTGAAGCAATTTGGACATCAGGGAATCAGACTTTTCCGCAGTGGGTTTCTTTTGATCTAGATTTGCAAAGAGATATAGTTGAAATTCGAATCTATCCATCTTACTTAAATAACTATTATTTGCGAGCACCGACTGAATTTATTGTTCAAGCTTCAAATGATCAAGTGCTGTGGCATGATATTAGAAGTTTTGAAACTTCTAACTGGCAAGCTGGTATAGCAAAGAAATTTAATTTAAAAACAGGTGAAATCTCATAGCGCCCAATAGGGCGTTTTTTATTGCCAAAAAATTAAGGGGGCATATGTGAATGAGCCAAGCGCATCAATTTGGAAAAAGTTAAACGAAGTATCAGATCGACTGCAAAAAGTATCAGAGCAGTTGGTAGAAACAAATGCAATTAATAAGGGTTATCACCAGGCGCTTGATCAGCAACGAGTAAAAGTGGAATTGCTTGAGCAGCAAAACCATAAAGCACAAGGCGCAATTGCAATGCTGAAATGGGGGCTTGGTGTGGTGCTGACTGTTGCGTTGTCGGGTGGCACATGGACCATCAATTCAATTAATCAACTTAAACAAGATATGGCGATTATGCAAAGCCATCGAGAGGACAATAAATGAAATTAATCAATGAAAACCCGTGGCAATATTTGTCAGTAAAGCTCCCAATGTTGGGAGCTTTTTTTATGCTTGTATTAATTCCGCTTTTACAATGGGCATTAGATTTTCAGCTCATTCCAAAACAGCATGAAGCCGTAGTTGTTGGAATTATAATTCCATTACTTGGCTTGATCGGCAAGAAGATCTATCAACCAGAGCTACATGCACCACAATTAAATAGCATCAATAGTCTTTTAGCCACACCGCACTCAAATGATCTGGCGTGGATGGTTGAAGCGAAAAAACATATTGGCTTACGTGAAATTGTAGGTAAGCAACATAACAAAACTATCTTAGGATGGATCAAAGGACTTGGTGGTTGGTTCACTGATGATGAAACGCCGTGGTGCGGAACTTTCGTAGCTCATTGCTTAAAAGTGGCAGGTGTGAAATATCCAAAACATTGGTACCGCGCACTCGACTATGTGAACTACGGATCTAAACTCGCTAAGCCTGCTTATGGTTGTGTTGCGATTAAAACCCGCAAGGGCGGTGGTCATGTGTGTTTCGTAGTTGGTCGTGATCAAAAAACTAAAAAATTAGTCTGCTTAGGTGGGAACCAAGGCAATGCTGTCTCTTATGCCTTATACAGTGATTCAGATTTTCAGGAATTTCGTTGGTATGGGAAAACTAGCCGACCTGCTGAGTCGCGTTATAATTTAGCAGTACTGAGTGGAGTGAGTGCGACGAAGGTGAGTGAGGCTTAAAGTAAAATATCTAGATTTGTTCTGAGTAGCTTATAAAATAAGTTACTCAGTTGGATATTATTTGCTTCTTTTAGTATTAATAGATAGAACCCAATGCTGTTTTTGGCAGCGCTCACATATTTGGTCAATTTTCTTAATTAAATGAGTATTTCCACAAAACATACATGAGTAAAATCTTTCAGGATAATAGTTAATTGTTTGTTTGTATTGATCTGGAAAAATTGGAAGCCCCCATTTTACTTCATCATCGTGAAATAGTATTAAACTTAAGCAACCTTCTGTTTCCAATAATGCAATTTTTATTTGCCCTAAATGTTCAATTTGCTGTTGGCGCATCTCAGAAAAAAATTCATCATAAGAATATTTTTCATTTTTAATGCCATCTAAAACCAACATACCATCTCGGACAATATACATAGGTTTGCCTTCTAGTAAGCTTTCAATTTTTTTTGATTTCATTGTTAAATAAGTTGTACATCTATAGAGCACTAGAATACAAATAAAAATAGTAAGGGCTTGTATAAGAGGAAGATCCTCTGTAAACATTGGATCACCAGCAATTGATCCTAAACATAAGATAATAGCAATTTCGAAGATTGAAAGTTGTCTTACGCCACGCTTACCAGAAAACCTTAAAAAGATAATAATCATCAGGTACATGATGATACATCTTAAAATGATTTCAAGAATAAAGCTTAATGATGAATCATGAATAAAAATTCTAAATAGTTCCATTATTAAAATTCTTATATAGATAACTATGAATATACCATATTCATAGTTATAAGCTGATTGATAAATTAGTCTTTATAAAGTCTATTTTATAAAGCTAATAACTATTGCTGTTTAGTATAAATAATATCTGATAAATCAAAACCCAGTGTTTTAGCATAATCTAGATATTCATTTAATATTTGTTGATCAATATTTGGATCACGACTTAAAACCCATAAATATTTTTTATTGGGACTTCCCACCAGAGCAGTTTGATAGTTTTCATCCAGTTTCAAAATCCAATAATCACCACGACCTACAGGTAGCCATCGAATAATTTTAGGTAAGAAACTTACTTTAAGCTGACTATTTTTTGGAGCATTTTTTACAAAAGCTTCACCAATTGATTGGTTTAATTTCCCATTTTTACTAAAGCATTTATTATCAACTACGATATTTCCTTTCTCATTCAATGAGTAATTTGCAGTTACGTTATAATCACAAACTCTTTGAAAGTATAAAGGTTTTCTGGCAACTTCATGCCATTGCCCAGCATATTTGTATAGATCTACTTGTGGGGCTGTAGGTATATCATCAGTATTTGCATTAACGAAAGTTGCTACGCCTAATAAAACAAGACCACCAATAAGGGCAATTTTTTTTAAATTCGATTTAAACATAATTTTCTCTTAAAGTAGATAAGGTGTAGAACCTAGAATTTAGTTTAAGAAAACTTAAATCCTTGTAAATTTTTATTATTAAAATATTAATATTTGTATAAATGTAAGTTGATTTCATATAAATTAAAAATAATAGGATTTAATTAACAATTAAATAAACGATGAAAATAATATTTAAATATTTTTTACATTAGAGATACATCATAAAAATAAGGGGTGAAATATAGTAGATATTACTTTTTTTAAATGTATAAATGCTACATTTAAAAAAAGAAAATCAATATAATTTTAAGAGGAATAAGAAGATGACAAATCCAAATAGACCTGAAATTGATCGTGAAGTAGTTAAAGATTTACCAAAAGAACAAAGAGATGATTTAAATGCTGACCCTATTACAGGTGAACCAGGAGCTCATCCTGTTGGTACAGGTCTTGGTGCAGCTAGTGGTGCAGCAGCTGGTGCGGCAGTAGGTGCTGTTGGTGGTCCAATTGGAGCTGTTGTAGGTGGTGTAGTCGGTGCTGTTGTAGGTGGTTTGGCTGGTAAAGGTGCAGCTGAGGCAGTGAACCCGACTGAAGAGGAAGCTTATTGGCGTAGCACAGCCAATAGCACTCCTTATTATGCAGATACCTTAAATACTTATAGCGATCTAGATTACGACAAAGATTATCGTTCAGCTTATCATCTAGGTTATACAGGTCGTAGTGAATATCCTGCTGAAACGCGATTTGAAGATGCGGAACATGACTTAAAGTTGAAATGGGAACAGGTGAAGGGTACTTCACGTTTAACTTGGGAAGAAGCGAAACATGCTGTACGAGATGCGTGGAATCGGGTAACTCACTAAATGACAAGTTAAAAAAGAGAGGGGCTTTTAGGTCCCTTTCTTTATATTAATACTTCACCATATAAGGGAATACAAATGTCAAAACAGAATAAAAGTGAAAAAATTCAGCAGCTCGAATCGGAAGCCTATGTAGATCCTCAAAATAAAACTCTTACAAGCTCATTAGGAGTTAAAGTTGAAGATAATCAAAACAGTTTACGTATAGGTAGTAGTGGTCCAACCTTGTTAGAGGATTTTTTGCTCAGAGATAAGTTAATTCATTTTGATCGAGAGCGTATTCCGGAGCGTGTGGTACATGCACGAGGTGTAGGTGCTCATGGATATTTTGAGGCTTATCAAGGGAATGAAAAATGGACTAAAGCTCATTTCTTAACACACTCTGATATAAAAACTCCTATATTTGTACGGATTTCCACAGTTCAAGGAGGACGAGGTTCTGCGGACGTTGTCCGCGATGTACGTGGTTTTTCCATAAAATTTTATACTCAGGAAGGTAATTATGATTTAGTGGGTAATAATATTCCTGTTTTTTTTATTCAAGATGCTATTAAATTCCCTGATTTTGTTCATGCAGTAAAACCTGAAGATCATAATGAAATTCCTACAGGTCAATCTGCTCACGATACATTTTGGGATTTTGTTTCTTTAAATACGGAAGCTGCACATATGACAACATGGGTGATGTCAGATCGTGCAATTCCTCGAAATTTACGATCTATTCAAGGTTTTGGCGTTCATACTTTTAGGCTAATTAATGATAAAAATGAAGCTTTCTTGGTGAAATTTCACTGGACACCAAAGCAGGGTGTAGCGCAAGTAGTTTGGGATGAAGCATTAAAGCTCAATGGTAAGGATCCTGACTTTCATCGTCGAGACTTATGGGATGCAATCGAAAAGGGAAATTATCCTGAGTGGGAGCTAGGTGCTCAAATTTTTACAGAAGAACAAGCATTGGAGTGGGAGTTTGATGTCTTAGATCCAACTAAACTTGTACCAGAAGAATTAGTGCCTGTGACGCCATTGGGTAAATTTGTGTTAAATCGAAATCCTGATGAATTCTTTGCAGAAACAGAGCAAGTCGCTTTTTCTCCCGCAAATATTGTTTCTGGTATAGACTTTAGTAATGATCCTTTATTGCAAGGTCGTTTATTTAGTTATACAGACACACACTTGCATCGTTTAGGTACACCTAATTTCAATCAAATATCAATTAATAAACCAGTATGTCCGTTTCATACAAATCGTCGTGGTGGATTTGCAAATCAACATATCCATAAAGGTAAGGCTAATTATGAACCCAATTCAGTAGATAATAATTATCCGCGGGAAGCAACAGATGATAAGCAAGCATTTACTAGCTATCCAGAAAAAGTTCAAGGCAGTAAATTGCGTGTTCGTGCTGAAAGTTTTGCAGATCATTTTTCTCAAGCTACTTTGCATTATCGTAGTTTAAGCAAACATGAGCAGCAACACATGAAGGATGCTTATGCATTTGAATTATCTAAGGTGCAGGCGGAAGAAATTAGACAGCGTGTAGTATCTGAGTTACTAAGTCAAATTGATGAAGATTTAGCCCATTATGTAGCAAATGAACTAGGACTAAATGTGGAGAAAGCAAAGATTAAATCGCCCAATTCAGAAATAGTAATCTCCAAAAAGCTTAGTATAGATGCTTTTCCTGCCCTTGATATTGCACAACGTAAAATAGCAGTACTTGTACATGATGGTGCAAATGCCACCACTGTAAATAAAATTAAAAAATGGGCGGAAGAGAATAATGCTATCGCAGAAGTTTTAGCTCCAAGTGCTGCACCTGTAAAATCGGATGATGACCAAGAGATCAAAGTAGATGGTCGTCAAAATGGTGAGCCTTCAGTAACTTACGATGCTATTGTCGTTGTTGATGGTAATAATTTTGATAAGTTTAAATCTGATGGTGTTGCCAAGCACTATGTATTAGAAACTTATAAACATTTGAAGCCAATCGTTTTGGTAGGAGATAAATCCAAAATTATTGAGGTGTTAAATATTAAAGAAGACCAAAGTGTATTCATAACTGAAGATTTTTTATCTATACAGAAAGATTTCAAAAATGCTATTCAGCAACATAGAAACTGGGATAGAGAAGAGGTAGCAAAAGAAATACCTGCTTAAATGCAATGGTACTATGAAGCTTTTTTGTTATAGCTTTGATTTCTATTCATTGAGAGTAGCTATGAGTTGCTCAATATAAAATTTGAAACTATTGATAAGAGCCACCTACCTTTATAGATAGGCGGCTCCTTAACTTTATCTTTTCTCAATATGGTAATTTTCATCAAAGAAGTATGAGTCTGAAATGTCTAGCCATGCATTTAGTTCATATTCAAATTCAAGCACCCGATTTTTAAACAACCTAATAACACGATTATTCTTAAAACTAAAATGCGAAGTTTCAGCTGGTAGCTCAGACCAATCTACTTCACCACACTCAGAGAACCAGTCTTCCCAAGCTATTTGAATTTCAGATATGTAAAACTCTTGCTTCTCTTTATTCCAAGAAAATGGATGCTCTGTTTGTAATTTTTTCACATGTTTTCTAATAAAAAACTTATTCTTTTTGTGGTGCTCAATAAATTCAGCAATCTGATTTTTAATAAATTGATATGGAACATCAATTTCACTATTAATACTTAAATCATATGCTTCAAGAATATCCATTGCACCAAAAGCACGTTGAGTTTTATTCCACTCTTTATAGTGACTGCTATAGTCAGAGTCAGCATGACCAATTGCTTCAGCAAAGTCTAAACGTCGTTCACCACGCTTCTTTAAATTCACATATCTTTTTAATGTGTTCCATGATTCATGCAAAGTAATTGTTTGAAGTTTAGGGATAGAAAAACCATCCTCAGCGTAACGAGTTGCAGCTTCATGCCGTAAATCATGAAAGCGAAGATCTTCAATTTCAAGTTGAGAACACGCTCTGGTGAAGTATGTTGAAATAGTTGCTGCATTCATTGGAATTAATAATTTTTCATCGCCACCTAATTCAAGCATTCGAGCGCGTGTTTCTTTATCTAAAAATTTATTAATTAAGTCGATAGCCTTAGGTTCAAAGTGGGCATATTTATGGTTTCCTTCAGACCCATCTGGATGCTTAGCATCGCGCACGAGCCATTGTGTATTATGTTTATCATAATCAGAGAGTCTCAAAGAGCATATCTCATCTTCACGTCTACCTGAATAAATGGCAAACCATATGATTAAATGCATTGGAATGGATCTGCGTTTACGTTTCCATTTTTGATAAAAAAGTGTTGTGAGAGCTTGCAGTTCATCATTGGTGGGTAATCGATCTCGTACTTTAGATTTAGTTACAATCCGTGATTTACGTAAGCCAATTAAAGATTTATCAAACTCAGAAATAACATTCTCAATTTGCTCACCCCAAACATATTCAGCGTGAACCAAAACGGCTTTAATATGACTCATATCTTTTAAAGCGGTAGATGGAGCAACACCATCAATTCCTTTTAAAGGGTCTCCCTTGCGTCTAGAAATTGCATGATCCGCAAAATCCTGACGTGTTAATGAATAAATATTCTTCTCTGCAATCTCCATGTTAGATATATAGTTTAATGCTCCTGTTTTTGTACGAGCAAAATTATCTGCCTCGCTTAAATACCTTTTAATGAAATCAGCCAATGTTGCTTGCTTGACTTCAGCAACAGGGTTAAGAATTTTATCTGGATTCAATTCTATTTCAGCTTCAGTGCGTTTAATCCACTCATCAGCTAAAGATTTTTTACTAAAAGTTTTGGATGCTTTGAAATCAGGGTAGCCTTCTTTTTTTATGCGAACTTGAGCACGATAGCGTATAGTGCCATCCAATAGTTGACGTTTAGTGACTGTACCCATTAAATTGCACCCTGAGATTTCTACGGTGCAATCAGGGTGCAACAACAGGGTGCTAGAAGTCAATAAGAGTCGATTCAAAGAAGTTAAACGAGGTTAAAGAAATTGAGTCAAAACAATGTAGTTAAAGAATTGTTTGATAAACCAATAAGTAAGAAACTTTGGGTCGCACCTATGGCAGGAGTCACAGACCGTCCCTTTAGGACTCTTTGTAAATACTTTGGTGCAGGTCATGCCGTCAGTGAAATGATGACATCTGATCAAACTTTACGTATGACCAAAAAAAGTCTGTATCGTGCTAATTTTGATGGTGAATTGGCGCCGATTTCAGCACAAATTGCAGGTTCAGAACCTGAGCAACTTGCTGAAGCTGCACGTTATCAAGTGTCAAATGGTGCCCAAATTGTTGATATTAATATGGGATGCCCAGCTAAAAAAGTGTGTAATAAACTGGCAGGGTCAGCTTTACTCAAAGATGAAGATTTAGTTGCTCGTATTTTAGATGCTGTTGTGGCTGCGGTAGATGTTCCTGTGACTTTAAAGACCCGTTTAGGTTTTTTAAATGGTCATGAAAATATTATGCGAGTTGCCAAACGAGCTGAAGAAGCAGGCATCGCAGCATTAGCACTACATGGGCGTACGCGTGAAGATATGTATTTAAATACAGCACGTTATAGCTTAATCAAAGAAGTGAAAAGTATGCTGTCTATTCCTGTTATTGCAAATGGCGATATTGATAGCCCTGAAAAAGCCAAATATGTTTTGGATTATACAGGAGCCGATGCGGTCATGATTGGTCGAGCTGCGCAAGGTCGTCCTTGGATTTTTCGTGAAATTGCACATTATTTAGAAACGGGCGAACATTTAGCTGCACCAGATATTCAGGAAGTAAAAGAAGTATTACTCGGGCATTTATCTGAGCTTTACCAATTTTATGGTGAATACTCAGGTTGTCGTATTGCTCGGAAACATATTGCTTGGTATACCAAGGGCTTGCGTTCAAGTAATGAATTTCGTCAAAATATGTATAAAGTTGAAAGTACCATTGAGCAAGCAAAAGTTGTTGAAAATTATTTTAATCACTTACTTGATCAAGGACAGATCATGAGTGATGTTCAAGTTGAAAATGTAAACTTACTTGAAATTAAATAATTTAGCTTTGCGTATAAAAAACCACGCTAAAAGCGTGGTTTTTTTAAGCAGTTAAATCTAATTGAAATTAGATTTTACCAACTAAGTCGATTGAAGGAGCAAGAGTTGCTTCGCCTTCTTTCCATTTAGCAGGACATACTTCACCTGGGTGAGCATGTACATACTGAGCTGCTTTAACTTTACGAAGAAGTTCAGATGCATCACGACCAATACCACCAGCATTGATTTCGATGATTTGGATTTTACCTTCTGGATCGATAACGAAAGTACCACGGTCAGCAAGACCTGCAGATTCGATTAATACTTCGAAGTTTTTAGCAAGTGTCCAAGTTGGATCACCAACCATTACGTATTGGATTTTTTTGATTTCTTCAGAAGAATCATGCCAAGCTTTATGAGTGAAGTGAGTGTCAGTAGAAACTGAGTAGATTTCAACGCCTAATTTTTGGAATTCAGCATAGTTGTCAGCAAGGTCACCTAATTCAGTTGGGCAAACGAAAGTGAAATCTGCTGGATAGAAGAAAACTACAGACCATTTACCTTTAAGATCAGCTTCTGTAACTTCGATGAATTGACCGTTTTGGAAAGCTTGTGCTTTAAATGGTTTAACTTCAGTATTAATTAAGCTCATCATTATCTCCATGATTGAAGTGAGTATCTAATTTAAAATTAGCATAAAGTATATTTCTTTATTGGGGAAATAGTATTTTTTTATGGTTAATATCGGAAAAAGCGAATTAACCAAACACGAAAACTATTTCTTCAAAAGATCATTTTGTTCATACAAGACAATTTTCAATATTGATTGATACATTAAAAATATGTTAATTGAATGACAAAACAATCCAATCAAATACACAAACAAGATGCAGTCAGTGACAGTGCTTTTCAAGGGTATTGTTGCAAAAAAGAAATAAAAAATATTTTAGTGTATATATTTTATTCAGCTAAGATGCTCATGGCTTGGCATAAAATTGTATAAAATGATCATTGATCAAAGTATTCGCATTATTGCTGTGTTGGCTTTGCTGATTTCATCATTATCTCTGCTGGCAGGAGATAATGCATTTTGTCTATATGAATATATCGGTCAAAATACAGTCTGGTCACTTGATGAGTTAAATGGCGGTATCAGTAAAGATCCAAGTATATTTGGCATGTGTGCCATGACGGCATTGATTTTCTTGCTTCCCTTACTGTTGTCTTATCATCGGGGATGGTATGTGTTGTTTTTTGCCATACTGATCGTGCTGCAAATGATTTTCCTGAGTACCATGATCGATTCACCTTCGGTATTGGGCTTGGTTTATGACAGTATTGTGTATTGTCAAAATTATTGGCTCTTGCTGTGGGTGATTGGAGAATTGCTATTTTTTATTTTAAGTTTAGTATTTATTTTTCATGAATTTTAAAAATACAAAAATATTTGAAATCAATACTTATAAAATCATCATTTTAGTTTTCTTATTATTGGCAAGTTGTTGTATTTTTCAGATCGTCAAGACAGATTCAAACATCATGGGGGACGATGAAAATAATGGCTACTCATTATTATAAATTTATCGCAATTTTTATTTTAGTGCTTGCGTCCTTAAGTACCTTTGTTGCATTTGCCCATGATAACGCTTTTTGTGTAACAGGTTATGGTGCGGAAGGCGTGACTTATTTTAATCAACTGAATGGCTTTACATCGGATGAGCCTTTGCTTTTTGTTTTTGCAGGAATCATCGGAATATTTTTTGCTGTTTTTCTTGGTTTTACTCGAACTAAAATTTGGTTTTTGCTCATCAATGTTTTCCTGCTTTTGTGCCTTGTAATTCCGATGAATATGTTTTCTACAGCACCTTTTTATCAAGTCATCTATGACAGTATTTTTCTATGTAACCATTATATATTGTTGATCTCAGTTGTGATGTTTTATGTATATTGCGGGGTTGTCGTGCTGTATTTATTTAAATCTAAGCGTTGAAAATAGATTGATCTTTAATTCTATAAGCGCACAGCGTAAAATATACGGTTCAATTTTTAATATTTAGGAATGTGCATCTGTGCCAAATCAGTTTAATGTCGATCAATTGGTCATGGTTCGTGATCTTCATCGTTTAAATCGGCTTAAAAAAGGCAAAGAAGCCAACCCAGAAAAATTTCAAGAACTATTTGAAAAATCTAATCAACAAGTTAAAAAAAGATGTGCAAGTTTACCCACCATTAAACTGAATCAAGATCTGCCTGTCACACAATATGCAGATAAATTGATTGAAGCGATTCAAAATAATCAGATTATTATTGTGGCAGGGGAAACAGGTTCGGGTAAAACCACACAGCTTCCACAGATTGCCATGCTCGCAGGTCGTGGCTTGACGGGTATGATTGGTCATACCCAACCACGCCGTTTGGCTGCACGCAGTGTTTCACAACGTATTGCGGAAGAAGTGGGGCAAAAACTCGGTGAGTCGATTTCCTTCAAAGTTCGTTTTAATGAGCAAGGTTCCAATGATTCTATTGTTCGTTTGATGACGGATGGGATTTTGTTGGCTGAACTTTCCAATGACCGTTATTTAAATAAATATGACACGATTATTATCGATGAAGCGCATGAACGTTCACTGAATATTGACTTCATCATGGGCTATTTAAAAACCATTGTTAAAAAACGTCCTGATTTAAAAATTATCATTACCTCTGCAACTTTGGATGTAAATCGTTTTAGTCAGTACTTTAATGATGCACCAATTTTTGAAGTTGAAGGGCGCAGTTTTCCTGTAGAAGTCCGTTATCGTCCAATTTCAGAAATGACCATTGGTGGCAGTGATGACGATGACTTTGATGATTTTGAAGAAAATCTACCGCGTGCGGTGGTCAGTGCGGTAGAAGAATGTTTTCATGATGCGGAAAGTAAAGGGCATCCTGAACATGCGGATATTCTGATTTTTGCCAGTACCGAACAAGAAATTCGGGAATTACAGGAAACGTTGCATAAGTTTGGTCCAAAACATACCCAAGTTTTACCGTTATATGCACGATTGGCTTTGGCAGAACAACAAAAAATCTTTAATCCATCAGGTAGTGGACGACGCATTATTATTGCCACAAACGTTGCAGAAACAGCTTTAACTGTACCGAATATTCGCTATGTGATTGACAGTGGTTTTGCGCGTATGTCGCGTTATAACTATCGTTCACGGGTGCAGCGTTTACCGATTGAGGCGATTTCACAGGCAGCCGCAAATCAACGGAAAGGGCGTTGTGGTCGTATTGCACCGGGTGTTTGTATTCGTCTTTTTAGTGAAGAAGATTTTCAAAGTCGTCCTGAATTTACCGAACCTGAAATTAAGCGTACCAATTTGGCATCGGTGATTTTACAGATGCAAAGTTTAGGCTTAGGTTCGGTTGAGTCTTTTGATTTTATTGAGCCACCTGATCATCGTTTGGTGAATGATGGTCGTAAGTTGTTAATTGAGTTGGGTGCGTATAATGAACACAAGGACGATTTAACTAAAATCGGTCAGCAAATGGCGAAAATGCCAATCGACCCACGCCTTGCCCGTATGATTTTAGGCGGTGCGCATTTTGGTGTTTTAAATGAAGTCCTGATTATTGTCGCAGCCCTTGCAGTGCAAGATCCGCGTGAACGTCCTGCCGATAAGCAAATGCAAGCAGATCAGAAACATGCGTTGTTTAAAGAAGTGGATTCGGACTTTTTATTCTATATCAAACTATGGAATACCCTGACAGAAAACCGTGAAAATTTAACTGAAAATAAACGTCGTACTTTTGCCAAACAGCATTTTTTGAGTTGGTTGCGTTTACGTGAGTGGAAAAAAACCCATGAGCAATTACTTGATTTAGCTCAAGGTTTAAAACTGTCTTTTAATGACAAAAAAGCCAGTTATGAAAATCTGCATCGTGCATTACTGACAGGTCTATTGTCTTTTATTGCCAATAAAACGGATGAAAAAAATGTCTATATGGCAGTGCGTCAGCAAAAAGCCCGAATTTTCCCTGCATCTGTCTTGCATAAAACCAATACGCCGTGGGTGATGGCATTTGAAATGGTGGAAACCTCGCAGGTTTATTTGCGGACTTTGGCAAAAATTGAACCTGAATGGATTTTATTGGCTGCACCAAATTTATTGAAACATCATTATTTTGAGCCGCATTGGGCGAAAAAACCGGGTGTAGTCAATGCTTATGATCAAATTTCACTGTTTGGTTTAATTATTGAGCCAAAACGTGCCACCAACTATGAAAAAGTAGATCAGCCTGCGGCACATGAAATTTTCCTACGTGATGCTTTGACCACAGGAAATTTAGGCACAACACCGCCATTTTTAAAGCACAATTTATTAAAACTCGAAGAAGTTGAACGCGTTGAAGATAAGTTACGTCGTCGTGATTTGGTGGTGGATGAAGAAACCATTTACCAGTTTTATGCATCCAAAGTACCTGCGGAAATTGCCAGTCGTCGTAGTTTTGAAGATTGGCGAGCAACGATTGAGCCGAAAAATCCACGTTATTTGTTTGTGGATGATGATGACTTGTGGATGAATGATCGTCCAACCACGCAACAATTCCCAGACTATTTACACAATGGTCAATTGCGTTTGGCAGCGACCTATCGTTTTGACCCAAGTCATGATGAAGATGGCGCAACGGTTAAAATTCCTGTACAAGCCCTGCCACAAGTGGATGAAAATATTTGGTCGTGGGGAATTCCCGGTTGGCGTTCAGATTTGATTGAAGCCCTATTAAAAGCTTTGCCTAAAGATAAACGCCGTAATCTTGTACCAATCCCTGATACTGCCAATAAATTGATGAAAGCGGTGGATGCACAGCATTTACGTGAACATATTTTCGACTTTTTAGCATTTCAATTGCGTGGCGAGCAAATTACCGCCAAAGATTTTTCGTTTGAACGTATTGATCAATATCTGATTCCTTTGATTAAAGTGATTGATGAAAAAGGTAAATTGATTGAAAAAGGACGTGATCTTGACGAGTTAAAAGCACGTTGCCGTACAGAAACACATAGCCCTGTCAAACAACTGAAAGGTGAGTTTAAAACGTTCCCTGAACAGTTTGTGTTTGAAGCCTCGCAAAAAGTCACAGGCGTGGTGGTGAAACAATATCAGGCGCTTGTGGCAACCAAAGCATTTGCGCAGTTGGATGCAAAAGATGAATCGGGTGTGGTGATTCAAACCTTCAATGATCAGGATGAAGCGATTAAGCAACACCGTGAAGGGGTGATTCGACTGATTCATTTGCAATTGGGCGATTTGATCCGTCAGTTGAAAAAGCAAATCTCTAAACCTTTGGCGCTGGCTTATTCGCCATTGGGTGATCGCACTCAGCTTGAACAAATGCTGGTTTATGCAACCTTACAAATGAGCATTGAAAAGTTACCCATTAATGCAGAAGAATTTGCGACATTAACAGCAGATGTGAAAAAGTCATTTTTAAGTCATGGTCAGGAAGCCTTGAAACTGATCAGTGATATTTATATTCAATGGCAACAGATTCGTCAGCAATTGCTTGTGTTGGATCAAAATGTATTTGGCAAAAATATGGATGATATCGAAGATCAGCTTGATTTGATGAATCTGGCGAATTTTGTCTATACAAAATCGGCTGATGTTTGGCAAGAATATCCACGTTATTTAAAAGCATTGTTATTGCGTTTGGATCGTTTGCCGAATAATCTAAGTCGAGATGATGCTGCAATTAAAGACGTTGATCCGTGGATGGATAAATTGTTTAAGTTTAAACAGGATCCACGTGTCAAAGATGTGTATTTTATGGTGGAAGAGTTACGGATTTCCTTGTTCTCTCAACCGATGAAAACCAAGATGCCAATTTCAGCAACCCGTATACAAAAAGTATGGGAAAAGCTCGGAATCAGTTAGAATAGAAATAATTTGAAATATTTGTGAATTCAGAAAAGGAGTTTTCCATGGGCATCCGCATTACAGGAACAGGCTTATATCATCCTGAAGAAGTGATTACCAATGAAGAGTTGGTGGATTGTTTAAATGCTTATGTGGAACAATTTAACAGTGTCAATGCTGAAAAAATTGAAGCCGGTGAAGTGACTGCACGTCGTGGTTCGAGTGCAGATTTTATTGAAAAAGCTTCAGGTGTGAAACGCCGTTATGTGATTGAAAAATCAGGTGTGTTGGACATTAATCGTTTACGTCCACGCCTGGAAGAACGCTCAGATGAAGAGCTTTCTATTCAGGCTGAGTGGGGCGTAATGGCTGCGAAGCAAGCAATGGAAAATGCAGATGTAACTGCTGAAGATATCGATGTGGTGATTTTGGCATGTTCAAATTTACAACGTGCCTATCCTGCGGTTGCGATTGAAATCCAAACCGCGCTTGGCATTCAAGGCTATGCTTATGATATGAACGTTGCATGTTCGGCTGCAACTTTTGGTTTAAAACAAGCCTATGATGCAGTGAAAACAGGTGCACGTCGTGTGTTGTTGGTGAATGTGGAAATTACTTCAGGTCATACTGACTATCGTTCACGTGATTGTCACTTTATTTTTGGTGATGTGGCAACAGCTTCGATCATTGAAGAAACAGACAGCAAAACAGGTTTTGAAATTGTGGATACACACTTATTCACGCAATTTTCAAACAATATCCGCAATAACTTTGGTTTCTTAAATGGTTCAGAACTGACATCTCGTGATGATAAACAATTCCGTCAGGATGGGCGTAAAGTCTTTAAAGAAGTGTGTCCATTGGTTGCGAAAATCATTTCTACGCAATTGGAAAAGAACAGCATTCAGCCTGAAAATGTAAAACGTTTCTGGTTGCATCAAGCCAATGCCAATATGAATGAATTGATTTTAAAACTGATTGTGGGTAAACAAGTGGCGGAAGCTGACCCTGATTTAGTGCCAATTATTTTGGATGAGTTTGCCAATACATCCTCTGCGGGTGTGATCATTGCGTTGCATCGCACTGCAGATCAGGTCAATGATGGTGAATATGGCGTACTGTGTTCATTTGGTGCGGGTTATTCGGTGGGTTCGATTCTTGTGCAAAAGCATGTGGTTTGATGACTGAAAATATGAGTAAAAACAATGAACAATGTGATCTCTTGGATGATTTGTTTTTAAAAATAATCCCTCCCCTTGCGTAGCAAAACTACTTACCTTTAAAAAAGGGAGGGGTATCACTTAACTAAGTCTGAGTGGATACGCAAAATTCCCCTCTTTTTAAAAGAGGGGTTAGGGGAGATTAAATGATTTATCTAAAAATAAGTTTTTGTAGGGATACAGTATGGTAAAAAAACAATTAGAAATTAAACATAATTCCAAATTATTACGTGCAATCAGTGCATTGCAACGTTTTTATTTTCGTCCCACTTTTTTAGGGGCTGAACATCTCAATCCTCAAAAACCTGCCATGTATGTGGGAAACCATACTATTTATGGTGTGCTGGATTCTCCGATTCTCATCGACTATTTATATAATGAACATAAAATTGCCATTGTCAGTTTGGCAGATCATATGCACTTTCATATTCCTGTCTGGAAAGAAGTGGTGAAACGTGTCGGTGGTGTCGATGGCGTGCAAGCATATGCCAAACAAGCCATGCAACAAGGCTATTCCATTTTGGTTTTTCCGGGTGGAGGTCGTGAAGTCATTAAACGAAAGGGTGAAGCTTATCAACTGATTTGGAAGCAACGTTATGGCTTTTTAAAACTGGCACAGGAATTTGGCTATGACATTGCGCCATTTGTGGCTTTGGGTGGAGATGAAGTCTTTGAGCTGGGTTTTGATGTCAATATGCTGTTAAAGCAAAAATGGTTTAATAAAATTTTATCCAATCCAAAAATAGGTTCGTTTTTGAGAAATGGCGAGGTGATTCCTTCGATTCCAAAGCATATTATCCCCAAAAGAATTCCATTTTATTTCAAGTTTATGCCACGTTTAAGTATTGATCAGATTGAAAACATGGAGGATATGATTCAGTTTCGTGATGATTTACAGCAATTGATTTATGCTGAAATTGAAGCTTTAAAAGTGTATCGAGAAAGTGATTGTAAATAAATAATCAAAATTTTCTCTATTGATAATACTTCCATTTACATCAATGTCAGCTAATCTAGTCTCTATCAAAATAAATTAAAATGATGAAATCATGTATACAGCTTCATGTCTTTGTGGCGGAATTCAACTTAAAATTAATACAGAAATTCCTCAAGTGTTTGTTTGCCATTGTGGGCAATGTCAAAAAGCACAAGGTTCAGCTTTTGTTGCCATTGCACCCATTGAAACTAAATACTTAGAAATTTTACAGGGGCAAGCATTATTTTCAGAATATTTTGCAACTGCGAATAAGAAGCGCGTGTTCTGTAAAGCATGTGGTTCCCCTTTATTTAGTGCGCGTTTAGATTTACCAGAAGTGATTCGTTTAAGAGTCGGAATCATCAATGAACCATTGAGTGCACATATTGCATCACATGCTTTTATCGACTATAAAGCAGCATGGTTTGAGATTTTAGGTGATGCTAAAAAATTCCACGAAGGGCTCAATTAAAAACGAAAATATAGCGATATTTTAGTGTAATTTTATTTGTTTTTAACGAGAAAATAACGCATTCCATATTTATATAAGTTTAAGGAAAATAACAAAACTTAAATAATTTGCCGAATTTTTCGGCGCATACTGATCCATGTAATAAAAAGTCACATAACAAATAAAATTTCATGTGAGGAGTATTGAAATGGATCTGATTTCATTATTGAAAGAAAGAGTGACCCCCATAGTACTAAAAGGTGAATCGACGTATTTAACAGAGAAAAGTACAGCATTGGCTGAGTTTTTCCCTTTTCTTTTAACTGTATTAAAGGCGAAGCCCAGTTTAATCTCGTTGTTTCAAAATAATTTAAATCCAAGATTAGATGATTTATTTAATACACATAGCACTTTGAAGGAACAGTATTTAGATAGTGTTAGTCAACATGTGCCTCATGGTGAAATTGAAAATGTTTTAAATCGGTCAATTCCAGCGACCTTAAATGTATTAGAAGATAAAGCAGGCTCTCATGACCCTGCTGTAATACAGCATTTTTTAGAACAAAATTATGATGCAATTTCTGCAGGCTTAGCTCCTTGGGCGCGAGGGATTTTAGCCGCTTTAGGGCTAGGTACTTTAGCTGCAACAGCAAATACAACATCACAGACTGTTCCTCCTGTTACACCAACACCTGTTGTGGAGGAGAAGAAAAAATCAAATTTTTGGGCAGCCTTAATTGCTTTATTGATTCTATTGTTTTTGGCTTTTTGGCTACTGCGTAGTTGTAAGACAGAAGAGCCAACCCCCGTCACCAATAGCACAATGACAAGTCCTAGTCAGCAACCTGCATATTTCCAAATCTCAACAGACCAAGCAGGTGCATTAGTCACATGTCAGGCAAAGATTGGTGATGCAAATTATATTGATATTTTACAAAAAGAAGTCAAACAAATTTTTAGCCATCAAAATGGTTGTGGTGTAGATTCGAGTAATAATTTTAATGCAGCTCTCGTAGATCAGAATGCTTTAGTGAGTGTATTAAAATTGTTGAAAGGTGTACCAAATGTCAATTTGGTGTGGACAGGAAATCAAATCATTTTACAAGGTGCAGATACTGCGAGTTTAAAAGCGTTAGCAGATAAAATCACACCGTTGGTCAAAGATGTGCAAGTCGTTGTAGGTGAAGCAGCAAGTTTAGATGAGGGTGCAGCGGTGACAAGCAGCATTGACAAAGCGAAAGCAGCTTTGAGCAATATTGACCCAAATCAAGTTCGTCCCTTAGATATTGCGACTGCATTAAACTTACAGATCATTAACTTTGCGACAGCATCCGCTGAGATTCCTGATGTGAATAAGTCGGTATTAGACCAAGCCGCAGCGTTAATGAATAAAGTACCGAATGTACAATTGGTTGTAAAAGGCTATACCGACTCGACAGGAAATGCTGAAGCAAATAAAGCATTATCACAAAAACGAGCAAAATCGGTTGTAGATTATTTGGTTGCAAAAGGTGTAGACCCAAGTAAATTACAAGCACAAGGTTTTGGTCAAGACCAACCTGTCGCAGATAACGCAACCAAAGAAGGGCAATTTAAAAATCGCCGCATTGAGTTTGAAGTGATTAATACTGAAACAGGTACAGTGCGTGAAGTAGATAACAACGGGGTTGAAGAAAAAACGCAATAATCACCAATAGCATTAAAACGGGCGATTTAGGTCGCTCGTTTTTATTTGCTTTCATTTTAGATTATCTTGAAAATATGCAGCTAGAAATAAAGTCTAAAATTGAGAAATTGACATGATGCGTATAAGTTTTATTGGTTCGGGTCGAGTTGCAACCCATTTAGCACAGGCTTTTGCTCGGCAGTATCAAATCGTACAAATTTTTAGTACTCATTTTGAAAATGCACAAAAACTTGCCAGTCTTGTGCAGGCAGAAGCAATCCATCATCTTCAAGATTTTCAAGATAATATAGACTTATGTGTTATTGCTGTAAGTGATCAAGCTATTGCGCAGGTGATACAGCAGCTCAAACCTTATTTAAAAAATACACTGGTTGCGCATAGTTCTGGAAGTACACATTTAAAAGTATTGGCTGACCATTATGAGAATGTAGGCGTATTTTATCCTTTACAGACCTTTAGTTTTGATCGTGAAATTGACTGGGAAAATACCCCTTTATTTATTGAAGCACAGTCCGCAGCGAGTCAACAAAAACTAGAAACAATTGCAAATAGCCTAAGTAATAGGGTTTATCTCTATTCTTCAGAGCAGCGTTTGAGTTTACATTTAGCTGCTGTATTTGCCTGTAATTTTAGTAATGCATGTTATGACATGGCAAAACAAGTTCTTGATGCTCAACAAGTAGATTTTAGTTTATTGTCTCCTTTGATTTTAGAAACCGCTCAAAAAGCGGTTCAAAATGAACCTAGATTGATGCAAACAGGTCCTGCGATGCGTGGAGACCATGTAATTTTGAATATGCATCAAGAAATGTTAGCTGCTTCACAACAACCTCATTTGACTGATATTTACCGCATGTTAAGTGAGCAGATTATCAGTCGACAAAAAATAGAATAGTCTTAAGCTATATTTAGCTTGCAAAGAAAATATGTTCATTTTATAGTCACTTTATTCTCTAAATAAAAACTTATAAAAATGAATGATCAACAATATTTATTAAAAGTCGTGCAATGGAAAGATTTAGTACATTTACAAACAAGAGATGTTATTTCTGAATTATTGATTTCAATACCTTGGTTATGTGCATCTTTGGCTTTTGCGTATTTGGCTTGGTATCCATTGGCATTATTTTGTTCGTTTATGTTTTTTTTAACAGGCTTACGTCAAGTGCATAATGCTTTTCATTTTGCACTTGGAATAAGCCGAGAAAAAACACATTGGGTCATGTGGGTATTAAGCATTCTCATGTTAGGTTCAATGCATGCTGTACAAATTAATCATTTACGACACCACCAATTTTGTATGCAAGATGAAGATGTTGAAGCGAAAAGTGCCCGTATGAAATGGTGGCAAGCCTTATTATTTGGTCCATTTTTTCCACTCATGTTGCATCAAAAAGCATTTAAAGTTGGCACAAAAACTCAGAAAAAATGGATGTTTGCAGAGTTGATTGCAAATGTATTATTTCTGATTTTAGTTTTTGCAATTTTAGATTTTACTTTTTTAAAATATCATGTATTGGCAATGCTAATAGGACAATGTATGACGGCATTTTTTGCAGTTTGGACAGTCCATCATGATACTGAAGATCATATTTATATGGCACGTACTGTGAGAAATGAGTTTAAGCGAGTCGTGACTTATAATATGTTTTATCATGTAGAGCATCATTTATTTCCTGCTGTACCCACTCGGCATTTACATGTGTTGGCAAAGCGTTTAGATGCTTATGATCCAAATGTGGAAATTAGAGAAGTATTTTAGTCGCTCTAAAAATGAAAAAATAAGCATGATTTTTTAATATCAGCTTTTAAACTGATTCATGAAATCTGTCAGTTTTATGCAGATGACGGATTTTTAAATCATTCAAAAATTAAAAGCTAAACAAGATATTACAGTCTTTTTCAAGTAAATAAGCCAATCAATCAGAAAATAACGCTGAAGTTATTTAAAGTGAATAATGGCAGAAATAAATAGATCTAAAGCATTTTGAGTGTGTTGATTTAATTCAAATGAACAATTGATCCGAAGATGATGCGGTGCTTGTTCTGAACGATAAAATAAAGCCCCCGAAGCAATACCAATATTTTGTTGTAATAATGCATGATAAAGCATATTACTGTTGATTTGCTCAGGCAAAGTGATCCATAAAAAATAGCCCGATGGATAATAATGCACCTTACATGTTTCAGGTAATCTTTTACTGAGATATTGATAATACTGATTTTTTAAACGCTTTAAGGTGTTTCTTAAGGTTTTGAGATGCTTTTCATAATAACGATGTGACAAATAATCTGCCAAGGCACTTTGAATAAATGAATTGACGGAGAGCGTACTCATCAATTGCAAATGCTGAATACTTTCAGAAAATTTGCCTGCATAAACCCAACCAATACGAAAACCTGCGCCCAGTGTTTTAGAAAAAGAAGAACAATGCAAGACCAGATTTTGTTGATCAAAATACTTCATCGACAAGGGTTTTTTATGATCAAAATAGAGTTCTTCATACACATCATCTTCAATCAGATAAATCTGATGTTCCTGCAATAATTTTGCCAATTGTAATTTAATCTCATCACTGACCGTAAACCCAATCGGGTTGTGACTGTTGAGCATGAGTAAACAGACTTTAATTGGATAATTTGACACAGCATTTTTAAAAGCTTCAAGGTCGAGTCCATGTTCAGGGTGTTCAGGAATGGTGATGACCTTTAAACCCAGATGTTCTGTCGCCTGCCACGCCCCATAGAAAATAGTTTCTTGCAGTAAAATATAATCCCCAGGTTTGGTCAGGGTTTGTAAAGCCAGATTCAGCGCATCCAGACCACCAGACGTGATGACAATATCGGAAGGATCGGTGGGAATGCCTTGCATACAATAACGCTGTGCAATAAGTTTGCGTAGTTCCAGATTGCCTGGAGGCAAACTTGGCATTTGTTCATAGCTGAGTCGATGTCTTGCACGCTGTGCCAAAGTTTGCATGAGCTTGGAAGAATACAATAATTGGCTGTCTGGAAAAGCAATCCCAAAGGGCACAATCTGTTCCGACTGGATGGATTTTAAATAACGAAACACCGTTGAGTTAATTTCTATTTTTTCATTCAGAATCACTGTCTTGGCAATTTCCACACTGTCTGGATCTTCAGCAATAAAATAACCCAGTTTTTCTTTGGAATAAATCAGTCCCTGCGCCTCCAACTCTTGATAGGCATTCATGACTGTAATTAAGCTGAATCCTGATGTTTCCGCCTGTTGTCGCAAAGAAGGCAATTTTTCGTGAGCTTTCCATGCACCACTTTCAATCAAGTGCTTGAGACTGAGAGCAAGTTGTTCTGATTTGTACATAGGAAAGCACTCAAAAGATTGGACGGAAGATGAGGATGAAATTTTACATTTTAAATATTATAAAATATAACAGAATGAATTGTGCTGATGATGTTGTTATAGTTTTTTCCTGACTTTTTGTAGCTACACACTCTTAGACTTAGGATCTAAAATCTTTAAAGATAAAGGATGAAAGGGCAGAGGTGCTACGGTGTTTGTAACTGAAAAAATGAATGCAATTTCAATGCTGATTGAGCAGCAAGGCTTTTCAGAGCGGCTACACAAAAAACTCGAACAGCACTATGTCAATCTGGAAGCCACTTTATTACGTGCCAAAGTTTTACGTGAATTTTCCACCTCCAAAGTACATTATATTGCCCAATCTGCCATTCAAGAGCAACAGAGCAGTCTGGCTTTTTTATTTGCGCCCTTTATTTTGGCAAATCTGAATCAAAGTGTGATCTACCATAGCCCTGCAACGCCATCTGTACTCAATGTGTTGAACCGTTATTATCAGGCGGAACAAAAACAAAATTTGAAAATTGATGATGTATTGTCTGCTTTAAATCTATATCTGGATTTGGATGAAAATGAATTAGACGAAGTGGAATTTTTATATTTTTCCTTGCTCAAAGCTTTGTGCCGTGCCGATGTTACACAAATTTTCCTGATTACCGCATTGAAACTGGATATTGCCATCATTGCCGAAATTGAACAGTTTTTCAGGGTGGTCATCCATGTGATTAGCACTGATCCACAGGATAAAATCATCGCAGTTGATGATGTGAATATGCGCAAACTGTTATTTAAAAACAAGGATGATCAATATGTTGCCTTGTGTGGGAAATTTGCCACGCTCAATGCACAATTGTTATTGTGCTATGGCAGTTATAACCGTGCTCAGGCGACGCATTTGGTGGATGATATGTTCTATGCTGAACATATTTATGAAAAATTATCGGTATATGCCGAATATATGCAGACCCGTTTACAGCATCAAGCCAGTCTCAAACATGTCCAATTTCTCGCTTAAAGCGATTTTGG
Source organism: Acinetobacter sp. 226-1 (assembly GCF_030329325.1). Taxonomy (NCBI): domain Bacteria; kingdom Pseudomonadati; phylum Pseudomonadota; class Gammaproteobacteria; order Moraxellales; family Moraxellaceae; genus Acinetobacter; species Acinetobacter sp. 226-1. The sequence continues at coordinate 55,596 of NZ_JACANU010000005.1, forward strand.
GCTTACCCTTGTCTCGGCGTTTAAGGTATCAGGATAATGTGCCATGCGTTTAGGCAGGCTTGGCAATATGGTCACTATTGCACGACAAATAACGGTCATTCTATTGGTTTGGGGGTTGAGTTTTATTTTACAAAAAATCCTGCATATTCCGATTGCATCCGGTGTGTTGGGTTTTTTTATCTTACTGTTATTATTGCATTTTAACGGACTGAAACTGACTCAGGTGGAACAGGGTGCAGATGTGTTACTGGCTGACTTGCTCCTGTTTTTTATTCCGCCTGTGGTCGGGATTCTTCAATATCAACAGTTGCTTTGGCACAGTGGCTGGAAAATTTTTGTGGTGATTTTTATCAGTACAGCGTTGGTGATGATGGCATCAATAGGAACAGTGCGACTGTTTTTGGATGAGGATGTCGAGGCATGACTGAGTTTTGGGGTATTTTTTATTTGGTGTGGACGGTTTTGTGCTATTTTTTTGCAAAAAAATGCTTTGTTCAAACCCAGAAAATTTATTTTTCACCCATTATTACGGTGCCTTTACTGAGCATGCTATTGATTGTGATCCTGCATCATGATTTTTCTGATTATTATGGATATACCCAATATCTGGTGGCGATGCTTGGACCCATTACCGTGGCTTTTGCCATTCCTGTGTACCGTTATCGGGAAATGATTCGACAGCATTTCAAAGTGCTGATTGTCAGTTCAGCGGTTGCCATGTTGGTGGGTATGTTGAGTAGTTGGGCATTGGCAAAAGCATTTGATTTTGATGATATTGTCACCAACAGTTTATTGGCGCGTTCCATTTCCATTCCATTTGCCTTGGTGTTAACAGAAAAATTGGGTGGATCCATCAGTTTAATTCCGTTATTTACCGTGATCACGGGCTTGGTCGGTCTGCTTTTTGGCGATATGTTATTGCTTTGGATGAATTTTAAAAATCGTATCGCACAAGGGGCAGCATTGGGCAATGCAGCGCATGCAATGGGCATTGCCAAAGCTCGTCAACGCCATACATTAGAAGGTGTAATTGCCAGTTTATCCATGATTATTTCAGGTATTTTGATGGTGTTATTTGCACCTTTTATTGTCAGAATTTGCCAATTTTTAATTTTTTAAAATGGTATTTTTGAAATTTTGTTAAATTATTGATAATAGGTGAACACTGGCAAAAAGCATCACAGAATGCTTAAAACTGTCTAATCAGGAAATTGACAAATAGGTCAGGTTTTGACAGATTGATTTGCAGTGCTATTTCGTGATTTAAAACATGCAACACAACAAAAAAAATGAAAACTTAAGTGATTTCGATCATTATCATCGCGTGACCATTTTAGGTGGTGGTTTTGCTGGTTTAGGTGCAGCCATTAAGCTCAAAGAAATGGGGATAGATGATTTTGTGCTATTAGAAAAAGCTTCAGAATTAGGTGGGGTATGGCGTGAAAATACTTATCCTGGTTGTGCTTGTGATGTTCCTTCAGCTTTATACTCTTATTCATTTGCACCAAATCCTGCTTGGAGTCGTGTCTTTGCCCCTCAAGCTGAAATCAAAGCGTATTTATTTGATGTTGCTGATCAATATAAAATTATGCCACATGTCAAACTGGAACATGAGGCATTACAAGCAACATGGTCAGATGAAGATGAGTGTTGGATTATTCAAACAAATCAAGGGGAGTTTCGCTCTCAATTTGCGATTATGGCATGTGGTCCAATGCATGAACCCGTGATTCCAAATATTAAAGGAATTACATCTTTTGACGGTGAAATTTTCCATTCATCTCGTTGGCGACACGATATTGATTTAACAGGAAAGCGTGTTGCTGTCATTGGTACAGGTGCATCAGCGATTCAATTTGTCCCACAGATTCAACCAGATGTAAAACAACTGACCATTTTTCAACGTACCGCACAATGGATTTTGCCAAAATCAGATATGCCATTACTTGCACCTGTACGAGCTATGTTTAAATTTTTACCCTTTACTCAGCAGCTTATGCGCGGCTCAGTGTATGGGATTTTTGAAAGCATAAATGGAGGAATTCAAAGTCCTGCGGCAATGACACAATTTCAAAAAATTGCTCAATGGCACTTAAACTTTCAAGTGAAAGATCCGATATTACGTAAAAAACTAACACCAAACTTTATTATGGGTTGTAAACGAATTTTGCAATCAAATCATTGGTATCCTGCATTAGCACAAAAAAATGTAAATGTTATTGCGGATGCACTAGCAGAAATCAAAGGTCGAACTTTGATTGCTGCAAATGGTGAACATTGTGAAGCTGATGTGATTATTTTGGGCACAGGTTTTGAAATTGCAGACCCACCTATAGCCAGTCGTGTCTATAACCGTTTTAATCAAAAAATGTCTGATGTTTGGCAGGGTAGCGCAGAAGGCTATATGGGAACGATGGTTGAAGGTTGCCCAAATGGTTTTTTAATGTTTGGACCAAATATTGCAGTCAGTTCTTCGGCATTTATTATTATTGAAGCTCAATTAACTTATATTATGGATGCAATTCGACAGGCGTTAAAATTAGGTATTCATACAATTGAACCGCATCCTGAAATTACTCGAAAATTTAATGAAGAGGTTCAAGCTGCATTACAAACAACAGTATGGAATAAAGGCGGATGTCAAAGCTATTTTATTGATAAAAATGGTAAAAATAGTACGGTTTGGCCTTGGACAACATTTAAATTAAAACAAAAAATGAAACACTTTGATTTAAGCGAATATCGAGTGAACTATAAACCTGAAAATGCTACAAAAGTCACTCAATAATCGGTTGATTCTGATAAATTTAGATGATATTGTTTTTTGTATTAACACATTAAGTTTTTCATGTGTTGATTTTATTTAGCTCAAAGTGAGTACTCCTCTTTGAGCTATTTTTTTGTCAAATGTTAAGAAAGCCCGATAATAATGGATAATAAACCTGCTGCGATGAGTGGACCAACAGGTACACCACGTAACAGAGCAACGCCAGTTACTGTACCAATCAATAAACCTGCAACAATATTTGGTTGATTACTCATCAATTTCACGCCACGTCCACCTAGCCATGCAACTAAGATCCCAATCGCAATTGCTAGCAAGGATTTCCAACTGAGGAAAGACTTTAAAATAGCATCTCCTGCGATTTTACCACTTGCTATAGGCGTGAGTACACCAATCGTTAAAATAATGATACCAATGTTTAACCCATGATTTTGAAGAAGATAAAAATATTCACTAAGAGGCGTGATACGAAAAACAATCAATACAGCAGCAGCAATCGTGACTGCACTATTATGACTAAAAATACCACATGCCAATAAAACTAAAAGTACGATTAAGTTTAAATCTAGATGTGACGCAAAATTCATCATGAAGGTAGGAGACTAGCATTTGAGGAAAGCTTGAATAGTATAACAATCTTAAATGGGGCATACAAAGATTGGCGATTCGGCTACAATCTTTAGGCTAGATTCATACGATGGTAGATCAGAATGTTGCTCGAAAAAATTTTACAATCTCAAGGCTTTGGAAGTCGTAAATATTGCCAACAACTCATTAAAAATGGTGCAGTAACAATTGAAGACCAAGTGATTGATGATTTAAAATTTAAAATATCAGAACAACAATTAAACTTTAAAGTTGATGGTAAAGCTTATCTTTATCGTGAACATGTATATTTAGCACTGAATAAACCAAAAAATTATGAATGTTCTCATCAGGCTACACATCACTTTAGTGTTTTTGACTTGGTGGATGACCTGTTATTGAATCGTGGAGTGCAATGTATTGGTCGTTTGGATCAGGATACAACAGGTCTGCTTTTATTGACCGATGATGGTAAGTTCTTACAAGCATTAACGCACCCTAAAAAACATGTACCTAAGGTGTATATTGTTGAAACAGCAGATGAAATTAGTGTGGAACAAATTGAAAAACTCACATCAGGTGTAGAGCTTCGAAATGAAAAAGGTATTTTTGCTGCAACAGATGTACAAAAAATATCAGAAAATAAATTATCATTAACGATTCATCAAGGTGTTTACCATCAAGTAAAACGTATGCTCGCTGCTGTAGGAAATAAGGTGATTACATTGCATAGACAGCAAGTGGGGTTATTAGATTTAGGGCAATTAGCACAAGGTGAGTTTATATTTTTAGATGAGCAGCAGATTCGGGCTGCAAAAAATTTAGATGAATTAATTGTCACGTTATAATTCATTGAATATATTTCAGCATATAGAAAAATAAAATTATAAATTTTGCTGTTTCATTGATTTTTATTTTAAAAAGCAATGATAGGTAGAAAATTCATCATCTCGAACAAATCCCATTTGCTCATATAGCTGATGGGATTGATAATTATTTTTTTGTGTTTCTAGGCTGATTCTTAAAGCATTTTCATGACGAGCAAATAAAATAGCAGTATCAATCAACTGTTTTGCTGAGCCTTGTCTGCGATAAATAGGCGTAACATAAACGTCATCCAAAATATAATAAGTTGAACAAGCTAAAGAGGAAAAACCTAGATAAAGTAAAACAAAACCTGTAATCACTTCATTTTTGATGTGAATAAAAATAACACTTTCTTTATTTTCAAAACGTTGCTTTAAAAAATTATAAGATTCTTGAAGGTTGGATGATGCACCATAAAACTGGCGATATTCATCAAATAAGACAGAAAGTTGTTTTAAATCTAGTTCAGTTGCACGTTTGACGATCATCCTGTTCTCTCTGTTGTTATCATTCTAAGAAATAATAACGAAAAAACGGGTTGCTCAACTCAGTAAATTGTTTGCAAATGCGACACTGTTAAGTTTTGTCACTTTTTTCATTTAAGATGGCATTGAGTTCTGCAAAAATGTCTTCTTCATCTAAAGTTGATTTTTGGGTGTTTTCTGTACGTTTTGTATTTTTTAGCTTTAATAATTGCTCCATGTCTATGTTTTGATTTTCAATAGTAAAAGGAATAGATTTGGTTAATACAACTTGTTTGAAAAATAAACGAACTGCCTGTGCAGGTGTGATCCCTAATTGTTTAAAAACAGCAAAAGCTTGCTTTTTTTCTTGTGAATCAAGACGTACTTGATAAACTTCGGTTTTTCGCATCAATTAACCAAAAAATAAGTGAAATTTGAAGCTTTCATTTTAATCAAACTAAATGTAAATTCAATAATTGCTACTCAAAAAACACAAAACGTCATTACGTTGTCATGCTAATGTCAGTTCTTTTTTTGAGATGAAGTACATTTTTTGTTGACTAATTGGATCAAAAAACGCCAATTCTTTAGCCAATAGCTGTAAGGGTTGACTAAAATCAGCATCATCTTTATGTGAAACTTCAGGATAAAATGGATCATTTTTTATAGGGATATTGAGATGATTTAAATGTACACGTAACTGGTGCTGCTTACCTGTTTCTGGCTTAAGTTGATACTTTGCCCATTTGAAATTATGTTCAATTAAATCAATTTCTGTAATTGAATTAACTTCACCTGTCACAACTTGCATGGTGTAAAAAGGATGCCCTTTTTCCATTCTTAACTGGACAGTTTGTGGAAACTTTAAATCAGCATTAAAGGGTGCAATGGCATGATAGAGCTTTTGTACTTGTCGTTCTGCAAAAAGTTGTTGATAAATACCGCGTGTATCAGGGCATTTGGAAAATAAAACAAGACCTGCTGTTTCTCGGTCTAGACGGTGAATTGGGGTTAGATTGGGGTTTTGGGTTTGTTTTTTAAGTCGAACAAGTAGTGTTTCTTGTAAGTACTTACCTGTCGGACTAATGGTTAAAAAATGTGGTTTATCTATCGCAATAAAATGTTCATTTTCAAATAAAATTTCTTCTTTAAAAGGAACAGTAATTTCGTGTGCTAAAAAACGATAATAATAAATATGCGTATTTTCAAGATACATGCTGTGAAGCGTCAAAATTTGACCTTGTTCATCAAAAATAAGTTGATCTTGAAAACGTTGTTGCCATTCTGTTGGGGTAATATGTGGGAATTTTTCACATAAAAAATCAAATAAAGAGTGAGGTCTATTTTCAAATTTGGGTAAATAAACTTGACTGGCATTCACACCATTTATCATGGGTGGAATAAAGGTTGAATGTAAAGTTTGCATCAAAAATAGAGATCCAACTGGGATAAAACAAGGTTAAGAATAAAATGCTTTTACACTTTTGTTGGTTAAATTCTACGGGATCGTGAATAGGTTTTAAATGGTTGCAGTGTTATTATAGTCACTTGTTTCTACCCTGTAGTGAGTAAAATGCAGTATTCAGTTCAACTAAGCTTAAACAATGAGCAAGACACACAAACACTAGCGCAAATATTGGCGCAGCATATTGCTCAAGGTGTAGTTTATTTGATTGGTGATTTAGGTGCAGGAAAAACAACATTAACACGCTATTGGCTACAAAAATTAGGTCATCAAGGGGCTGTTAAAAGTCCAACCTATACATTAGTTGAGCCTTACGAGATCAATGGTAAAAGCGTTTTTCATTTTGATTTATACCGTTTAAATGATCCTTATGAGCTTGAATTAATGGGTATTCGTGATTATTTAGATATCGAAAATGCATTATTTTTATTTGAATGGCCATCAAAAGGTGGTGAGGAAATCCCTCAAGCTGATGTTGTCTTAAATTTGTTAAAAACAGAAGATGAAGATGTACGTAAGCTCATCATTGAATTAAATGATGCGGTACTTTATGAACAGTTACAGGCAAAAGCCGTATAGGTCGTCGCATGTCAACTCAAGAAGTGAATTTAAAACGAATTCAAACATTACATCCTGCATTGGCTAACCAAATTGCAGCAGGAGAAGTGATTGAGCGCCCATCTTCAGTTGTTAAAGAATTATTAGAAAATTCCATTGATGCTGGTGCAACAGCATTAATTATACGTATTGCAAATGGCGGCAGCACTTTGGTTGAAATCATTGACAATGGTCATGGGATTCATCCTGAAGATTTAGCGTTGTCTGTGACACGCCATGCAACCAGTAAAATTCAAACAGCAGATGATTTACACGCAATTGTAAGCTTGGGTTTTCGTGGTGAGGCTTTAGCATCTATTGCGGCTGTATCACGTTTAACATTGATCAGTAGTCAAGATGATTCTGGCGTTGGTTATCAGGTTGAAGTGAACGGCACAGCTTTTGATCATCAAGAAATTCAGGCTGTTGCAAGTCAAAAGGGTACGCATATTCGTATCCAAGATTTATTTTTTAATGTTCCAGCGCGTCGTAAATTTTTAAAAAAGCCAAATACAGAATTTGGTCATATTGAAGAAATTGTTCGACGTTTAGCTTTAACTCATTTTGATATTCGTTTTGTGTTGGAACATAACGATAATATTCGTTTGAATCTACCTGTAGCAGATAGTGGTGAGTTGCGTTTTCAACGAGTGCAGCAACTTTTAGGTCGTCAATTTACTGAAAATGCTTATTGGATTGATGCAGATAGCATTAGTATGCGTTTATCTGGTTGGTTGGGGCATCCATCTGATGCGCGGGCACAAACAGATTTACAATATGTTTATGTAAATGGGCGTATTGTGAAAGATAAAACAATTTCTCATGCATTACGTATGGCGTATGATGGGATTTTACATGGGCATCAACATGCAGCTTATTTGTTATTTTTAGAAGTTGATCCTGAAAATATTGATGTGAATGTGCATCCAACTAAACATGAAATTCGTTTTTTGAACCAACGTGAAGTGCATGAATTTGTACGACATTTTGCTAAAGAAACATTGTCACAATTTCAAACAGCAACGGCAGATTTAGCGAGCGCAATGAAAACAGAACAGGCGCAAGCGATGCAGCAGCCTATTCAACCGCGTTATCAAGAACAGTTCCAACTTCATCAAAATAATGCGTCATTCACGCAACCTGAGATACAGGAAAATAGCCTAAGTTTATCTAGTGTCAATTCTCCTAATCCTTCTGAAGCTGATACATTAACTGATTTTAGTTCGAAAGAACCCAAAGCTGTGCATTATCAACCGCAACCACAATATCGTAGTTCACCGCAGTTAAATAATGCGCTAAAAAGCTATCTTGCACCATTACGAGATGAGCAAGATCACTCATCTACGGTACAACATGTATCAGATCAAGAATCTTTTGATCAGTCTGTAGCAGCTTTAAAACAGCAAAAAAGTGCAGTAGTTGATGAATATCCTTTAGGCATTGCCATTGCACAGTTACATGGTATTTATATTTTAGCTCAAAATACCGAAGGCTTAATTATTGTTGATATGCATGCCGCACATGAGCGTATTTTATTACAACAAATGAAAATGGCATGGGACAAACCTGAATTTTGGACATCACAACAATTGTTGATTCCAAAAGTCATTTCAATTACCCGAATGCAAGCCACACGTATTGATGAATTGAAACCTCAGTTAGAGCGATTAGGTTTAGAAATAGACCAATATGGGGATGATCAAGTCATTGTGCGAGGAGTTCCTGCTATTTTGCATAAAGCTGACTTTACAGCGCTTGTACCAGAGTTATTGAATGATCTAGATCCAAATGATGAAGCACAAGCATTACAGCAAAAACGTGATCAAATTTTAGCAGGTATGGCGTGTCATGGTGCCGTGCGTGCGCATCGTATGTTAAGCCTTTCGGAAATGAATGCTTTATTACGTCAAATGGAACAAACTGAATTTGCCAGTCAGTGTAATCATGGTCGTCCAACATGGCGTGCCTTTCCATTGGCACAATTAGATAAATTATTTGCTCGAGGAGAGTAGTTGTTCATGTCAAATAAAATGCCTGTTATCAATTTAATGGGACCAACTGCGAGTGGTAAAACAGCTTTGGCATGTGAACTTTATGAGCAAGGCAATGTTGAAATTATTTCTGTAGACTCAGCATTGGTTTATCAAGATATGGATATTGGTACCGCTAAACCGAGTAAACAAGAGCAAGCACAATATCCACATCATCTCATTGATATTATTAGCCCTTTGCAAGTGTATTCAGCAGCAGAATTTGTCGAAGATGCATGTGGCTTAATTGATGATATTCACGCGCGTGGAAAAACCCCTGTGCTTGTTGGCGGTACGATGTTGTATTTTAAAGCACTACTTGAAGGTTTATCTTCAAATTTACCTAGTGCAGATTATGCTGTTCGTGCGGCAATAGAAGCAAAAGGTGAGTCAGAAGGTTGGCAAGCTGTTTATGAAGAATTAAAAGCGGTTGATCCTCTTGCGGGTGAAAAATTTAAAGTCAGTGATAAGCAGCGAATCATTCGAGCATTAGAAGTATATCGTTTAACAGGACAAGCAATTACGCAGTTACAAGCGGAGCAACCTAAAAATATTGCATACCGTTATAACTTCCATAATTATGCTTTGCTGCCCGATCGAGCAGAATTGCATCAAAAAATCGACATTCGTTTAAAAAATATGTGGAAAATCGGATTTTTAAATGAGGTGGAGGCTTTGATTGAAAAATATGATCTTAACGAAAATTTACCTTCTGCAAGGTCAGTTGGTTACCGTCAAGCTTTAGAATATCTTAAAAATAGTGATAGAAGTCTTAAAAGTAAGCAAGAAATGGAAGATAAATCGTTGTACGCGACACGACAATTAGCCAAACGTCAATACACTTGGTTACGATCTTTGCAAGAATCCCACCAATTTAAAACCTATTTGACGATAAAGCAAGCACAAGAAGACTTGCGAAACTTATATGGATAAAGCAAAATTTACCTACTATCTTTTTTATAAATTTTAATTGAAAAATAAAGATAGTTTTTGCGCTGATTTTTAAAATTTTTTGGAGTATAAAATGTCTAAAGGTCAAACTTTACAAGATCCGTTCTTAAATTCTCTCCGTAAAGAACGTATTCCAGTTTCTATATTTCTTGTAAATGGTATTAAATTACAAGGCCATATTGAATCTTTCGACCAATACGTAGTTTTATTGAAAAATACTGTAAGCCAAATGGTTTACAAACATGCAATTTCTACGGTTGTTCCTGCACGTAATCCTCGTCCTGCTGGTGCTCCTGCTGGTGCTCCTGGTCAAGCTGCTAGCGGTTTTGGTGGTCAAGGTAGCTTCGGTGGTCAAGGTGGCTTCGGTGGTCAAGGCGGCTTCGGTGGCGGTAACCAAGGCGGTTTTGGTGGTAACCAAGGTGGCTTCGGTGGTCAAGGCGGCTTTGGTGGTCAAGGTGGCTTCGGTGGTCAAGGTGGCTTTGGTGGTCAAGGTGGCTTCGGCGGTAACCAAGGTGGCTTCGGCGGTCAATCATCTTCAGGTTTCGAAGGCGAAACTAAATTTGAAGATGTACAAGATGATGAAAATAATCGTTAATTCATGATTATTGCATAAATTAAGCGTTTTAATTAACGCATTGAAATGGGTGCTTCTAGAGTGCCCATTTTTTTATGTGCTAAAAATAATAATAAAGATCACTGTAAATATACAGTGCTTAATACATTGGTTGCATCTAATGCGAGTGCCATAAATAATTTACTTAGCATTTAAATTTACTGTAAAAAAAATAAGCTGATGTATTTTATTATTTTTCTATAATATCTTTATTAAATGATAAGGTTTATTTTTTAATTTTTGTAATATATTTTTACTTTTCAATGATATATTTTCTTTTTTGTATTTGGTTTTTAATTAAAAATTATTTTTGATTGTATGGTCATTATTTATTGAAGATATTTTTCTTTTTTTATAAAAAAACCAGTCAATTGAGACTGGTTTTTGTGTTATTGATAAAATTATTGAGACTGGTTGTTATCATCTAAGCTTTTATCTTTAATTTCAACATAGGTATTAGCACGTAATTCACGTAACCAACCATCTAGTTCAGAGTCAAATTGACGTTCACCTAGGATTTGACGTGCCATACGTTTTTGATATTCATTGGTCATGTCTTGTTTACGAATATCTTGTACTTGTAAAATATGCCAGCCAAACTGTGTTTCAAAAGGTTGGCTAATTTCACCTGCTGGCGTATTCTGCATGACTTTATCAAACTCAGGTACCATCATCCCTGGACTTACCCAACCGAGGCTTCCTGCATCACGTGCTGAGCCTGGATCATTTGAATAGGTAGAGGCAAGGGTAGCAAAGTCGTCACCTGCTTTTAAACGATTGTAGATGCTTTCAATCATTTGTTTTGCATTTTCAGGTGTAACAATTTCCGAAGTTTTAATTAAAATGTGGCGTGTTTCATATTGCGTAACCAATGCTTTTTGTTCATTGCCTTTACGGTCAATTAATTTTAAAACGTGTAAACCATCTTGTGCTTTGATCAAATCTGTCGTTTGACCAGGGTTAAGTGTACTCACACGCGCTGAAAGTTCAGAAGGGATTGCTGAAAGTGGACGAAAGCCCATATCTGCACCTTCGATTTTTACATGCTCATTTGTGAACTTTTGTTCTAAAGCTTTGACATCATTGCTTGTGTTTAAGTCATTTTTAATTTGCTTAGCTACATTTTCAAGCTCTTCTGGTGCAGCATCTCCAGAGATGCGTAGGTGTAGAACATGAACTTCACTTCCTACAGCAGCTTGACCTTCAGGAGATTTTAGAAAGTTTTCTACATCTTGATCTGAAATTTTGATACGTGACATGACTTGTTGTTGGCGTAAACGCTGGATTAGAACATCATCAGCAACTCGATTGCGTAGTCCTTCATAGGTTCCTGGTGCAATTGCATCTAACTTCTGCTGAAATGCTTCTAAGCTCGTAGAACCGGACTGATTTGCAACTTTGAGCACAGCATCATTTAATGTTTTTTCATCTAGTTTTAAACCATAACGTTTTACTTGCTCAAGCTGAGCATTTTGTAGAATCAATTGATTTAAGATTTGACGCTGTAAATATTCTACAGATGGAACTTCTTTCTTTTGTGCTTGAAGTTGATGAGCTGCTTCTGCTACACCTTGATCTAAGTCACTTTTTAAAATCGCTCGATCACCAACAACTGCAATCACTTGGTTGGTCGGTGCAGCAAATGTTGGCATTGATGAAGAAATAAATAATGCTAATGCAGTAGCTTTAAAAAGTTGTTTTAAGTTTTGCGTCTTCATTAATGTGTCCAAGTTTGATTAATTTTATCGAAGCCTAAGATACGATTTTCCAAGAGTGAGCCTAATTTATTGTTTAAGCCACCTAAACCTTTTAATGTAAACTCAACCATGACTGCGCGTTTAGGCTTAACATTTGGATCATTTACATTGTCTAAATCATTGAAATATTCACGACCATAGAGTGAAACACCCCAACAGCATGATTCATAATTTACACCAGCAAGATATTCACGTGCGACATTATTGTCCATGTCATATTGAACATGTCCCATAATACGCCAATTATCTTTTACAGGTTGTATAAATGATGCAACCACTTGATCGTATTGATCTTGTCGGTCTGGTAAATAATCTCGGTAGAAGTAACCTATATTGTACAAGTTGCCTTTATTACCTGTGTAGTACAATTGGAAGTCACGTTGAGCATTATCACCATTTGACATCCATGCAGAGTTAGCACTCACAGTGAAATTTTCAGAGAGCTGGCTAGATAAACTAATGACAGGACCAGATTGACGGTCAGTATCAAACTCATCTTTTTGGCTTGCTTGTTCATTGAGTGTTACACGGCGGTCTGAAAAATAAAAACTTTGACCAACGCCTGCACGTAAACGCTCTAAACCTACTGTATCAAACAGGCTATAGCTTAGCCCTAAAGATAAGAAGTTATTATCTTCTAAACGGTCATGCCCATAAAAACGGCGAGGGTTAAACAATTGATCATAGCTAATAGATGCTGTGGTTGAGTCAAAGTTTGGATAACCATTTTGGTTTTCATAAGGTGCATAAGCATAAAAAGCACGAGGGGTTAGGGTTTGAAGAAATTTACCTTCACGTTCAAAAGTTAAACCAGTATCCAAAGTAAATTCTGGAACGACAACGGATTTGTTTTTATTGTCATTACTTTGGTTTGGATTGGTTGCATCAATACGGTCAATGGTCTTTTGATCATAAAATGTGTGTAAAGTACGTACGCTGGCTTGAGGAATTGCAAAAGCCCAAGGGTTTCTAAAGTTATAACGTGCTGAAAACTCGTTATATAGACGTGTACCACTAGGTTGATAAATAGAAGAATCTGAATTATTGATCAGATTAAAATCATTGATATCTTTTTGAAAATACGCAGTATCATTATTAAACTCAAACTGTAAACCTTGTGGGTTACCTTTGACATAATTGACTAATAATTGTGGCAAGCGTGCATAAGGTTTATCAATATCAGAAATGGTTTTATCCAAGGTCTGGAAATCTTCAACACGTAGCTGCGCGTTTAAACCAGGAATACCATGCCCATAGTTGAGTTCCCATGCACGACGTTGGTTTAACTCTGTACGTGAACTTGGATCACTGTCTAAGTCTGAGAAAAAGTCTTTATCTGAAACGTAGTTATATTCTAAATTTGTTGACCATTGATCATTGATTTGCCAATCATGTAATAAATGTAAATCTTTACGGTCTTGGTCGTTATATTCTTTGTCAGAAGGTAAATAGCTTCCCCAAATACGTCCTGCACCAAAGTCTTCAGTTAAATAACGAAAATCTCCAGCAGCTTGTACACCACGATCACTGATAATTCGAGGTGTAATGGTCGCATCATAATTTGGTGCTAAGTTTAAATAGACGGGTACAGCAACTTCAATACCACCGTCATTTGTAAAACCAAAGGTTGGGTTTAAAATCCCTGTTGTACGTCGATCATCTATCGGGAAATTAAAATAAGGTACAGCAAGTACAGGGGTGTCTTTTATATACAGTTTAGTGCCACGTGTGACACCACGTCCTGTATCTTGGTTGAGTTCAATTTCTTTTGCTTTAATTTGCCATGTGGGTGACTGCTCTGGAGGGCATGTACTATAGCTTGCATCTTCTAGAACCACCGTACTTGGTGAGGTCTTTTCAATTTTTTTCGCATGCCCATGCGCATGTGTTGCTTCAGCAATATAAAAACTATTGTTGAGCTCACCTGTTTGCTCTTTTAAGTTGTAATCAATTTCATCACTTTGTGCAATTAAGCCCCCTTGAGCCATTTGCACATTACCTTTGGCTTTAGCAAAGGTTTGTGTTTTATCAATAACCACTTCGTCAGCGCGTACCATACGACCATTTTGGTCAATGACAACATCTCCAGATAAAGTAGAGTCGCCATTTGGATTGTAGTACCCATGATCTGCGGTGATGATAGATGTCGTTTCTTCAGGTGATACGGCTTTTTGTTCTGTGTTAAATGGTGTTACCCAAATACCATCACAATAGCGATTGCTGACCCCTTGGGTATCACGAACTTGGGCTTGAGCAGAATCTTTATCAACATAATATTGACTATAAAAGTTTTGCCCAGGATAACTTTCTTGGATTGCTGATTTTAATGTTTCATTATCGGCAGCAGATGCAGTGTCCGTTGTTTCGGCATAGCTGGATACTGAACTTCCACAAAGAAGTGTCAAAATAGCAGTCGCTAAAGGATTAAATTTAAACTGATGCTTCATTTGTCTCATTAACCAAGTATGCAGATCGCAATTAATTATTGTCGAATCATAGAGAAAAAGTTGATAAGTAGCTACACTTAGCACTTCAAAAAATCAGCCTGTAATAGATTTAATTGCAAATGAAAACACAACGTGAACAATTGATACAAAAATGGATAACATCTGTACTCAATTCAGATCAATTTGAAATCAACTTTTTAGCAGGCGATGCTAGTTTCCGTCGTTATGCACGAATTAGCTTGAATAATAAAACATTTATGTTGATGGATGCACCACCTGAACAAGAAGATTGTGTACCTTTTGTGTCGATTGATGAATTCTTTGACCAACATGGCGTGCGTGTACCGCATATTGTGGCAAAAGACCTTGAGCAAGGCTTTTTATTGCTCGAAGATTTTGGTGATGTTTTGTTATCAACTTTATTGAATGATCAGACTGTTGATGAGTATTATGCACAAAGTTTTAAGCAGTTGGTGCAACTTCAAACCATTCAAGGTGAAGGGCATTTTCCAGCGTATGCATATGAAAAACTGATTTCAGAAATGGAATTGTTAACAGATTGGTTATTGCCTTCTTTAAAGATTCAGCCAACAACCGAAGAAAGTGCCTTGATTAAACGCACTTTTGCGATTTTAGCCAATGCTGCATTGGCACAGCCTCAAGTCATTGTACATCGTGACTTTCATAGTCGTAACTTGATGAAATTGGACAATGAAACAGACCTCGGTGTGATTGACTTCCAAGATGCTGTAATCGGTGCAGATACCTATGACTTGATCTCGATTACCCGTGATGCTTATGTACAATGGAATCCAGAGCGTGTTTATACATGGTTCAAAGTGTTCTATGACTTATTACCAGAAACACAAAAACAAGATCGTGATTTTGCTCAGTTTAAACAAGATGCTGACCTCATGGCGATCCAACGTCATATTAAAATTCTAGGAATTTTTGTACGTCTGTTTGAGCGTGATGGTAAGTCAGGTTATTTAAAAGATTTACCACGTGTGATGTGGTATTTGCTTGAAGAATCTAAACCTTATGCAGAATTACAACCATTTATGCAGTTTATTCATGCTACAGTTTTGCCGAAATTTGAAAAAAAATATGGCAAATACGAGGTTGTTGCATAATGAAAGCCATGATTTTAGCAGCAGGTTTGGGCAATCGTATGCGTCCATTGACGCTATATAAACCCAAGCCTTTACTTGAAGTTGGCGGAAAAGCCTTGATCGTTTGGCACATCGAAAAACTAAAAAGCATAGGTGTGACTGAGATTATCATCAACTCTGCATGGTTAGCAGATGTCCTGATTGGTGCCTTGGGTGATGGTTCGCAATATGGTGTCACCATTCGTTGGACACGTGAAGACGAAGGTTTGGAAACAGCAGGCGGTATTATCAATGCTTTGCCTTTGTTGGGTGATGAGCCATTTATTTTGTTAAATGGTGATGTGTGGACAACCTTTGATTTTGCACCTTTGCTAGATGTGAAGTTAAATGGTGATTTAGCGCATTTAGTTTTTGTGCAAAATCCTGAGCAACACCCCCATGGTGATTTTACCTTGGCAGAAGGTCGAGCGTATACTTTCGATCAAAATGTGCAGGGTGAAAACCTTACTTTTAGTGGTATTTCGATTATTCACCCTCAACTGTTTGATGGTTTGGCGCAAGGAAAACGACCTTTAGCACCATTGCTAAAACAAGCGATGTTAGACAATAAAATTTCTGCGGAAAAAATGTCAGCAGCTTGGGTCGATGTTGGAACACCTGAACGTTTAATGGCGCTAGACTTACAAATTCGTCAAGGTGTCTATGCTTAAGTTGGACTTAATGTGCTTAATTGCGTATTAACTCAGCGTTCACTAGTGTTCCACGATTTAGAAATCGGTATACTTTCCCCTAATTTTTTAGAGATGTTGTGTATTTATGCATCCATTTTTTCAAGAGTTAAAACAAGGCAGTGAAAAGCTTGGCTTAAAACTCAGTGATGAATCGCTTGGTCTATTATTAAAGTATCAAGATGCTTTAGTGCTGTGGAACAAAGCATATAACTTAACCGCAATTCGTGATCCTAAAGAAATGTTGGTGAAACATCTTTTGGACAGTTTAAGCATTTTAAATGACTTACCTGAAGGTCGTTTATTGGATATTGGGACAGGTGGTGGCATGCCAGGGATGATTATTGCCCTGTGTCAACCTGAACGTCAGTGTGTATTGTTAGATTCAAATGGTAAGAAAATTCGTTTCCTTAAACAATTTATTGCCGATTTAAAACTACAAAATGTGATTGCTGTACAAACACGCGTCGAAAACCCTGAAAGTATTCAAGCATTAGGAAAATTTGACGTGATTACCAGTCGTGCATTTGCATCATTGACTGATTTTGTGACGGCATCAGCTCCATTTATGCATGAAAGCAGTGTCATTGCTTCGATGAAAGGTTTAATTCCTGAAGATGAAGTGGAACAGTTAAAAAACCAATTTAGTTGCGAAATTATTGAATTGCGTGTTCCACGTTTAGACGAACAACGTCATTTACTTTTATTAAAACAAATTTAATTCATCTTAGGAATTGGGGTTTACCATGGCTCAGATTATCGCAATTGCAAACCAAAAAGGTGGCGTAGGTAAAACCACAACGGCTGTCAATTTGGCTGCTTCATTGGCAGTACTCAAAAAACGCGTTTTATTGGTCGATATGGACTCACAAGGCAATGCCACAATGGGTTCAGGTGTTCAAAAAAATGATTTATTGTATTCAATCACTGATGTATTGTTGGGTGAAGTGTCGATTGAAAATGCAATTGCAAAATCAGAAGTGGGCTATAAAGTTTTAGGCTCAAATCGTGATTTGGCAGGTGTAGAATTAGCCATTGCAGAACATGAGGGGCGTGAGTTTATTTTACGTCATGCTTTGCAAGAAGTAGCAGATCAATTTGATTATATCATTGTAGATTGTGCGCCAAGTTTAAGCCTGATCACAGTGAATGCTTTGGCTGCTGTGGACAGTGTTTTGATTCCAATGCAATGTGAATACTATGCTTTGGAAGGTTTGGCTGATTTAACACAGACGATTGATAAAATTCAGCAAGCACTGAATCCAAGTTTAGAAATTGAGGGTGTATTACGGACAATGTATGATGCTCGAAATGCATTAACACGTGATGTATCTGCTGAACTTGAACAGTATTTTGGTCGCAAACTTTATGAAACCGTCATTCCACGTAATGTACGCTTAGCAGAAGCACCAGCGCATGGTTTACCGATTATTTATTTTGAGAAAAGCTCTAAAGGTGCAGTTGCTTATTTAAATTTAGCAGCTGAAATTTTAAAAAAGAGTAAATTGAAAAAAGGAACGAAAGCATGACCACCAGAAAACGAGGCTTGGCGAAAGGTCGTGGCTTAGACGCATTATTAGGCTCTATTCAAAAAGAAAGATTACAACTTGAGTCACAAACATTAGATTTGGGTCAGTTTAAATATATTAATGTGCATTTATTGACGCGTGGTGAATATCAACCACGTCGTTTCATTAAAGAAGAAGACCTACAAGAGTTAGCGGCATCTATTGAAAAACATGGTGTGATGCAACCTATTGTCATTCGCCCGATTGATAATGAAAAGCATCCGTATGAAATCATTGCAGGTGAACGTCGTTGGCGCGCAGCGCAGCTCGCTGGGTTAACTGAAGTTCCTGCAATTGTTCGTGAGTTAAATGACCAAGTTGCGATTGCTTTAGCACTCATTGAAAATATTCAACGCCAAGATTTAAATCCAATTGATCAAGCGATGGCGTTGCAGCGTTTTCACGAAGAGTTTGGTTTAAGTCATCAAGAAATTGCAGATACGGTGGGCAAGGCACGTACTACAGTCAGTAATTTATTGCGTTTGTTAAGTTTGGCTGAAGAAATCAAAGATTTTATGCAACAAGGCTTCCTTGATATGGGGCATGCACGTGCAATTTTGACATTGAAAGCCAAAGATCAACTGCATATTGCACAAGTTGTCATAGAAAAAAGTTTATCTGTACGTCAAACAGAACAACTCGTTCGAGATTGGAATACACCTAAGCAAGATAAAACCAAGATTATTGCGCCTGATGTTGAGCAATTGACTCAAAAATTATCTGAACGTTTTAGTGCCAATGTCAAAATTGACTATAACAAGCAAGGAAAGGGTAAATTGGTCATCAGCTATAATTCTTTAGATGAATTAGATGGTATTTTAAATATTTGTCTTGCTGAAAATGATGCTTAATATACTTTCGTGTTGGTGAGAAAAAGTGGCGTATAAAACGCCACTTTTTTATTGTCTAAATTAATATGTTAGTGTGATTTCTGATTTTGTCGCTTCAGAAATTTGCTTTTTGCTCACAGGGTCTTGCTTACAGTTAAAGCTTTCAAATAAAGCCAATTGATCTGCAAAATGTGCATCTAACTGACCATTTTTATGTACAAAACCACTTTGACCCGGTGCAATGACTGAGCACATTGACACTTGATTTGGGCTAAGTACCACCTTGAAGCTTGCACTTCCTGCATTACTATAAGTCGATAATTGCTGTTCTGATTTTAAATCAGCCCAAGGAATACCCACTGAATTTTTTGCAGAAAAGTGCATATTGGCAACTGGCGTTTTCCAGTCATTTGGGTTTTCTGATTTATATTGTGTTTTAAGTTGTTTTAAGGCTAACTCAAGCGCATTTAACACAACATGATCGGGGTTTTCACCTCCTAAAAAGTCAACTTGTTGTGGAACGCCTGCATTTTTTTGTAAGGCATTCCAAATCAGTTTAGATGCTGGTGCAGGTTGGGCACTGCGCGGATCATTTTGTACAGGATATAAAGTATCGGTATATTTTTGATAAATTGTAGCAGGCAGGTTTGGTTTTAACACCAAAATGATCATTTGATCTAACCATGCACGCATAATTGTTGGTGCTGCACCTTGATAATATTTTCCTGTACTATCTGGGTTTAATTTCATATCCCATTGTTCAAGTAATGGGGCAATACTTTGTGCCAAAGCAGATGCATGTTCACTTTTGGCAACTTTAATCATATCTGGAATGAAATATCGCGCATTTAAATCAGAACGTGATGAAATACGATTGATTTCCCAAATGTCTTGTTGGCTAAATTTTTCTTTGGCTTTTAATGGTTCTAAGATTTCATTCACGCGATCGACATAAGAAAAGTTAGAAGAATCAGCGAATAAGTTGTTATAGGCTTTATTATTCCAACTCGCAATATAGCCTTTAGCTGGGTTTAATTGCTGCGGATTTTTTGAAAAATCATAAAATCCTTGCCATTCCATTGAGCCATCACCAACCGCAGGTAACTGAATATTTTGGTTAGTCGGGCGAATAGGTAAACGTCCAAGTGCTGCTACACCAATATTATTTTGCGTGTCTGCATAAAACCATGTAATAGATGCCGCAACACGTGACGCTTGGGTTAAAAAGTCCTTCCAATTGGTTGTTTTGGCTGCTTCTGCCCAACCGAGTAAGGTTTCAATTTCTTGTCCTTCCCAACTGCGACGTGTCGCATAGGCAGTATGATTGCTTTGGTCCCAACTACTGACAAAACCTTGTTTGGTTTTGTAGACATCAAGAAGATGATCTTCTTGGTTTAAAACTTTAATTTTGATTTGTTTATGTTCAAAAGGAATATATTTCCCTTGATACAAATACTCTTTAGGGTTAGATGGGTTAAGCTGAATTTGATAAATATCATTGGTATCTAAAGAGCCAACAGTAGAGCCCCAAGCGATTTTGCCATTTGTACCAAATAAAATTGCAGGTAAGCCCACAGGCGTAATACCTGTTAAATCATAACCTGCACCATGTAATCCTATGCCATAGGTAATTGCAGGTGTATACCAACCTTGTTGTGGTGCATTATATAAAACTGCTTGACCTTCTTGCGTCTTATCTGCATTTAGCACCCATGCATTACTTGCAGTGGGTACATCATTAACTACACCATTTCCCATAGTTAAACGCATTTGTTGCATATAACTTTGTGCGCTATAACTTGAGATGGGTTTTAAATTTTTACTGATTTGAGCCTGAGCTTTTAATGGAGAATTTTCAGTATCTACAATGGTTGGGGCGGTAGGGTCATTGAGCCAACGCAATTGATTATATATTTTCTTTCCTTCCTCAGCACCTTTGGCTTTTTGTAACTCTGTATATAAATCTAAATTTGCAACTTCAGAACTTGATGCAAAGAAGCGATTTAAAATCAGTCCAACCCAAACCATAGCGATATCTTCAGACTTCCATTCTGATGGTTTAAAACCATAGTCAATGAATTCTTTAGGCATAAGTTCAGGATTGGCAATGACTTCTTGAACGCGACGTGTAAAGCCTGCGGCATAACCATCAAAAATGGCTTTATCTTCAGGAGAAAGTTTGTCGAGTTGTTGGCGGATTGATTCAGGATCAAAGCGACTATGTGTAGCAATATCAAAAGCAAGATATTCTTTGCCTAAGACTTCTGCTGTCGTACCCCAGCCTGTACGTTTAGACATTTCCATTTGAAATAAACGATCTGTAGCAATCGCATATCCATAACCATAAAATAAACCATAGGTTTCATCTGCATAAATATGCGGCATACCATATTGATCTCGTTTGATCGAAATGGTTTTACTGGTTTCAGGGGGAGTACTCGGTGTAGATGATGAATTACAGGCAGATAGCAATAATGCAGCTATGCTGAGGCAACTCACCGTTACATTTTTTTTTAAAGCTGTACGATCCTTCGTCGATTTAACACATCCAGAGTTAATCAAGTTTTTGCTCCTTTTTGTTTTAAATAACCTAATAAAAATATTCAGATTTTTATTGGCTTTAAAAATATTAAAGACATAACATATATTATTCAATGTAATAATTAATTTAAAATTCCATTAATGAATGGAGTGATTTGCCATTGTGATTTTTTAAATTTTTAAAGATGCATTGTTTTAATTTAAGTTTTTCTAAAAAATGAGATTAAAATCTCATTTGAATGGTGATAAAATTAAAAAAGGTGATCAACTGAGCTTGATCACCTTATATCATTTCTAGGCAATAGATCATTGCCAAAGCATTAATCTATTTTCTTGAAAAGAAAATCATTGATCTTGTGACCTGCTTCAATACCACGACGCTCAAATTTAGTTTGAGGACGCCATTCAGGACGTGGGTAGCTATTGCCTTTACCTGCTAAATTTTCTAAGCGAGGACGGTTGTCAAGAACATCAAGCATCCACTCAGCATAAGGTTCCCAGTCAGTAGCAGCGTGGAAAGTTCCCCCAATTTCTAGTTTTTCTTCAACAAGAGGCATGCGGTCATGTGAAACAAAACGACGTTTGAAATGACGCTTTTTCTGCCAAGGATCAGGGAAATATAATTGAATGGTATTGATACTATTGTCTGGCATTTCGCGCAATACTTGGATCGCATCTGCATCTAAAACACGTAAGTTGCTTAGTTCTGCCATACCTGCTTCATAGACACATTGTGCAATACCCGGAACATGAACTTCAATACCAATAAAGTTGCGTTCAGGATTGGCTTTTGCCATGAGTACTAACGAACGTCCCATACCAAATCCAATTTCAACAGTAAGTGGGCGTTCAGGATGTGGAAAATGTTGGCGTAAATCACCAACAGGGTATTCCAAAATTAAATCACGATGTTGTTCAAGCGCAGAACGTTGTGAAGTATTTAGAGGCGCAGAACGACGCATAAAAGTCACAATTTCACGGTGCTCGTGCAAATTGTCTAACTCTACAACTTGCGCTCCAATTTGATCGTTTGACATAAGCTTGGGGATTACCAAAAATACAAAAGCGCTATTTTAAGTACTCTACTTTTCAAGTCAAACCTTTTATAGAGAATTCAAGCATAAAAAGTGTAATGTGAACACTTTAGCTGGAATTGTCATGAAATATTCATGGCGATGTCATGTATGAAAACTAAGCTAAATTTAATTTAAACAAAAAATGTTCAAATCATGAAATTATTCAAGCCACATACACTTGCACTCAGTTTAACGCTGCTGAGCTGTTCTTTTTCAAGCCATGCACAATTGATGTTTAGCCAATATATTGATGGGTCAGCCAATCGCAAAGGTCTAGAAATTTATAATCCTGATGCCAGTAAAGTGAATTTAGCAGATTATGAAATCCAACAGTTTAGCAATGGCGGTACAATTAAAACCTTAACAGTCACATTACAAGGTGAGTTGCCAAGTCAGCAGAAGTTCGTCATTGGTCGTTCAGAGTTAAAAGCAGCTATTGGTGATCAGGTCAATCAAGTTGCAGGATTATCCTTTAATGGTGATGATGCTTTAGTTCTACTTTATCGAGGAGTGCCCGTAGACCGTTTTGGTCGTGTCGGAGAGCGTCCCGAGGGTGGCTGGGGAACAGCAGTTAAAAGTGTAGCAAATAGCTTTCAATGTATAGAAACACAAAATAATGTTGTGAGTATCGAGAGTACTGCAAATTTTAATTTAGATCAGTCATGGACAGTATGGATAGATCGCAACGCTTTTTCAAATTATTTAACAGGGGCAGTAACACCACCTGTAACGTCTATAAGTTGTAATGCAACAGATACCGCTATTGCTGATTTACAAACAGCACAGCAAAATCAAAATTATATTATTCGTGGTGTAATCACCGCAGATTATCGTTATCAAGATGGTTTTTCAGGTTTTTATGTACAAACTGCGGACAGTAAAGCCAAAGCTGACGTAAGCAATGCGATTTTTGTTTATGTTCCTACAAGCAGTCATATAACAGGGGGCAAAGTTGGTGAAGAAGTTATTCTTAGAGGGCGCCTAAGTAATTATCAAAACCAATTACAGATTGATCAACTCAGCAGTAATATTCAAACGTGTAATACTTATGCAGCAAGTTTAGTTAGCCCACAAAATTTAACTCTGCCATTTACAGACTTAAACTCAAGTACAGGGCATGTACCAAAGCGCTATCAAGGGATGTATGTCAGATTGCCTCAAACATTAACAGTGAGTGAAAACTATAGCTATGGGCGTTATGGAGATTTGTCTTTAAGTCTTGGGCGTTTGTATATTCCAACAAATTTATTTGCAGCAAAATCTCCTGAAGCGATTCAGTTAGCAAAACAAAACTTGCTCTCAAAAATCATTTTAGATGATGGTTTTAATAATCAAAACAGAACCCCTTGGTTGCCACAGTATTTTAATGCTAAAAATACACTGCGTTCAGGTTATCAACTCAAAAATGTTGAGGGTATTTTAGAATATCGTTTTAATGCATGGCGTATTCAACCTATTCAAGGTCATACAGCACCTGAAGTGATTCAGGACAGTAATTTGCGCTCAGGTGTGATTGCGAAAGAAAAACAACAGATTCGTGTCGCTGCTTTTAATGTCCTAAATTATGATAATGGTGCAGAAAAAGGTTTTCCTACAGAACGTGGTGCTAGCTCACAAGCTGAATTTGATAAACAACATCTTAAAATTATCAGTGCTTTAAAGCAAATTGATGCTGATGTTTATGGCTTAATGGAAATTGCAAATAATGGCTATGCTGAAAATAGTGCAGTTGCTTACTTAACGAAAGCTTTGGGTGCTGATTGGAAATATGTGATTCCACCTCATTCAGCAAAATTAGGTAGCGACGCGATTGCTGTTGCGATTATTTATAATGCTAAACGTGTGAAACCTGTAAAAGATGCTGTCATTTATGATGATGCAACGCAAATGAATCGCGTGACAATGGCACAAACATTTCAGGCTGTAAATGGTGGTAAGAAATTTACAATTGTTCCAAATCATTTAAAATCAAAACGTTGTGATGGTGCAACAGGTTTGGATCTCGACCAAAATGATGGGCAGGGTTGTTATAATCAAACACGTTTAACTGCGGTACAAAAATTGAGTCAATGGATTGCCACCAATCCAACCAAAGTACCAAATCCTCATTATTTATTGGTGGGTGATTTTAATAGCTACGCCAAAGAAGCACCTATTTTAGAACTTGAAAAAGCCAATTATAAAGCTTTATTAAATGATGAAAAAATCGGTCAAGCTAAGACGGCTTATAGTTATGTTTTTGGTGTGGCAAGTGATGCCAATGGTTATGGTGGTGCAGGAAATTTAGATCATGCGATTGCTGATCAAGATTTATATCCACGGGTAAGACGTGCATTTGCATGGCATATTAATGCTGACGAGCCTACAGCACTGGATTATAACGAAGAATATAAAACAGATGAGCAAAAGCGTGATTTCTATGCTGCTGATGCCTATCGTTCATCTGATCACGATCCGATTATTGTTGATTTAGATCTCAGAGGAAATGCACAGGATCCTGACCATAATCAAGGAAATGGAAATAATCAGACAGGTTCTACCATCGCTGATTTTTTTGCAGCTTTATGGAATTGGTTAGGGCAAATTTTCTCAGCGAAATAAAATATAAACATAACTGAAAAAGAGAGTGTAACGCTCTCTTTTTTATTTTCACTTTTATAAATAAAGGATGACACGAATTAAAGTTGAGGTTGGGATGGATTGGATTTCAAAATGACCTCTTAAACGTTGCACACGAACTTGCATACTTTGCAAACCAACATGAAAGCCTTGTTGTACAAGGAGTGGGTCAAAACCTTGCCCATTATCATGTATTTCTAAAATAAGTTGTTGTTGATGTTGTTGTAATTTAACTTCAACATGGTTTGCATGGCTGTGTTTGACAATATTCGTTAAAGCTTCTTCAGCAACACGTAAGAGGGTTAAGCATTGTAAGGGAGTGGGTGTAATCACCCATGTTGGTGCGACAGTCCATGTGGACTGAATATCCATTTCTTCAAAAATTTGTACAAAACGATGCCGAATAGAAGCCACCCATAAAATAGGATTTTCGGGGGTTTTGGTGTCCAAACTGGCACTGGTATCAATCACTTGACGCAAATCATTGCGTAGTAATTTTAAAATAGACAGCATTTGTTGTTTTTCAATATGTTCATGATGGTCAACTAAAATAATGGAGCGAACTATTGATCCTCCAATACCATCATGTAAATCTTGTGCCAAATGGATTCTTTCTTGTAATTTAACATTGTCTAAGGCGAGGGCATGTTGCTGGTTCAGCAAAGTTGATAATTCGGACTGTGCATTTCGCACTGTATCTTCTAGCGTTTTGTTAAAATTCTCAATTCGTTTGGCATTGTTTGATAAACGTAAAGCCAATACAAAACCAATAAATAAACTGGTAATCGGTGCTGTGTATGGAGAGAGAACACTGCCTTCAAGTGTCATCATGTAATAAGCATCATTAAAGGCGATAGGAAGAAATGAAATTTGTACAAATGCTAAAAAATAACCTTCAGGAACTTTTGAACGATAGGCAATATAAGGATAAGTTATACATTTTAAGACAAAAATTAGCACTGCAAGTACAAAAATTACTTGATGAATCACAGGTTGAAAATGTTCAGGTGTAAACAAAATCGTCATGCTGCTGATTGCAACAAAAGCCCATAATGCTCTTTCGATGACTATAAATTTTTGCTTGGCAAATCGCCAAATCGCAATACAACTAAAAGTCACATAAAAACAGAAAACAATGAGATGAAGTTGATCAACTTGTAAATTATTTAAATGAAAAATCGGTTTAGGATACATCGCGATGATTAAATACATCGTCCAAAAACAACCTAAAATAGAAAACCAAATAAACGATTTATTACGACGATCAAATAACCAAACCAATATACATAACAGAGCAATAACTAAATTAATCATAATATTGAGAATAGTGAGTGTACGTTTCTCAGTCAGATGATGTTGATAAATTGGCTGCATTTTTTGTGGCGAGCCAATATATAAGCGTCCTAAACCTGCTTTTTGTGTAGGGACGCCAATGACATGAATAATCAGTTGATTTTTCCCATATTTTAAACTTGCAGCGGGCAATAACCATTGTTGTGGTAAGTGCCAATTTCGTGATATAGGGTCTGTTAAATATTGATCTTGATAAATCAGTTCATCATTTAAAAAGATTTGTGCAGCCATGTTGATATTTTCAATGACGAGCTGTTGTGCAGTATGGGTATTGGTTGGGCAAAGATATGTCCAGTCGATGCTATACCATGCACTTTTTTGATTATTTTTCCATTCTTTAGACCAATAGTCGGGTAGTTTTTCAACATTACGCCAACCTGATTGGGGGAAAGATTCTCCAGTTTGCCCTGAACCTTGAGCAACACTTATTTTCTCGATTTTAGCGGTACAAATATCTTGAATTGTAGGGGAAATAGGGGCAGCATTTGTTTTAGAAATAAAGAAAAAAATGAAAAACAAGAATATGAAGCAGTGACAAACCCATATCTTTTTCAATGAGCGATTTGTTTGCACCTGAAGAACATACTGTTGAAGCATATAAGCCATAACTCTTGATTTATTTAATCTTTGATCTCTATGAAAGTGAATGAGATGAAAGATCTTTTAAAATGTGTAAAGTTGCCCGAATGGTCGTTTCACCTTGAGTAGAATGCATTTCAAACTCACCCCCTAAGCGTTTAATCCGAACTTGCATGCTTTGTAAGCCAACATGAAAGCCTTGTTGCACACTTAGTGGGTCAAAACCGCACCCATTGTCTTGAATTTCTAAAATTAAAATATGATTTTCTATTTCAATTAAAGACACTTGAACTAGACTCGCTTGACTATGTTTGACAATGTTGTTTAGTGCTTCCTCAGCAACCCGTGCGAGCGTTAAACACTGTAAAGGGGCTGGTGTAGTCACCCATGTCGGTGGAATTTGCCAAATAGATTCAATATCCATTTCTTCAAAAATTTGTACAAAACGATGCCGAATAGGGGCTGCCCATAAAATCGGTGTGTCAGGGATTTTTGCGCCTACACTAGAACCCATATCAATGACTTGACGTAAGTCATTGCGTAATAGTTTTAACATGGACATCATTTGAGCTTTATCAACATGCTCATTTAGATCAAGTAAAATCATAGAACGAGAAATAGAGCCACCCAGTCCATCATGTAATTCATGTGATAAGTTTAGTCGCTCTTGTAAACGAATATTATTGATTTCTAATTGATATTTTTTATTTAAGGAATGTTCTAAATCAACGGTTACTTTTTCAACTGTATGGCTTAAGTTTTGATTAAATAATTCGACTTGGTTAATATTTTGTGCAATACGCCAAGCCAAAATACAAGAAATGGCTAAACTGGTAAATGGTGCAGCAAAAGGTGTCCAAAAAAAAGCGTTAATATCAACATGTCGAATTGTTAAATCATGAATCGCAATAATAATAAAAATTAAAAAAATAGCAGCTAAAAATAAAACTTCTGCATTTCGATTTTTAAAAGCGAGCCATTGAAAAAATAAACAATTACTTAAAAAAACAGTACAACTATAGAGAAAACAAAATAGGCTAACCTCTCTTAAATAGGTAACAGGTGTAATAAAAAGAATTACACTGAAAATGATGGTTAATCCTAAAAGAAAATATTCAGTTTTTTTAAAATTTTTGTGTGCAAAACGCCATGAAAATAAGCATAAACAATAAACATAACCCAGCAATAAAATAAGATTCAAACGTGCTGTCATTAATGTATCTGTTAAAGGGATTGGCTTCGTCATTAAAATATTACTAATGAATCCAATCCAAAAAAATGAGGTTAATGCAAACCAGCCAAAAGCAGATTCTTTACGGCGAAATAACCAAATAAATAACCCCATTAAACCTAAAACTAAAGTAATAATTAGGTTAATCACATAGGTGCTGCGTCGTTCTAAAACCAATCGTTTATATAATTGAGTAATATCATCTACAGAACTAAATTCAATGTTATTGATTCCAGAAGCTTGAGTATGGACGCCCACAACTTTCACTAAAATTTCATTGCGGTCTGTATGAATGGTCGATGCGAGTAGTGTCCACATACGTGGCATATTCCAACTACGAGATAATGGCTCTACTAAAGATTCATCTTGCCAAAGTAATTCGCCATTATGATAAACAGCACCTGCCATATTAATACGGTCGATGAGGAATGCAGCAGGTTGTTGTTGATCAAGTTTAGATGCACACTGTCTTTGCCAAATAATTTTATACCATGCCGTGCCTGAATAATTTCTCCAGTCCATATCCCAATTATGCGGCAGTACTACAGTTTTCCATCCTGTCTGCGGCACAGGATCATTATAATGAGATACTTGGGCAACTTGAGTGCTTAAAATTTTAAAATGACAATGAGCATTGCTTGCGTTATTTAAAGGTGTAGACGCATGGCTAGACATGATCCAGAGACTAGAAAAGATCAGGAACAGCCATGAGAAAACACCTGAGTTCAATCTAAGATCCCCATATGACGTGCTGCATCTACAGCCATAATTCGTGTTGAAACAGCAAGTTTTCTATAAATATGTTTAATATGTGACTCAATGGTATAGCGTGAAAGTGATAATAAATCAGCGATTTCTTTATTGCTTAGACCTTGAGAAACTAAAATTAAAATTTCTTGTTCACGTTTTGATAATACTTCAGTTTTTTCTTTATTGCTTGGATGATTAGACTGTGTTGCTAAGGTATCAATTTGCAATTTTTTTAAAATTTTTTGGGCAATAAATGGGTCAATTGGCGCACCGCCACGTAACATACTACGAATAGATAACATGACTTCTAAATTATCCCGTTCTTTGAGGACATAACCTGTTGCTCCTGCACTAATGGCATTTAAAATGACATCCTCAGTACTCCATGCAGAAACCACCAAAACCAAAATACTCGGATCATATTTTTTTAGGGTTTTAATAAAGTCGATTCCATTTCCATCAGGCAAACCTAAATCTACCAATGCAAAAGAAGCAGAATGCTTTTCTAAAAGTGAATTGGCTTGTGCTAAGTCTGTAGCAAACAATAAATTTTCTTTATGGTATCCCATATCTAGTAGGATTTCTTTCAAACGAATTTGTATGAGTGGTTCATCCTCCACAATAATTACAGGAACAGGTAAACTTAACTCATTATTAACCATAAAATTTCTCTAATAATTTGTTTTATATAATGTGCCTGTATTCTAGGCTTATAGATATCCCTGATATTAGGTATTTTTCTAAGTTTTTTATGTATTTTTGTATGAAATGCTTAAAATAAAAGCAGTTGAAAAATACATTTGATCACTTTTGGTGCAAAAATTTTTTTGAATAAAAAAAGAGCCTAGGATTAGACTCTATTTATAAGAAAATAAATCTTAAAAACTAAATGAAGTAACTGGTTTTAGTCATTAACTTTGAAATAGCCGTCATCGTAATTTTGACAGGGATCGGGAGGTTGACACCACCTGCATCTAAAGCAGTATCACGATGATGCAGTTCATCTTCATTCATTTGCACCAAAATTTTACGCGAGCGTTCATCTTGAGGTGGCAATTGGCTGATATGATGTTGTAAATGCAAACTCACTTGACGTTCAGTTTCAGCGACAAATCCTAAGCTATATTTGTCGCCTGCGATTCCTGCTAATGCACCCATACCAAAAGATAAACCATACCAAACAGGGTTCAGCAAACTTGTATGACTATCTAACTCTTTTAAACGGTCTTCACACCAAGCTAAATGGTCTTGTTCTTCAAGTGCCGCAGCTTGCATTTCACGACGTACATTAGGAAGTTTTGCAGTCAATGCTTGCCCATGATAGAGCGCTTGAGCACACACTTCACCGCTATGATTAACACGCATTAAACCCGCAACATGACGCGCTTCGCTTACTGCCAATTTAGTTTCGGTATTGACTGAAGGATTCTCACGTTGTGCAGAGGTTGTTCCTGGCACTAAGCTTCTTAGGGCTTGATCAAAAGAATGAATAAATTTGTCGATACCCGTGTAATGACGCATGTCAATCCTCCAAAGTAATTTGGGTTGTTGCAAGTAATGGTTTTAAGCGTATGAGTAACCATATACAAAATAAGCCACTTAAAATCGCAGTGATACTGAAGAGTATTTTAATATCAAGCTTGAGTACACTTAAAATAATTATAGAGAATATTGCAGATGAAACCATGAAAATTGCATTAAAAATATTATTGGCTGCAACAACACGCGCACGATGGGATTTAGGTGCATATGCTTGCATTATGGCATATAAAGGCACAATATAAAAACCACCACAAACCCCCAATAATGTTACAGCACACATCACATGATAATATGCCCAACCTGCTTGGAAGACTTGGGCAATTCCCATTAAATCACCTGTATGTGTTGGAATAAAAGCTAAACTTGCTGCAAAATAAAATGCAAATAAAGTCAAACCGATTGCACCAATGGGCACCATTTTAATATTCACTTCACTGCCACCAAACTTACGGCACAACAATGAACCAATACCAATACCAACAGAAAAAAAAGTTAATAATAAGCTAGAAACATTTTCATTGGCATGTAAGTTCTGCAAAGTCACTTGTGGAATCTGAGTTAAATAGGTAGCACCATAAAACCAATACCAAGAATTTCCTAATAAAACTAAAAAAATTAAAGGTAAGCTTTTTGCATATTTAATGGTTTGAAAACTGGTGCGAAAAAAATTCCAATCAATTTTTAAGTCATTATTTAGAGTAGGTTGTTTTAATATAAAACGACTGGCAATAAAACCAAGTACAGCAATAATAATGACAGTTAAACTAATCCAAAGTAAATTGCCTGCCGAAACTGAAATAACAGCACCACCAATAATCGTTCCTAATAAAATAGCAATCGAGGTACCTGATTGAAATAAAGCATTTCCTGACATTAATTCATTGGGTTTTAAAATTTCAGGCAAAATAGCGTATTTAATGGGACCAAAAAATGTACTATGAGTACCCATTAAAAAGAGGGCAAATAATAAAACCCATAAATTGCCCATTAAAAAACCTGCGGTTGCCAGCAGCATAATGAAAATTTCAAGAATTTTAATTGCACGAACTAAAAAGGAACGCTCATATTTATCGGCAATTTGTCCTGCTGTAGCAGAAAAAATAAAATACGGTAAAATAAATAACAATGCCGCAAGATTATTTAAAGTGCTGATGGAGGTGCCATTTAAATGAATCCAACCATAGGTAATGACAAGTAGTAATGAGCCTTTGAAAACATTATCATTTAATGCACCAAAAAACTGGGTGAGGAACATGGGCAAAAAACGTCGAGTTCCTAAGATATGTTCATTTTTTTCCATTCAGTAAGCCATTCATTTAAGTTATATTAAGAAATGTGAGCATTTGGTAACTATATCGCAAAATCATGTATGATATTTTTAACGTCCAAGATAATGTGAAAAGCCAAGTGTTTTCAGTTGGTTTTGGGAACTTTCATTACTCTTATTTTCCATTTATATATTATGGTGTTTAGAGCTTGCTATGCTAGCAAAAATCAAATTTAAAAAATCTATGCTTGCACATTGTATGTATGGCATTTTTAACACAAATGATCTAAATAAACTGTTGTGTGCGAGTATTTTTTTGAGTGTTTGTGCGGCACAAAGTTCCCATGCCTTAGAGACCGAAAATGTGGAGTCGCGCTCACAAACGTTGGCTGGAAATACGCAAAAACAGCTTGAAAATGCAGCTGAACAGCAAGGTTTAGGCAAAGAAAAAATTGACCAAATTGATGAACGAATCAAGGAAATCAATCAGGATAAAGTCGCTGTAGATAGTGTAGAAATGCTGCAACAGCAAGAGCAAAATCCTGCAACTTTAAACGACTTTAAGCCGATCGAATTTGAACAATTAGAAGAACTACCTGAAAATAATGTTGATAGTGTTTTAGCGAATGAAATTTTTAAGGTTGCAGAAGAAGCCAAAGTCGAAGCACAAAACTTTCGAAATGGTGTGGCTCAGGCACCTGAAATTACGGTAAATGATGCAACACAACAAGAAATTTCTGAAATTACCACAGCACCTACAGATGTAAAGGATGTCAATGAGCTAATTCGCTCTATTCGTGCAGACAATAAAATTGTGGTTGAAGCCAACGAGTCTGGTCGGACTTTGTCTGACATGAGCGTTGAAGATCAAGAGCCGAAAAAAGAAGCCAATATTTTTAAGCGTATTCTTTATAGTATTCGTCCAGCAAAATTTGATACTGCAAAAGTAGAGCGTATCAGTGCAGAGGTTGAAGGTGCGCCAACGATACTAGCCAATAATATCAAAGCAAAACTTTCGAGTTTTACAACGGAAGCATTTTCTGATTTTAATGCGGCAGTTCCTCAGCTTAGAACATTATCAAACCAAGCAGCACAAGCCGTTGGTTATTATAATGCGAAGTTTAAATTTCAAGAAATGAGTGAAAATAAAGTTAAAGTTATTGTAGAAGCCAATGATCCTGTTTTAATCGAAGAACAAAATATAGAATTCGCTGGTGCAGGGAAAAATTTAGCTCAATTACAAGTCATTCGAGTTTTACCTGAGCAAGATGTTGGCGATATTTTAAATCATGGTGCTTATGAAGCGACAAAAACACGTATTGTTGATGCTGCAACGAATAATGGTTTCTTTGACAGCTATTGGCGATTACACGATGTAAAAGTGAAACAACCACAGAATAAAGCAGATATTAACTTACGTTATGAAACGGGAGAGCGATATAAACTCGGTGAAGTTGAGTTTAGAATGAGTGACCCAACGAAACCTCTCCCGATTGATTTGAAAGTGTTGCAGTCGATGGCGCCATGGAAAGCGGGCGCTGATTATACCGCTTGGCGTGTAAACTCATTAGCAAATAACCTAACCAATTCACGTTATTTTAATTACACTTTGGTTGATGCTGTTAAACCAGATCCTATTGAAAAACCTTTAGAGTTACCTCCTGATTTACAAGCTTTAGTCGACCAAGAAAAAATTTCAGAGGCAGCATTTGCCGACCAAACTGAGAGTAAAAAAATACACCATTCAGCGACAGAAGTGACGCAAAATGTTGTGGATGAAAATCAGTTCGCAGGGGCAAATAGTGCTGAGATGAACCCTAATGCACGTATGATGCAAGCACAACAAGAAGTAAAACAATCGGAAACTGAGCTATTACAAGAAAAGGCACGTGAGGAAAAAATCATTCCTGTTATTGTGACTCTAAATGCGGATCGTTTGAATAGTTTAGAAGCTGGTATTGGTTATGGAACAGATACAGGGGTACGTTTACGTGGGCAGTATCGCCGTGCCATTGTCAATCATTTAGGTCATTCTTTTGATGCCAATATGGAGTTATCACAGATACGCCAATCATTTGATGGTCGTTATAATATTCCTTATAAACATCCACTTAATGACTATATTAGTTTAGTAGGTGGGTATGAGCGTGAAGAGCGAGACAGTATAGGTAATGACATGAGTCTTGTGATTGAGTCTGCTGTTGCAGGGGCAGACCGTATTATTAAAGGCTCACGTAAAGACTGGCAGCATGTATTTGGTGTGCGTTATCGTTTAGATCGTGTGACTCAATCGGGTTTAGTTGATCTTGAAAATATTCCAGATGCCTTTTTGATTCCTGGTGCAAACCAAGAACAAGAATCTTTATTATTAGGTTATGAAACTTCAAAAACCACTAGTGATAATCGTTTAAATCCAACACAAGGTTTTAAACAATCTTATAAAGTCCAAGTGGGTAGTAGTAGTTTATTAACAGATACAGACATGGCGATTGTCAATGCGACATGGAAAGGCTTGTATTCATTAGGTGAAAATAACGATCATCAATTTGTTGCAGGTTTAGAAACAGGTTATATTTTTGCTAAAGATTTTGCCAAAGTACCTTATAACTTACGCTTCTTTGCAGGTGGTGATCAAAGTTTGCGTGGCTTTGATTATAAAAGCTTATCTCCAGAAGAATATGGCTATAAAGTAGGCGGTCAGGCACTGGCAATATGCTCTTTAGAGTATAATTATCAGTTTAAAGAAGGTTGGCGTGCTGCGGTTTTTAGTGATGTTGGTAATGCTTTTAATGATAAATTTTCGAATGATCCTGAATATAGTGTTGGGGTTGGTATTCGTTGGAAATCACCGATTGGTCCAATACGTCTAGATGTTGCTTCTGGGATTTCTGATCCAGATAAGCCTATACGCTTACATTTCTTTATTGGTTCACAACTTTAATGACATAATAATTTAAATTTGGGATGGTTATGGCTGAAGATAAGCAGCAAGATATTCAAAATAATGATCAACAGCCTCAGCAAAAAACTGGGCATGAACCTCCAAAGCGGCATATATTACGCAATATTCTGCTGTCTATCGGTTTGGTCATTGTTTTACTGATAGCTGCTTTAGTGGTGATGTTTTCGACAGATAAAGGCAGTAAATTTTTATTAGATCGTGTCGCAGCAAGTCAAAAAATTATCCATTATGATTATGAGGGTGGAAATTTATTACAAGGAATTATTTTAAAAAATATTCTTGTGACACTCGCAGCAGTTGATGTAAAAATTGATCGTGCTGATATCTCTTTAGGTTGGCGTGCAATTTTAGATAAAGAAATTCATCTGGGGCATGCAGATGTTCGTAATCTCAGAGTCATTAGTAAATCTCCGCCAAGTGATGAACCTTTTAAGTTTAATGAAATAAAACTGCCTTTTGTATTACGTTTAGACAAAGCAGATGTAGACCATTTACAAATACAGACTGCAACGAGCAAAATTGATTTTAATGATGTTCATTTAGAAGAAGCTTTGTGGTCTGGTACTGCACTTAAGTTTAAAAATTCCCGTGTTGATATGGGATATTTGCTGGTAAAAAATGCAGAAGGTGCGATGGATTTTCAAGGGAAATATCCATTAAAAGCCAAAGCAGTGGTAAGTTTACCAGCCTTAAAAAGCTTAAATGTGCAAGATGTTTATATTCATGCTAGAGGCAGTTTAGATACCATTCAAGCAGGGGTTGCCACCCATACACCAGACTTGTTGACAGGTTGGGCGGTATTACACCCTATGCGCCCACATGTACCTATGCAAGGTGCATTAAATTTAAAAAATTACCATTTGCCTATTTTACCTGAACAAAAACTTTTAGCTAAACAGGGCATTGCAAAATTTAAAGGTGATATTCAAGGTTTAGATTTAGAGTTAGATACAAATCTAAGCGGTGCAAATATTCCACAAGGTCAATATAGTGCTTTGGCACATACTGATTTAATGACGCAATTAAATATTCAAAATTTTAATGGTCAGGTGATGGGTGGTGCAGTAAATGTCGCAGGTTTAGTGAGTTGGAAAGACCATGTTCAATGGGATGTTAAAGGACGTTTAGATCGTATTAATCCTAAAGATAAGTTGATACCACAAGCGATTCAAGACTTTTTACCTCCAAGTTTAGATGCCAATATTGCTTCTAAAGGCGCATTACAAAAAGGAATGCATTTAACTGCAAATGTAGATTTTGATAAATATGAAGCATGGAATCTGAAGCTTGATCAAGCTGAGCAGAAAAAGAAAACACCTGAACCCATGCTGATGGACGTGCAGTGGAAAAATATTGATCGTGCAGTGCCTTATATTGGTTGGCTGAGCAGTGAGAGTGGGCAAGTTAAACTGGCACTGGTTGAAGGGCAACAAAACGTTCATGTGGCAACTGTGGTACGCCAGCATGAAAAAGGATCGCTTCCTGCAGGTCAATACAATGCACAATTAGATTTAAAAGGTCATAATTTACATGTACCTACATTTAGCTATATTGCTGCTAAAGGTCGTTTAACAGGACAAGCCGTTGTAGAGTTACCAAGTGAAAAGCGCCAGTTAAAATGGAATGCTTCTTTAAATGCGACAGATTTTAATCCACAAGCTGTGCTTGTGACTGCACCTGTAAACTTGTTGAATGGTCAAATTAAAGCCAATGGTTATGCAAAACCAAATCAACAGATTATTCATTTAACAGAGATTGATTTGACAGGCAGAATGGCAGATCAAGCCAAAGCCGAAACGATTCAACTCAAAGGGACAAGTACTGCTGCAATCATTTTAAAGGATGAAAAAGCAGGTGGTGGCTTTAAAGGTTTTGCAGTCAATTACGATGGAACTTTGAATGCTTCACAATTTAAACAAGGCAGTGGTTTACTCAAAGTTCGTGTTTCAGGTACACCTGAACTGATCAAAATTGCTGACTTACAACATGATGGTATTGCTGGAAAAATTTCTGCAAATGGTTTGCTTCATATCAGTAACGGTATCGGTTGGGATGTAAACGCTTCTTTAGTGCGCTTTAAACCACAATATTTTGTTTCTGCTGTACGTGGTGAAGTTTCAGGTAATGTGAAGACACAAGGCACTTGGTCTGATCGTTTGAAACGCATTAATATTCAAAATTTGAATTTGGCAGGTATTATTAATAATAAACCTTTACGCGGCAAAGGAAACTTAGCTGTAGTCTTAAATTCAAATGAAAAAGGCTTTATGCCACAACAGTTTGAAGCAAATAACCTATTTTTATCTTATGCACAGAACCAAGTTCAAGCGACAGGAAATGCACAAAATTTACGTTTAAAAGTGAATGCTCCTGCACTTTATGAGCTGTATCCAGGGTTACGAGGTACAGCTTATGGCTATTTAAACTTACAAGCGCAACCACGTTTAAGTGCAACAGCAAACTTAAAAATTGATAATTTTGGTTTTAATAATAGCCTAAGTGTTGAAAAAATTAGTTTAATTGGTGAATTGCCAACATCTGAAAGTACACCATCTAAAATGGTGGCACGTATGGACAATTTACGTAGTGGTAATCGTCAAATTCAATATGCAGGAGTCACCTTAACAGGTACGCGCAAAGCACATTTATTGCAGTTACAAGGCTGGAACTATTATTCAAAATTTTATGTGCAGTTAGCAGGTGGCTTTAATGCGCAAAATGATTGGTTAGGACAAATTCAAAAAGGTGAATTTGACTCTGTACGCGCACATCTTTTACAAGATCAAGCTGCACCTGTTATTTTTACTGCTGCAAAGTCTGAGGTCTATGTTGGACAGCATTGTTGGTCAAGTAAGCAAAGCAAACTATGTTTTGATCAGCCTGTACGTGTAAGCCCAACAAAAGGTAATGTGTCATTTCTTACACAAAATTTAAATTTAACTGATTTTGCTGCTTTTATGCCAGAAGGTTTGGCATTAACAGGTGAATTAAATGGTTATGCTAAAGCGGCTTGGGCGCAAGGAGCACGACCAAAAATTGATGCTAAATTAATTACACGCAAAGGTAATATTGGGATTTCAGCAGAAAACCCAGATGATCCTGCAACATCCATGAACTATGATGAAGCAAGTGTCATTGTAAAAAGTGTTGCTCAAGGTGTATTAGCACGAGTAGATTTAAAAGCGCCTAATGTCGGTACGGGTTATGCAAGTGTAGTGATTGACCCATATTCAGAAGCGAAGGCAATGAAAGGTGAGGTTGCGTTTAATAAAGTGCAGCTAAAAATTCTTAAACCATTTATTGCAGATGTACGCAAGATTGATGGTACTTTGTCTTTGGCTGGAAATATTGGCGGTACATTATCACAACCTACTTTTGATGGTACATTACGTGTAGTCAATGGTGAGCTCAGCATGATTTCACTACCAATTAACCTTAAAAACATACAGCTTTATTCAAATATTCAACAAAACCAAGCCAGTATTGATGGCGCATTTAACAGTGGTCGTGGTGTAGGGAAACTAACAGGAAATATTGATTGGAAAAATGAACCACGTATCCAGTTGGTGCTTAAAGGTGACAAATTATTAGTACGTCAAGCGCCATTAATTACTGCTGTAGTGGATACTGATATTAGCTTAGATGCTTTGCCATTAAGTAAACGTGTGACGGTCAAAGGTAAAGTTGATGTTCCAAATGCTTTAATTTCAATGCCAGAGTCAAGTGCCACAGTTGTCAACGTTTCTTCTGATGTACGTATCGTACATGAAGGCGATAACCAACTGGCAATTTTGAAGGCTGCAAAACCTTGGGATATTCGTGCCGATATTGATGTAAGTTTGGGTAATAAAGTGATTTTCCAAGGCTTTAATAGTCGTATTCCATTGGTTGGGCGAGTGTATTTATCGCAGCGTGGTCTAGAAACAGCAATGCGTGCTAATGGTGCGATTGGTGTGAGTCAAAAAGTAACGATAGAAGCTTATGGGCAAAGACTTGATTTAAATCGAGCGATTGCACGTTTTAATGGTGCTTTGGCAAACCCAACATTAGACGTAGATACCAATAAGATCATCTCAGGAAGTACAGTGGGTTTACGTGTTACAGGCACGGCAAGCAGCCCAAATATCCAAGTTTATAATGATGCAGGATTGTCTGAACAAGAGGCAATGAATGCTCTAATTACAGGACGTATTAATGAAGGAAATAGTGGTTTGAGTAATGAGGCGGGCTTTAAGTCTGATATCAACAATACCATTGCAGCAGCAGGTATTAGTTTAGGCTTAGGCGGTACTCGTGCATTTACCAATCAAATTGGTCAAACTTTTGGTTTAAGTGGTTTAGCTTTAGATGCTCAAGGCACAGGTGATGATACACAAGTGAGTTTAACGGGTTATATTACGCCAGACTTATATATTCGTTATGGTGTCGGGGTATTTACACCTGTCAATAAACTGACATTACGTTATCAAATGAATAAACGTTTGTATTTAGAAGCAAGTCAATCTTTAGAAAAAGCAATCGACTTGTTCTATCATTGGCGTTTCTAAAAAATAATATGTGGGTAAAAAAGGCTTTATACAGCGCGTTATAAAGCCTTTTTTTTTAGAAAAATATTGTTATACGAGGTGAAGCACACCTAGATTTTACTTTGCTAAAAACAGGCGAATTTAAAAAAATATTGACTCAATGCAATGAAAATAACAAGAAAAACTCCAAATTGAAGTGAATTTCAGTATGATAAGGCGCGATAGGAGATATTTATGAAAAAGTCAGTTATCTTTGCTGTACTCGGTACAGTATTGGTCTTATCAGGTTGTGCAGAAAAGAAACCTGCAACTCCAGAAGAAATTTGGCAAGGCTATTGCACAAGTATTGGTAATGCTGCCCGTTCGATTACATTAGATCGTCAAAATGGGATTACGAAGAAAGAAGCAGTTGAGTATGCAAATAAAGTTACAGACCCAACAACTAAAGGTTTTGTACTTGAGTATTTGGAAAAAATTTATGCTGTGCCTGATGCTGAATTAAAAGCAGATAAAGATGCAATACAAACAAAGTTTAAAGAACAAGCGTATGAACAATGTTTAAAAACACCGCATGACCCGAAAAAAATGCCTGATTATAAACCGTTCTAAAAGAACGGTTTTTTTATGTAGCCAAAACTTGAACTGAT
Organism: Acinetobacter sp. 226-1; assembly: GCF_030329325.1. NCBI lineage: Bacteria > Pseudomonadati > Pseudomonadota > Gammaproteobacteria > Moraxellales > Moraxellaceae > Acinetobacter > Acinetobacter sp. 226-1. The sequence continues at coordinate 95,488 of NZ_JACANU010000005.1, forward strand.
CGCTACTATTTTTAATAATATTCTAACTATCTTTATATTATTTAACATAAATTTTTAAAAATTTAGAAAATTAAGGCAATGATGAAATTTACTCAAATTAAGCAATGTTTTCATGTACTCAGTTTTTCATTATTACTGGGATTTTCTGTGTCCAGTTATGCAGATTCAAAAGCTGTTTCAAAATCTACGCAACAACTGATCAAGAAAGCGGATCAAGGTGATCTTGCAGCGATTCATCAACTGATCGCAATCTATGGCAAAGGTGAAATCGTTGCCAAAGATGAAAATAAAGCACTGTACTATGCCAAACAAGGGGCAGTTTTAGGTGATACACAGTCAAAATATATGACGGGTATGATCTTATTACATCGTACAGATGTCTCGAAACCAGACATTGCAGAAGCAACAAAACTTTTAACTGAAGTTGCCGAATCAGGACATGCACAGACCCAAGCGACCTTAGGAAGTTACTATTTAACAGGGGAGCGTTTACCTAAAAATATTGAACTGGGCATCAAGTGGACAGAGGCTGCTGCCAAACAAAATCATGGTCTTGCACTCAATAATCTGGGTTGGATGTATTACAAAGGTACAGGAGTAAAGCAAGACAATCAGAAAGCAGTAGAATATTTAGAAAAAGGCGTAAAACAAAATAATGCTTTGGCTTATGCTAACTTGGCAACACTGTATAGCCGTGGTGATGGTGTAAAACAAAATGATAAAAAAGCAGTCGAGTTATTGGAAAAAGCGGCTGAACTTGGCGAGGCAACAGCAAAAGTAAATTTGGCTTTGGCGTATTACAACGGTATCGGCACGAAAAAAGATCAGGATAAAGCGTATCGTTTGATACAAGAAGCTGCTGAAGCAGGTGTACCGCAAGCCATTGCAATGTTGCAAGAGGCACAAACAGATTCAAAAGGTTGTCGTGAAGTTAAAAGTAGGGTTGATGGCAAGGTGTATACTGCGATTGAATGTCCATTATTCTAAATCAGTATTTCAAGATCACACAGCATTATCACTGAATTGGCTTATATTACAAATGTGAACAGAGCTTGTCATAAGTTGTTATAAAATATGATTAGCATAAAAAGTGAAAAGCATATATAAAATATAGAAATAGAAAATTAAAAAATAGCCATAGCCAAGGAGTAAGAAAATGGAAGTTATTGCGTATCTACACAATGCAGACTTGCTCTTAGAGGATGCACAAGGTGTTGCTGTGATTGGTGGAAGTCATTATGTACTGAGTTTAGGTGATCAAGTTTTTTTTCATGAAATGATTGATGAACAGGCTAAAATTTATCAAGTTAAAATTTCATTTGCTTGTGCTGAACATGTGATGTTGCATGAAGATGAAGTGCAAATAAAGTTCGAAGGTGGTCATGATGCTTATCAGCAGTATATAAAGCGTACAACAGTCCACTAAGGTTGAATATTTTTGTAGAAAAAAATCAGGCAACTTATTTGTTGCCTTTTTTATGGTTAAAATCAAAGAGAAATTTATAGAACATAATATCTTGATATTTTTCTTTATTTAATTCTCATAATGGGAGAATTTCTTTGCTATTTAAGTTGTTTTGTTGAATAGTGAGCGAAGCTATACGACGTAAAATGAAAAGCGTTAGCTAAAAAGTTGCTGTTAAATGATCAAAGTTGATGAGTATTTATTTACAAAATAATGGTCATCACGAATAAACACGATCTTTGCATTAACTTTTAACGCGATTTTTAGTAAAATTTGACAGTCCATATTGCTTGTGTAGCTTTTATAAGCAGGAATTCACAGGTAAATTTTTAAAAAGAGGAATAACACCGTGCTAGAAGCTTACCGCCAACACGTTGCAGAACGTGCCGCACTCGGAGTCCCACCGAAGCCACTTGACGATGCTCAAACTGCTGAACTAGTTGAATTATTAAAAAATCCACCAGCTGGCGAAGAAGCATTCTTAGTTGATTTGCTTGAAAACCGTGTTCCAGCGGGTGTTGACCAAGCTGCATACGTTAAAGCTGCATTTTTGACGGCTGTGGCTAAAGGTGAAGCAACTTCTCCATTAGTTTCTAAAGAACGTGCGGTTTACTTACTAGGTACTATGCTTGGTGGTTATAACGTTGCGCCTTTAGTTGAATTACTTGATGATGCTGCGCTTTCTGGTCTAGCTGCTGATGCATTGAAGAAAACGCTTCTTGTATTTGATGCATTCCATGACGTTGCAGAAAAAGCAAAAGCTGGTAATGCAAATGCACAAGCTGTTATGCAGTCTTGGGCTGATGCTGAATGGTTCACTAGCCGTAAAGATGTTCCAGAAGAAATCAAACTTACAGTTTTCAAAGTAACTGGCGAAACAAATACAGACGACTTGTCACCTGCACAAGACGCTTGGAGCCGTCCAGATATTCCATTACATGCAAATGCAATGTTGAAAAACGTACGTGATGGTATCAACCCAGAAGTTCCTGGTGAAGTTGGTCCATTAAACCAAATTAAAGACCTCATCGCAAAAGGCAATCAAGTTGCTTATGTGGGTGACGTTGTTGGTACAGGTTCATCTCGTAAATCTGCAACTAACTCTGTACTTTGGTTCTTTGGTGATGACATCGCTCACATCCCGAACAAAAAAGACGGTGGTTACTGCTTAGGTTCTAAAATCGCGCCGATTTTCTTCAACACCATGGAAGATGCTGGTGCGCTTCCAGTTGAAATCGATGTTCAAAACATGAACATGGGTGACGAAATCGTTCTTAAAATTGACCATGCTGCTGCGAAAGTAACAGCGTTCAAAGACGGCGAGCAAATTGCTGAATCTGAACTTAAAACTCCAGTGCTTTTAGACGAAGTTCGTGCTGGTGGTCGTATCAACTTGATCGTTGGTCGTGGTTTGACAACTAAAGCGCGTGAAGCTTTAGGTCTTCCTGCTTCTACTTTATTCCGTGCGCCAGTTCAACCTGCTGCTACAGGTAAAGGCTTCACTCAAGCTCAGAAAATGGTTGGTCGCGCTTGTGGTCTTCCTGAAGGTCAAGGTGTACTTCCAGGTACTTACTGTGAACCTAAGATGACGACTGTTGGTTCGCAAGATACCACTGGTCCAATGACTCGTGACGAATTGAAAGACTTAGCTTGCTTAGGTTTCTCTGCTGACCTTGTTATGCAATCTTTCTGCCACACAGCTGCGTATCCAAAACCAGTTGACGTTCAAATGCAACACTCGCTTCCTGATTTCATCATGAACCGTGGTGGTGTATCACTACGTCCAGGTGACGGTATTATCCACTCTTGGTTAAACCGTATGCTTCTTCCAGATACTGTTGGTACTGGTGGTGACTCACATACTCGTTTCCCAATCGGTATTTCATTCCCTGCAGGTTCTGGTCTTGTAGCGTTCGCTGCTGCGACTGGTGTTATGCCGCTTGATATGCCTGAATCTGTACTTGTTAAGTTCAAAGGTAAAATGCAGCCTGGTATCACTCTGCGTGACCTTGTACATGCAATTCCTTATGTTGCGATTCAGCAAGGTGACTTGACTGTAGAGAAGAAAGGTAAGAAAAACATCTTCTCTGGTCGTATCCTTGAGATCGACTTAACAGAAATGGAAACTGACTTAACTGTTGAGCAAGCATTCGAACTTTCTGATGCTTCTGCTGAACGTTCTGCTGCGGGTTGTTCTATCACGCTTTCTGAAGAGAAAGTTGCTGAATACCTGAAATCAAACATCACTATGCTTAAGTGGATGATTTCTGAAGGTTATGGCGATGCACGTACTATGGCTCGCCGTGTTGAAAACATGGAAAAATGGTTGGCTAACCCATCACTTCTTAAAGCTGATGCTGATGCTGAATATACCAAAGTATATGAAATTGACCTTGCTACAATCACTGAGCCAGTTCTTTGCTGTCCAAACGATCCAGATGATGCGAAATTGTTATCTGACGTTCAAGGCGTGAAAATTGACGAAGTATTCGTTGGTTCTTGTATGACAAACATCGGTCATTTCCGTGCGGCTGGTAAATTGTTAGAGAAAGTGCCTGGTGGTTCTTTATCTACTCGTCTTTGGTTAGCTCCTCCAACTCGTATGGACGAACGCCAATTGATGGAAGAAGGTTTCTATAACACTTATGGTAAAGCTGGCGCGCGTACTGAAATGCCAGGTTGTTCATTGTGTATGGGTAACCAAGCACGTGTAGCACCGAACACAACTTGTGTATCGACTTCTACTCGTAACTTCCCGAACCGTTTAGGTCAAGGTGCTAATGTTTACTTAGCGTCTGCTGAACTTGCTTCTGTTGCTGCTGTATTGGGTAAATTACCTTCTCCAGAAGAATACCAACAGTATGCAGCTCAAATTGACAGCATGTCTGCTGACATCTATCAATACTTAAGCTTCGACAAGATGGAATCTTATACAGATGCATCTAAAGAAGTAGATACGAAAAAAATTGCTGCTGCTCAATTGTCTTAATTGATTAAGTAGTTGAAAATAAGGGCTGATTAATCAGCCCTTATTTTTTGAGATTTTAAAATGGTTAAAAAAGTTCATAAAGTAAAATTTTTAAATAATCAAAAATCAAAAGTGGCTCTGTCATCTAGACGCTTTTTATTTAATTTTGTGAGTAATAAAGATATATGGAGTGATGGATTTCATGTTGACTATATGAGTGGGGGAGGGAGTGGAATACTGATAAAATATAAAAGTAAGTATTTTGTTTTAACTGCTTATCATGTAATTAAAGAAATGATTGAAAATCCTTTACAAAATTCCTCACCTTTTTGGATTAGGTCTAAAGAAAAACTTATAGAAAGTATTAATGATTTTTTAATGCCAAAAAAAATTTGGTTTATTGGTGAGTTAATTCCTGAAGTAAAAGGATGGCAAGATTATACGGATGTGGTTTTTATTGAAATGTTTGACCCACATAACAATTTTGCACCAGATAATTATGTTGATATAACTCAAAAAGGAGAATGTACTGAAATTCTATCTTCAAAGAAATTTTTTGAAGATCAAGTATTGGCGGTTTCAGGGTATCCATTAGAGGCTAATTTATTTGAATTTGAAGTAGTACCAGAAGGTTACACTCACGCAACTAACTTGCAGCGCCATCATGATATTGGAGTGTGTTTGTTTGATGAATATCGACATCCATATATAGATTATGAAAAGTGTGCAGATAAATTTACTGGAATAACTTATGATCATAATGGAATGAGCGGTGGTGCTATATATAACTTTGAACCGAATAGTAAAGCAAGATTGGTTGGAATGGTCTTGAGTGGTAATAATAAAATAATTAGATTTATTCCAATATCAAAAATTTTATCTCAAATACGTAACTATGATAATGCAAGTTTTATAATTTTAGATTATGAGGAGGCTGTTTTTAAAGGATATTTAGAAAGATCGGGTGTGTATTGTGTAGAAACAATGCAGACATGTTTGGATAAAATGTTGAGTTTAAAGGGGGATTATGATTCATATAAAGATTGGCTCAAAAATAGAAAGTTGAAAAATCCTAGAGTTGGTTATTTCTAAAATGTGAAATAAATAATTGTAATGTTTTTATTTCAGCTAAACTATCAAACTTTTATATTCCATCGAAAAGTGGTTAAAATAAGATGCCCAAACAATCCCGCTTCCTCTGTATAGGTGGTTTCCTCAACGGAACCCAAGTCAAAAACCAAGGCGATATTTTGCCTACTCTGAACAAGAGTGGAATAGTTGATTGAAATTAAGTTTTTAAAATATTGTTAAAAAAATTATTTAATAGGAAATGGAATGTGCATATAAATAAAATATATCTACTGTCTAAGTTTTTAATATATACATCATTTATATGTGTGCTGAATACTACACAGGCAACGCCTCCACCTATTCCTCAGTATTATTATGATGATATTTATATTCCACAAAATAAACTAAAACCTAACGACGTTTTACTAATGATCAGTTTTAAACCTGTAATTATGGATTTTGATTTTAAAAAAATCATGGAATACTTGTATGGATTGCCTGTAGATAGCTTTATCAGTGATCAAACATATTCAGATTTGTATGCGAGTAATCCAGCAATAGGTTTTACACTTAAAAATGAATTTCAAAACCAAAAAATATTATTTCAGTTCGTACCAGATCGAGCCATATTTTTTGATTTGAAAGGAATTCGACATGAATTGATTGGTGTACGACAAGTTCCTTTGACAGATGACTTCAAGAGATATAAATATGAAGATCACTCTGCGATGTCCACTCAATTTTTTATTATTCAATATTTAGATCCCAAACAACCTAGAAAAATAAAGATAGAAAGTGCTTTAAATATTAAGCAAAGCCTTAAAGAATCTATTTATACAGACCCTCATACTTTAAATAGGTTTGGGGTTTTAGAAAATAAAAAAAATATTTTAAAAATTTCAGAAGATACTCAGGCATTAATTTTATTTTTTAAAAATAGTTTTGATCAGCCGACAAAAATACAATTCAAATTACTTGAGTTGAATATAGAAAAACCTTTGCAAATTATAGATGTGGATGTGATAGGAGATATTACTGAAAATATTGATTTTATTCCTGCTCCTGGTAGCAGGATTATGAATAGGCTTAGTTATTATAATACTTATGATTTTGAAAAATATATTAAAATTAATGTGGTAGATGAAAAAAATAATGGCTATTATGATTTGGATATTGTTTTACAACATCAATTAATCAAGCCTTTAGTTGACGGTGAGAAACCCTATGAGATCTATAGAAAATATAGATATGATACAGTTCAAAATAAATATGTGAAAATTCATGAAGAAAAGCGAAATATTGAACAAAAGCTTAATCAGTCATGAAGTAATGGTTTATGATGATGTGTAAGAATTGAATTTAACAAGTTGTATTTTTCAATGCCCAAACAATCCCGATTTCTCTGTATAGGTGGTTTCCTCAACGGAACACAAGTTAAAGACCAAGGTGACAACTTCGTTTGCGTCGAAAATGGCAAACAAGTTACGTACTTTAAAAAGGAAATCTTTAACCAAGACGCATGGGATCATGATTATTATGTTTGTGAAACCACGACAGATCAACAAGCACGAAATTGGGTCTATGACATAGACTGAAACTTATTTTTAAAAAGACAAATATTTCAAAGCCCCATTTTTACTTTTTAGGGGCTTTTTCTTCAGATATATCACACAAAAATATGAATATTTTTATAAAAACATTAAAAATTATTCGATCATCAACAAATCTGCACTATTGGCGAGTTTCAAAGGTCTTAATGCAAAAATAGAACGAGTATGACGAATCCCTTTCATCGAATATAAATTTTTCCGTAAAAAACGTTCATAATGTTCGGCATTTTTTACAGCAACTTTCACCAAATAATCATAATCGCCTGTGACCAAATGTGCTTCTACAACCTCAGGCATATTTGCAAGGGTATGACTAAACTCATCTAAAATTTCATCATCATGCCGTTCAAGCGTGATTTCAATAAAGAATAATTCATTAATTCCTAAGGCTTTAGGGTTAATATTTGCTGTATAACCATCAATGATATTGGCATTTTCTAAACGTTTTAAACGTGTCCAGCAGGGAGAAGTTGAAAGATTTACCTTTTCAGCCAGCTCAGTCACACTCAAACGACCATCTTTGCGGAGTTCAGCTAAAATTTTTCTGTCTATGCGGTCAAGTTGATAATGGGTATCAGTCATTGTAAGCCTAGCGAAAATTGGGTGAATAAAAGCTTATCGCATTTTTAGAAGAATAAAATGAAAAATACGATATTTCAGCGTTTAATTGCTATAAAAGTAAACGTCTTATTTGGGCTTGAATTAATGATCATAAAAAGATTTAGACAATAAAAAGCCCCATTTTTCAGGGGCTAGTCGTATATAAAATCTAAGTTATATACTGTATGAGGCTCATCTCAAACTAAGTGTATTAAAACATAGAATGACAGAATATAAAAGTTTAAAAACAAATGTATTTGTTGTTAAATTGAACAAAAACATCTGAATAATTTGAACCAATTCAAAGAAGTGCTATGAAACAAGCTATACAAAAAATTAATTTATTCCTAGAATAAAATTACCCCTAAATGTTTATTTATAGACTATGTCAAAACCTAAGCAACCGACACAAAAACAATTATTGGCTGTCATTCAAACTCAGACAGCAATTGCGAAATTAGGACTAGATCTTAATGCTGTTATGACACTTGTGGCTGAACAAGCACAGTTAATTACACATGCGAAAGGTGCAGTTGTTGAATTGGCTGAAGATGGTGAGATGGTTTATCGTGCAGTGTCAGGTGGGGCAGCGCATCTTTTAGGCTTACGTTTGGGGCAACAAAATAGTTTGTCAGGTTTATGTGTTGAGCAAAATAAAATTTTATATTGTGAGGACAGTGAAGTCGATGCACGTGTTGACCAGATGGCATGTCGTAAAGTTGGACTACGTTCAATGGCAGTTGTACCCTTGATTCATTGTGGTGATGCTATTGGTGTTTTAAAAATTTATTCGGAAAAAATAGCAGCCTTTAAAGAAGGCGATTTGCAATTATTAACTTTAATGTCTGAGTTGATTGCTGCTGCAATGTATCACGCGACTAAGTTTGGCGCACAAGCATTGTATAAACTTGCAACACAAGATCAATTAACTGGACTTGCCAATCGAGCTTTATTTTTAGATTGTTTGCGTCAAGGGCTACTTACTGCCAAACAAAATAATAAAAAATTAGGGATTTTAATGATTGATATGGATGGTCTAAAGGGGATTAATGACTTACATGGACATCGTTTGGGAGATGTTGCTTTAAAAGAAATTGCGCAACGTATTAAGCAGTCTTTACGTCATGATGATTTAGTGGCACGTTTAGGTGGAGATGAGTTTGCTGTGATTTTAGCCTCTGTTGAAAATCAGGAATTGGCAAGACAAGCAATGAATCGTATTTCTGAAACGTGTGGTTTACCTTTTGTATTTGAAAATCTTGATCTTAAAATTGGTGCAAGCCTTGGTTTGGCAATTTACCCTAAAGATGCTGAAGGTATTGATCAACTGATTGAATGTGCTGATCTGAATATGTATCACGATAAACGCAGTAGAAAACAGATTCAACAATAAAATAGATTCAACAAAACTAAATCTGTTTGATACTGATGAAGCGTTTAATGAGCAACTTTATTTTTGAGCATGTCCATAAAGGTTTTTAAGATCATATTTTGATTTTTTCCTTTACGTGTAATCAGGCAAATTGGGGTGCTGTAATGTATTTTATTTTGTAAAATAGGTTGCATGACACGGTCTTCAACCCATTTTTTTGCATAATGGTCAGGTAAAAAGCCTAAAAATTTTCCTGTTAAAATCAAAAAGGCAATGCCTTCACGATCACTTGCTGTCGCGGAACAATCTAAAAGTTGGTGTAATTTTGCAGCTTCAGGGCTGATGGCGTAATTGGGTAAAACCGCTTTCCAATTTTTTAAGTCACTGCTATTTATTTCATGTAAATGATTAAACAGTGGATGATTTTTGCCGCAATATAAAAATGAATTTTCACTATAAAGTTCAAAATAATCCAAGCTAGATAAAGGCGTAACCAATGGAATTGCACCTGCATGTAACCGATTGTCTAAGACACGGCATTCAATATCTGAGAGGGTACACATACTGATATTAATGACGACTTCAGTATTTTCTTCAGCTAATTGCGCTAAAGTGTTGGTAATATATTCGCTTTGCATCGTCACTAAGTTATTAATTAGACCAATATTAAATTCGCCTTTTAATGTGTGGTGCATTTGGTTGATTTTGGCACGAAAGTCTTCAATCGAAGCGGTAAGCACTTCAATATATTCTAAAATCTCTCGTCCTTCGTCTGTTAAAGCAAAACCTGCACGTCCACGTTGACATAAACGGACACCTAAGCGATTTTCTAAATCACTCATATGTAAGCTGATTGCTGAACGACTAATACCTAAAATACTTTCAGCAGAAGTAAAGCTATGACAATCGCATACTGTTTTAAATATTTTCAGTAATTTTAGATCAAAATCAGTCACTTGATTTAATTTTTTCGGTTTCATTTACTTTGGTTTTTTTATATCTAAACTCAAGATAATTTGAATTTATCAAAACTATGGCGCTATGTACACTCAAATGATAACCCTAAGAACAAGGAGAGTGAGGATGTTTGATCTTATAGATAATGGTGATGTGGCAGTAGAAAAAAATGAAACCACAACACCGATGAAATTAAACTATCAAGCGCATTGGATGCCGTTTTCTGCAAACCGTAATTTTCATAAAGATCCACGCATTATTGTGGGAGCAAAAGGTGCTTATTTGACGGATAGTAATGGACGTCAGGTTTATGATTCACTATCAGGTTTATGGACGTGTGGTGCAGGGCATACTTTGCCTGAAATTCAACACGCTGTGAGTAAACAATTAGGAACATTGGACTATTCACCAGCATTTCAATTTGGGCATCCATTGGCATTCCAACTTGCAGAAAAAATTGTTCAACATATGCCAGAAAAAGTACAGCATGTGTTTTTTACTGATTCTGGTTCTGAGTCTGCCGATACCGCAGTGAAGATGGCACGTGCCTATTGGCGTATTAAAGGTAAACCAAGTAAAACCAAACTGATTGGACGAGCACGTGGTTATCATGGTGTCAACGTTGCTGGAACAAGTTTAGGTGGTATTGGTGGGAACCGTAAAATGTTTGGGCAATTGATGGATGTAGACCATTTGCCACATACATTACAGCCAGATTTAAGTTTTACCAAAGGCTGTGCTGAAACAGGCGGTGTAGAGCTTGCAAATGAAATGCTGAAGCTGATTGAGTTGCATGATGCATCTAATATTGCAGCAGTAATTATTGAACCTGTTTCTGGTTCAGCAGGTTGTCTTGTTCCACCAACAGGTTATTTACAACGTCTAAGAGAAATTTGTGATCAGCATGAGATTTTATTGATTTTTGATGAGGTGATCACAGGCTTTGGGCGTATGGGAACATGGACAGCCGCAGAATATTTTGGTGTATGTCCAGATATTTTAAATTTTGCTAAACAAATTACCAATGGCGCAATTCCATTAGGTGGCGTCGTGGCGAGTCGTGAAATTTATCAAGCCTTTATGCAGCAAGATTTACCAGAACATGCGGTTGAATTTACACATGGATATACGTATTCAGCTCATCCTGTTGCTTGTGCGGCGGCTTTAGCGACACTTAATGTTCTTGAAAATCAACAATTGTTAGCTCAATCAGCGGCTTTAGCACCTACTTTTGAAACTTTATTACATGATTTAAAAGGGGCACCTCATCTTGTTGATATCCGAAATTGTGCATTGATTGGCGCATTACAATTAGCGCCACGTGATGGTGATGCAACGATTCGTAGTTTTGAAATAGGCATGAAACTTTGGAAAGCAGGTTTTTATGTTCGATTTGGCGGTGACACGATCCAATTTGGACCGATGTTTAATAGTACTGAAACTGAATTACAACGTTTAATGAATGCCGTGGGAGATGCGTTATATCAGGTGAGTTAGTCATATGCTGAGTGAATAATATTTTTTAGAAAATAAGAAATGGATAGGGAAAATAATGAAGCGTATTGTAGGTTTTAATCTGGCTAAGCCCAATAAAGACAGTGCTCAAATGAGCCTATTTCAGGTGAAATGGCAGCGAGTCAAATCATTGAATGATGATCAGGTGCTGAGTAGAACTGGAAAAATATGGGTGAGTCCGTTTATGCCAGATACACAATTTTCATTATTTTTTGATTTAGATGTTTGTGGTTTAGATGTATCTGATTTAGAAGATATTACGCCGAACACATGTCATAAAATAGTCATTCAGCAATGGTTTATTACAAATGTAGCGATTCAATTTGCAATGCCTAAGATGAGTTGAGCCTAAAAAGGGAAAATATGATATTTTCCCTTTTTCTTTTTTTAAATTGTGTTTGGAGAAATGTCGTTTAAATTTTTAGAATTCATTTTGAAGGAATCAAAGATGAACAATGAAACAACAACAAAATTAGGTGAAGGATTATCCAACCGACATATTACGATGATCAGTATCGGTGGTGTGATTGGTGCAGGTTTATTTGTTGGCTCTTCTGCAGCAATTGCTAAAGCAGGTCCAGCAGCAATACTGGCGTATATGATTACCAGTATTTTAGTTTTTTTTGTAATGCGCATGTTAGGTGAGATGGCGGTCACTCAGCCAGATACAGGTTCATTTTCAACATATGCACGTAAAGCGATTGGTCCTTGGGCAGGGTTTACCATTGGTTGGCTATATTGGTGGTTTTGGGTTTTGGTGATCCCAATTGAAGCCATTGCTGGTGCAGAAATTTTACATGCATGGTTTCCACAAATTCCAAGTGCAATTTATGCTTTTGCTTTTATTATATTGTTGAGTTTGGCAAATTTTTTTAGCACCAAAAGCTTTGGCGAGTTTGAATTTTGGTTTGCTTTAATTAAAGTCATTGCGATTGTGGTGTTTATAGGAATCGGATTAACTGCAATTTTTGGTTTTTGGCCCTTGGCTAAAGATGTCAGTGGAATTGGAAATTTAGTTTCAAATGGCGGTTTCATGCCACATGGCATGGGTGGTGTTTTATCTGCAATTTTAATTTCGGCATTTTCATTTTTTGGTATAGAGATTTTATCTATTGCGGCAGCCGAGTCTAAAAATCCAGAAGAAAAAATTAAGCGTGCCACCAATTTAGTGTTATATCGTATTATTTTATTTTTTGTCGTGTCTATTTTTCTTGCGGTTGCTTTGGTTGACTGGCGTTCGCCAGATTTACAAAAATTTGGAACATTCCAATATGTATTAATGAGTCTGAATGTACCTGAAACTAAACTGATTATGGATTCGGTAGTTTTTATTGCTGTTGCAAGCTGTATGAATGCCGCAGTATATACCTCTTCTCGGATGCTATTTGCTTTAGGAGCACGTAAAGAGGCACCAAACATGGTGATTAAGTTAAATAAAAGTGGTGTGCCTACCATTGCTGTTTTTGCGTCAACTTTCGTAGGGCTAATTTGTTGTGCTGTGAACTATATCTTTCCAGGTCAAGTGTTTGGGTTCTTACTTTCAACCACAGGTTCAATTGCATTATTGGTTTATTTGGTGATTGCATTTTCACAATTAAAGTTAAGAACAAAACTTGAAAAAGAAGGCGCAGTTGTTCCATTTAAAATGTGGTTATTTCCTTGGCTCACTTGGTTTGTCATTGTGGTGATTTTAAGTGTGTTAGGATATATGTTCTTGTCACCTGCTTATAGCTATGAAACAGCTTTGTCTTTAGGGGTAACGTCTGTTGTTGTGATTTGTGGCTTGATTGTGACGCGTAAGCGTAAATCTAGCCAATCTGTGGTGATGAACTTAGATTAGACTAGAACATTCAATTTTTTACAGCAGATAAAAACCATATAAAAAAATGAGTATTTATCTGCTGTATTTATTTTAAACTTATGAAAATTAAAACATTATTTATTTTATTTTTGAAAATTTAAAATATTCTGTGGTTCTAAAATATGGTCTCAATCTGGAGAATGAATAAAAAGGTATAAAAATATACTTAAAAAGTTATGGAAAAATACATTTAAAAGTGAACATAATATCGCGAATGGACATAGTTATTCACAATGAAGGGTAAAATGTTGCTGACTTTTAAATCGCTCATTTCATATTGATCCAATTGAAAATACTGCCATTTTAAATTTTATTCAACACATTTTCTTTACATTGTGCATTGCTTAAGGAAACGCAATAACGATAACACGATGTTATCGTTTCACAGGATGAAAATGGATGAGTAATTTAAATATCCATAGGGAAAAAGAACAAAGTAAATCAAGTGTATATGCATGGTATGTCGTTTTACTTTGTATGTTGGCATATATATTTTCATTTATTGATCGGCAAATTTTAGCTTTGATGATTGAGCCAATTAAAGCAGATTTAAATTTAACAGATACTCAATTTAGTTTATTACACGGTTTAGCTTTTTCATTATTTTATGCCTTTATGGGCTTGCCTCTTGCTTATTTAGCAGACCGTTTTTCACGCCCTAAAATTATTGCTGTTGGGATTGTGTTTTGGAGTATTGCCACAGCATTATGCGGTTTAAGTAAAAATTTTATTCAGTTGTTTTTTAGCCGTATGGGTGTTGGTGTTGGTGAAGCAGCATTATCACCTGCAGCATACTCTATGTTTAGTGATATGTTCAGTAAGGATAAACTTGGACGTGCTGTGGCGGTTTATTCTATTGGTTCATTTGTTGGTGGTGGGATTGCCTTTTTAGTTGGCGGTTATGTGATTGGCTTACTTAAAGATATGAGCTTAATCCAAATTCCAATTTTTGGTGCAATTAAAGCATGGCAAATGGCATTTATTTTAGTGGGTTTGCCTGGTGTTTTTATTGGTTTACTCTTTCTTTTAACAGTACGTGATCCACAACGTAAAGGTCAGAAGTTAAATGCAGCAGGTCAAGTTGAAAAAGTGAGCATGAAAGCCACCTTTCAATTTTTAAAAAAGCATCGTACAACATTTAGCTGTCATTATTTTGGTTTCACTTTTTATGCCATGGCATTGTATTGTTTAATTAGTTGGTCACCTGCATTTTTCATGCGCAAGTTTAGTATGACACCAACTGAAGCTGGATATATGTTAGGCACGGTATTATTGGTTGCAAATACCTTAGGCGTGTTTTGTGCAGGTTGGTTAAATGATTGGTTGATTCAAAAAGGTCGTAAAGATGCCCCAATGATTACAGGTGTTATCGGCATTGTGGGTTTGGTTTTACCTTTAATTGCATTTACACAAGTATCAGAACTTTGGTTAGTCGTGACATTATTAGCACCTGCGATGTTCTTCGCATCTTTCCCAATGCCAATTTCCACCACAGCAATGCAAATGTTAGCACCAAATCAGTTACGGGCGCAGATTTCAGCAATTTTTCTCTTGATTAGTAACTTAGTCGCAGTTGGAATAGGCACAACTTTGGTGGCTTTGGTCACAGATAAAGTGTTTGAAAACCCTTTAATGGTTGGAACTTCATTGTCTATTGTTGGTGGGATTTCGTGTGTTTTAGCCTTTATTTTATTGAAAAAAGGCTGTAAAGCATTTAGTACCAGTATGCAGCAAGAACAAGGTCAAGGTATCTCATAATGTTTGCAGGGCTTATATCTTATTTTAAAAGTAGTGATATATAGCCGAACAATATAAATGGATTAGACTTCTGATAAAAATCAAAAATGATCATTGATGAATGATTAAATTGATTTGAGAAAAAAGTCTTTGTGATAGATTTTTGTGATTGCCCATTTGTGAATACGTGGGCTTTTGCTATTTTAAAAAAGAACAATAAAGCCAATGGAGGGCAGTAATGAAACAATTATTTAACTTTAATCATTTGCATTATTTAGATGAGTTTTTATTATTTAATTCCAATGATTATCAAACAATAAAAGATCAAATTAGTCATTATTTATGCCCACATCAATTTGATGTAAAAGCAGTGACTGATTTAAATACACGTTTAAATGGTTTTAGTTTTGGTCAGTCTGCTTTGTATGATTTGAAATATAGCGCACCTGTTGCGATTACGCTTGATGAAGATTCACCATATTATTTATTTCGGATCACTTTAGAAGGTCAATGCAAAGTTGAATATGCACAAAACAAAGTAGTGCAATCTGTTGGGATTATGACAGTCACGCATCCGCATACCAAAAGTCGTATTATGACCAATCATCATTGTCGCAATATTATTCTAAAACTCAGTAAGCAAGAAGTAGAAACACAATTATTTAAAATGTTGGGTTATCGTAGTACAGAAGCAGTTATTTTTAATAGCGGAATGTCATGTACTGATGAAGGTTTAAGTGCCATTGTTGAAACATTAAACTATTTATGTCATGCCTATTATAATATTCAAAATTGGAGTTTTATTTCAGAAAGTTTTACCGCATATTTAATTGAACTTATTTTATTAAAAGTGCCCAATAATTATAGTTTAAAGTTAAATGAACGGCGGCAACAGGTTTTACCCAATTATATGAAAAAAGCTCAAAAATATATTCAACAACATCTGAGAGATAATATTACCTTAGCTGAATTAAGCCAGTTTTGTGCTGTTTCAACGCGTACTTTACAAAAAGGATTTAATCAATATTTTCAGCAAACGCCAATCGAATATATTCGTGATTTACGTGTGGAATTGGTGCATCAAGCCTTATTAAATAGTCATGAATATGAAACTGTATCTGATATTTTACTGGAAAATGGCATTCAAAGTTTTGGACATTTTTCGACGATTTATAAAAAGCGTTATGGTTGTTTACCTTCACAAACTTTAAAAATGCGTGTTGCTTAAAGTTAAAATGCTCAACATATTCTCTTCGTAAATGGAATAGTTCTGTCGCATACGGAGATGCCACCTGATTTTATTCGCTCTATGATGGAGGGTATCAATCAGGAGGATGAATAATGAAAATTACAGTATTAGGTGGCGGTCACGGATGCTATGCAGCAGCTTTAGAAATGGCAGAAAAAGGGCATGAGGTTGTTTTATGGCGTCGTGATACAGAGGCTTTAAATGAATTAGCAGCTACAGGTCAGCTTTTTGTCAAAGATTATCAAGGTGAGCGTTCAGTCACAGTGGGTTTTAAAGCGTGTCAAATCAACCTGCAAAATAATTTAGAGCAAGCCATTCAAGATGCTGAATTGGTGATTATTCCATTGCCATCAACAACACATTTAAATCTTGCAGCTCAAGCCGCGCCTTATTTTAAAGAAGGGCAAGTGGTGTTTTTACCACCGGGTACTTTTGGAAGTTTTGTGTTTGCTCAAGCGATGTATGATGCAGGCAATCATGCCAAAGTTGCTTTTGCTGAAACAGGAACATTGCCCTATTTAGTTCGTAAACATGGCGTTAATCATATCGTTGTGAGTGGTTATGCGACACGTTTACCTACGGGTGTCTTCCCAAGTCAGTTATCTGAGCATGCATTTCATATTTTAAAACAAGCTTATCCGAGTGTAGAGCCTATTGAAGATGGTTTAAGTGGGGCTTTGATGAATGCAGGTCCAATTATTCACCCACCACTGATTATGATGAATGCAGGTCCTCTAGAGCATTTTGAGGCATGGGATATTCATAATGAAGGAACACAGCCCTCTATTCGTCGGGTGACCAATGCGCTTGATGCTGAGCGTATACGTGTACGAGAAGCTCTAGGTTATGCTGCCGCATTTCCCACTCGCTGATCATTATAATAAGGATGGTGAGGGTGATGAGTGGATGTATGGACGTGGAGCACATGGAAAATTAACCGATAGCGGTGATTGGCGTGAAGATATTGACTTAGAAAAACATCGTTATATGTTAGAGGATACGCGTTTAGGTTTATCTTTGATTGTGTCTGTTGGACGTTGGGTTGGTGTGGCAACCCCTGTTGCTGAAGGTTTATTGAATCTTGCTTCTGCGGTTACAGGTAAGGACTTATATGCTGAAGGGCGTACTTTAGAAAATTTAGGTTTGGTCAATAAATCTAGACAAGACATGCAGATTTTACTGCAACAAGGAATTTAACATGTCTAAAATTCAAAATGTTGCAGTCGTTGGCGCTGGGCGTATGGGAAAAGCGATTGCAATCGCTTTCGGCTACGCTGGCTTACAGGTCAAATTAATTGATGCAAAAGTACGTGCTGAACAGGCGTTTTTACTTTATGAGCAGCACGTTAAGCAAGATCTTGCTCAAGAGTTGACTTTATTACAGGATATTCAATTTATTCAAACTGATCAAATGCAGATGATTCAAAATAATATTGAAATCATGGCAAAATCAACAGCAATTGAATTTTTGAAAAAATGTGATTTGGTGATGGAGGCGGTGCCTGAACAATCACAAGTTAAACAAGATATTTTTAGTTGGCTTGATCAATATATACCAACACAATGCATTGTTGCTTCAACCACATCGACTTTTTTAGTGACCGATATTGCTAAAATGTTGTCACACCCTGAGCGTGTTGTAAACGCACATTGGTTAAATCCTGCTTATTTGATTCCATTGGTTGAACTGAGTCGTTCAGAACAGACTTCAAATGAAACGGTTGAAGCGCTGAGATCTTTTTTAACACAAATCGGCAAAGTTCCTGTGCTATGTAATGCTAAAGCAGGGTATATCGTACCTCGTATTCAAGCCTTAGCGATGAATGAAGCTGCCCGTATGGTTGAGGAAGGTGTAGCATCAGCAGAGGATATTGATATTGCAATTCGTACAGGTTTTGGTTTGCGCTTTTCTGTACTGGGGCTGCTTGAGTTTATTGATTGGGGCGGTGGTGATATTTTGTACTATGCTTCACAGTATTTGCAAAAAGAACTGGGTGAGCGTTATGCAACACCTGAGGTTATTGTAGAAAATATGCAAAATAACCGAAATGGTTTACGTGAAAAACAAGGTTTTTATAATTATGAAAACATGGATGTCGCTGCATATAAGTTACAAGTATTAAATACATTTGCACAACGCATTGAACAGGCAAATTTAAAACCAAAATTTAATTGTGTTTAAAAAATATCTTGATAAATCAAATCTTAGCTTCATGTTTTATCATCATTGAATGCTTTGACTTAAAGTTAAAAAACCGTTGTTTAAACAACGGTTTTTTATTGGAAAATAATTTTAACTTGAAGGCATAAGATCGTAAATTTTTTTCATTTGAGCATTGAGTTGCTTCAGTTCATCATCATCAAAAGCATTCAAAATACCTGAAAGTGTGATTTGGCTAATGGTATTGATCTGTTCGACTAATGAAAACCCTTTTTCTGTCAGTTTTACCATTGAAATACGTTCATCTTGCTCAGATGAAAATACTTCAACAATTCCATCCTCAACCAGTCGATATACTGCTTTGGTTGCTGTTGTTAATTTGAGTGTAGATAAATTTGCAATTTCGGTAATACTGGCTTGTCCTAAGGCATTTGCGCTCAGAATGATTTTACGGCGAGTATTGTCTATACCTAATTTTTTTATAGATTTTTCAATAAGTTGAGTGTATTTCCCGTTCACTTGAGAAATCCAAAAAAATGGATAACTCTTCAAGCTTTCTGGCTCATTGTTGGGAAGAAATTGTTCTAAATTTTTAAGCATGGCCAAGCTATAACTGAGTTAAAAAATAATATATCCAATTATACAAGGATTTGAAAAAAAAACTTTAATTCTAAGTATAAAAAATACTTGACAATTACATTACTTTTTCTATTATTATAGTTATATATAAAAATACATGGAAAAGTGAATGAATATTGTTGCAGAGGATGTGCATTTAGGATCAGGAACGCTCACTGTAATGGTGAAAGATTCTATAGATATTCAAGGATTTAAAACACGTTCAGGCAGCCGTTCGTTAGAAGATAGCGCAGTGGCAGAAAATCATGCGGATGTCGTCGCACGAGTGCTTGCAAATGATTGCAAAATAACCGCAAAAACCAATTTACATGAGTTGGCATTTGGCATCACGGGTATTAATCATACATTTGGTACACCCCTTAACCCTAAATATCCAGCGTTAATTCCAGGTGGCTCATCAAGTGGTTCTGCTGCTGCTGTTGCCGCACAGCTTGCAGATTTTACTTTAGGTACAGATACAGGCGGATCAATTCGTATGCCAGCAGCATGCTGTGGTGTATATGGTTTAAAGCCTACATTTGGTCGTGTGAGTCGCAATGGAGTTCATCCTGAGACGAGTTCTTTGGACTGTGTTGGACCTTTTGCAAACTCAGTCGAAATGATTGAAACCGCCATGCAAATTATAGATCCAAGTTTTTCAGCATTAAATGCCATAGAGCAAACACCCAAACTTGCATGGTTGGATGTAGATGCAGATGTAAGCGTCATTTCATGTATAGAAAAATTTTTATCTCAAAGAAATTTAGATATTGGGCATGAACATGTCGCATCTTTTACCGATGCTTTTCATGCAGGTATGCAAATCATTAATTATGAAAATTGGCAGGCTTATGCAGCACTCACCAGAACAGGTTTGATTGGTGCTGATGTGCAAGGACGCTTGTTAAAAGCTGCGGAAACGACACAAGAACAAGTTCAACAAGCGGAGCAAATCAAAAAGATTTTTACACAAGAAATTGATGCGTTATTGGAACAATATGATGCTTTGATTTTACCCACTTTACCGCAGTTAGCACCCAAAGTTGTTGATGCTGAAAATACGGTGGCATTTTTAAACTTAACTGCTCTGGTTCGCCCATTTAATTTATCTGGGCATCCTGCAATATCTATTCCACTAGAAACAGAACAGGGCTTTCCTGTTGGATTACAAATCGTAGCTAAACGCAATGCGGATGAGCAGTTGTGTGCAATTGCAAAATTTGTCGTGAAGGCAGCGCAATAAATTACAAGGAGTTAGGTAATGAATGATTTATCTAGAGTGTTTAGTTTTGACCAGAGTACAACGGTTGATCTTGAGACGTTATGTCAGGAAATTCGTGAACGTGCAATCACAGGCGAGTTTGATGATCAGGCTTATGTCAGCCAAGACATGATTCAAAAGTTAAAACAATTGGGTGTATATCGTGCACTTGTGCCAAAACGTTTTGGTGGTTTGGAAGTTTCGCCAAGAACATTTTGTGAGTTAATTGAAAAATTATCTATGGCTGATGGTTCAGTGGGTTGGGTTGCAAGTTTTGGAATGAGTCCAGCTTATTTAGGTGGTTTGCCTGAGGAAACTTTGCAGCTTTTATATAAAGATTCGCCTGATATTGTATTTGCTGGCGGAATTTTCCCACCGCAACCTGCTGAAATCACAGATGAAGGTGTGGTTGTAAAAGGTCGTTGGAAGTTTTCAAGCGGTTGTATGGGGGCAGATATTGTCGGTGTAGGAATTTCTCCACGTAAAGACAATGAAGCTCAAGGTTTACCGCGTATGGCAGTATTGCCAGCACATAAAGTAAAAATTGAAATGACTTGGGATACGGTTGGTTTAAAAGGAACAGGCAGCCATGACTTAGTTGTTGAAGATGTATTGGTTGCAAAAGAGTGGACTTTTGTTCGTGGTGAGCCTTCAAAACTGTCTGAACCCTTTTTTAAATATCCATCTTTGTCTTTGGCAACACAAGTTTTGACGGTTGTAGGGATTGGCGTGGCAGCGGCTGCATTGGAAGAGTTTAAAAAACTAGCACCGGGTAAAGCGTCGATTACAGGCGGTTCAGAAATTGCGAATCGACCTGTTACACAATATGAATTTGCACAAGTGGAAGCAGAGTTTAAAGCAGCGCGTACATGGTTCTATGAAACGATGGACGCAGTATGGAATGAAATACTTGCAGGGCAAAAACCGTCAGAGCAACAGATTAGTGATATGCGTTTGTCTTGTACACATGCAGCACGTGTTGCAGCGCGTGTGGCTCGTAAAATGCAAATGTTGGCAGGGATGACTGCTATTTATACCAATAATGTGTTTAGCCGTTTTGTAAACGATACCAATGTCGTGACACAGCATGCTTTTATGGGCGACGCTACTTTACAAAATGCAGGTTCGGTAAGTTTTGGTTTAAAACCAACACCGGGTTATTTATAAGCATTTTTAGGCAAAAAAGTGAGTATTTAAGATGAATGACATGGATTTGACAGCAATCTTAGCACGTCTAAATAAGCTTGAAGCAGAGAGCGCAATCCGTAATTGCATCAATCGTTATATGGAAATCTGTGATGCATTAGATGCCAATACTGATCTGAATGAATTGATGGATTTATTTGACTCCAACAGTATTTGGGAAGGGATTGGCGAAAAATATGCCAAATCTTTTGGGCGTTATGCATCATGGCAGGCAATTTATGACATGTTCAAAAGCTATATCCAAAAAGAATCACATTTTGTCATGAATGCTCACTTTGTCAGCTCAGAACAAATTTATGTAGAACAGCAGCAGGCAAAAGCCACTTGGCTGATGTTGCAAACTTCAACGTTCCGTGATGGTCGCAGTCATTTAAATGCAGCCAAACTCAGTGTGAAGTTTCAACAACAGACAGATGGAACTTGGAAAATCAAACATTTCCAGACTGAAAATATTTTAAGTCGCCCTGTATCGCATTGGGACAGTACAGCCGAATTGCCAGTACCGACCCAAAATTAACCAAGGATAAATGAAAAAGGATCATCAAAATGAATAGTATTATTCCAATGCAGAATATTGATATTGATTATAACGAGCTTGTGCAAAGTGATCGTGCGCATACATCTTTGTATAAAGATGCCAATATCTTTGAAGATGAAATGGAAAAAATATTTTATAAAACTTGGGTTTGGGTTGCTCATGCGAGTGAAATCCCAGATGCTGGTAGTTATAAAACAATGAACATTGGTAAACAACCTGTGGTTGCAGTACGTGACCGTAAGAAAAAAGTTCATGTGCTGTTAAACCGTTGCCGTCATCGTGCTGCAACTGTTTGTGAACATAAAAAAGGTAAAACCAATAGTTTTGTTTGCCCATATCACGGTTGGAGCTATGCACTTGATGGCAGTTTACGTGGTGTGCCATCTCCTGAAAGTTATGGTGAATGTTTAGATAAATCAGAACTGCCGATGATCAGTTTACGTGTCGAAGAATATAACGGCATGATTTTCGCTTCATTTAATCATGATGTAGAGCCACTAGAAGACTTTTTAGGTGCTGCGAAAAAATGGATTGATTTGTTCATGAAACAAGGTGCAGGTTATCCTGTCAAAGTTTTAGGTGAGCACCGTTTTACGTTCCCAGGTAACTGGAAAATTCAGTTAGAAAATACAACAGATGCATATCATTTCCCATTGGTACACAAATCATTCCTCAGCTCTGTAGATGAAAAAACAGAAGAATTATTTAACTTTGAAAACCAACCAGGCTATGTCGAAGATTTGGGTAATGGTCATAGTGTGATGGTCATGATTCCTGAATTGGTTGATTTAGACGAAGAATTGATGGAACGTCCAATTCAAGAACGTTTTGAAGATTTGGCACAGGCTTTACGTGATGAAGGACATGAAGAACTTGAAGTGCGTCGTATTGTACGTGCAGTGGGTGGTTCAGGTTTTAACTTAAATATCTTCCCAAATATCGCTTGTTCAATGGCATTTTTCCGTGTAATGCAGCCGATTTCTGTAGAAAAAACTGAAATTCACCATTCTGTGATTACGATGGATGGTGGTCCTCAAATTGCCAACCAATATCGTCTACGTTTACATGAACATTTCCAAGGTCCATTTGGTTTTGGTACACCAGATGACGCTGAAGCGTGGGAACGTGTACAAAAAGGTGCAAGTGCAGGTGATGATTTGTGGATCATGCTGAATCGTGGCTTACCAGGTGAAGTGAAAACTGAAGATGGTCTAAAAAGCGATGTGAGTGCTGAAACAGGGATGCGCGCTGCTTATCAGCAGTGGAAAAAGTTGATGACGGCTTAAGGAGAGTGCCATGAAAATTGATTTGAATTTATTAAATGAAGTGACTGCTTTTATTTGGGCTGAAGCAGATATGCTCGACCATTTTGAACATGAAGCATGGTTAAGCCTGTGGAATGAACAAGGTGTTTATATTATTCCGATTGATCCGACATTGACTGATTATGAAAATAATTTGAACTATGCCTATGACAATCATCATATGCGTCAACTTCGTGTGAATCGCTTAAAAAATGGTGAAGCAATTTCAACATCACCAAAAGCCAATACTGTACGTAGTGTGTCACGAGTACGCATTATTAAAGATGAAAATGGTGAAATCGTCTTACGTTGTGCGCAGAACTTACGTGAGTTTCGTAAAGAAAATTTAAAACATTATACCGCAGATATTACATTCCATTTGGTACGTGATGCAGAACAAGGTTTTAAAATTAATCGTAAAATTATTAACTTAGTTAACTCTACAGATACTTTAGCGGGTATCAGTTACATTCTCTAGGAGAAAAAAATGAAACAGGTTGTTTTAGTGACTGGTGCTGCATCAGGTTTGGGAAATGTCATTGCTGAATATTTTGCAGCGCAAGGTCATCAGGTGATTTTATCGGCAAGTACTTTAGAAAAAGCTGAAAATGCTCAAGCACGTAGTGCACATGCAGACCATATGTTTCCTTTGAAATTAGATATTTCACAAGAAGCAGATTTTCATGCTGCTGTGGCGTGGATCGAAACGAAATTTTCTAAACTCGATGTGTTGATTAATAATGCAACAGTCACTAAGGCAACACCTGTTTTAGAAATTACAGCAGCAGATTTTGATTGGATTACCCAAGTAAATCAAAGAGGTACATTCCAAGCCTGTCAAATTATTGGGAAATATATGGCAGATAAAGGTCAAGGACGTATTATTAATATGGCGTCGTTGGCTGGGCAAAATGGTGGAACTGCAACAGGGGCACATTATGCGGCAAGCAAAGGTGCAATTGTGACCTTAACCAAAATTTTTGCGAAAGAATTTGCAGCAAAAGGGGTGACTGTAAATGCCATTGCACCAGGTCCAATGGAGTCACCTATTGTACATAGTGTCGTATCTGATGAAAAAATGGCACAGTTTATTCAAAATATTCCAGTGAAAGCCTTAGGAAGTATGGAATTTATTGCAGAAACATGTGCTTTATTGGCAAGTCCAAGTGCTGCATTTGTGACAGGTGCAACATGGGATATTAACGGCGGATTATTTATGCGTTAAGCCTTGTGCTTAATGCATAAGAGGGAGAAAAATCATGACTACACTTTATCCTGTTGTTGTTAAAAACCGTCATATTGAAGGTGAAAATGTCGCAGTTATGGAGTTTGAATCTGCGACAGCAAAAGTCCTGCCTAAAGTTGAGGCGGGTGCGCACATTGATGTGCATTTACCCAATGGTATGGTTCGACAGTATTCGCTTTGTCAAAATCCGAGCCAACAAGGCATATTTCGTTTGGGTATTTTACGTGATCCCGAATCACGTGGTGGTTCAGTTTCTGCATTTGATGACCTCAAAGATGGCATGCAAATTCAGGTCAGTGAACCTAAAAATTTATTTCCACTGGTTAAGGCAAAACATAGTGTTTTGATCGGAGGTGGCATTGGGATTACGCCACTTATTACGATGGCATACCAGTTGCAACAAGAAGGCGCTTCATTTGAACTACATTATTGTGGTGCAAGTCCTGAGCGTTGTGCTTTTGTTGATGAAATTAAAAATGGTGAACTTGCGGCATTTACAAGCTTTCATTTTAAATCGGAAGGTGCAAGCCATCGTGAGTTTTTTGAATCTGCAATCAAAGATATTGATGCAGAAAGTCATATTTATACCTGTGGTCCAAATGGGTTTATGGACTGGGTGATTAATCTGGCAACAACACAAAATTTTGCTGAAAATCAGATTCATAAAGAATATTTTCAGGTTGATATTGAAACAGGTGGCGATGCATTTGAAGTGGTTGCGCAACAAAGCGGCAAAATTATCATGGTGAATGCAGAAGAAACGATTTTACAGGCTTTGGCACGAGAAGGTATTGAAATAGAAATGTCTTGTGAACAGGGTGTATGTGGTACATGTATGTGTGATGTCATCGAAGGTGAGCCTGATCACCGAGATGTTTATTTTACTGATGAAGAAAAAGCCAGTAATGAGCAAATATTAGTCTGTTGTTCTCGGGCTAAATCTGCGCGTTTGGTGCTTGATATTTAAATTTTTCAAATAGATACCGTCCATTTAGGAATAGGACCAAAGATTCAGGAGAGAATAATGAATGCATTACAAGCAATAGAGACTATACAAATAGATCCAATGAAATTTCGTCGTGCTTTAGGTAATTTTGCGACAGGTGTGACGATTATGACTGCACAAAATGCAGAGGGCGAAAAAGTAGGCGTTACAGCAAATAGCTTTAACTCAGTCTCTTTAGACCCTGCCTTAATTTTGTGGAGTATTGATAAAAAATCTTCGAGTTTTCATGTGTTTGAACAAGCAACACACTTCGCAGTCAATGTTTTGTCAGGCTCTCAAATTGAGCTATCGAATAAATTTTCACGCCGTAATATTGATAAATATGACGGTACAAGCCATCGTGAAGGTGCAGGTGGTGCTCCAATTTTGGCACATTGCTCTGCGGTATTTGAATGTGAACGCCATCAAATTATTGAAGGTGGTGATCATTGGATTATTATTGGCAAAGTTGTAAATTTCCATGATGAAGGGCGTAGTCCATTGGTATATCACCAAGGTGCATATTCTGGTGTGACTCCACATCCTTTATTGCAAGTAAAAGATACCAATGATCATGTTGAATATGATGTTGGAGCAATGCATCAAGGGCATTTACATCGTAACGTTTGTTATTTGATGAGTCGTGCTTTTAAATTTTACCAAAATGACTATATTCCAAAACAGTTGGTGACAGGTTTTAGAACCAGTGAAGCAAGATTATTGTTAGTGCTTGGCAGTGGTACAGCGTCTAGCAAAGCTGATTTACCTCGAGATATTGCAATGCCAATGCGAGAAGTTGAGCAATCGGCGGCGATATTAGCCAAAGAAGGCTTATTGGTGGAAAATGATGGTTTTTATCATTTAACAGAAAAAGGTAAAAAAACAGCACATTATTTATTTGATATCGCCGATAGTCACCAAAATGAAGTCTTTGAAAAGTACCCTGAAAATGAAAAAGAAATTTTCATTAAAATCTTAAGAGATATTGCAGGTATTGTTTAAGACGTTTATTTACCGATAAAAAATGAAAGATTTTATCGGTAAATTTGAGAACTTGAAATTTCGATCAGTGTATTGTGCTGAGTCAATCATTAGGATGATGATTGTTGCAATATATGGTCTAAATTTTAAAAATAGCATCTATATCGATTTAAAATTCGATATATATTTTTAAAATTAACATGAAAATTACATGTATTTATGTTATAAAAATGCTAAGTCGAGAGACTTGTGATAATGAAAAATGGAGTTAAGGATATGGAAATTAAAAAAATATTACTGCTTTCAGCATTAACGACTGTTGCAGTAAATAGTTATGCAGAAATACGTATTGGTGTGGTGAGTTCATCCACTGGACCTGTTGCGATGGTCGGCATTCCACAACGTAATACAGTTGCTTTGCTGCCTAAAATGATTGGTGGTGAAAAAGTCACTTATATTTCATTGGATGATGCAAGTGACCCAACTGCCAGTGTAAAAGCAGTCAATAAACTGATCAATGAAAGTAATGTTGATGCGATTATTGGACCATCAGGTTCACCTAATGCCAATGCTGTTATCGGTACTATTGCCAAAGCGCAAGTTCCTTTATTAGCACCAGTTGGTACATCAACGGTCGTTTTACCGATGAATGAGCAACGTAAATGGGTATTTAAAACCACACAAAATGATGAGTTGATTGCAGAAGCTTTAGTCGATGATATGGTGAAGCGTAACATCAAAACTTTAGGTTTTATTGGTACAGCAGACCCTTATGGAGAAAACTGGAGCAAAGTTGTGAGTAACTTAGCAGCCAAGAAAGGGATTAAAGTCACTCAAAAAGAATCTTTTCAACGTCAAGATACGTCATTAACAGGGCAAGCGCTAAAATTAATTGCAGGTAAACCACAAGCGATTTTGGTGGCAGCACCAGGAAGTTCAGCCGTTACTCCACAAGTGGCTTTATATGACCGTGGATATCGTGGGCAAATGTACCAAACACATGGTGCAGCGTTGGATCAATTTTTAAAACTGGGTGGTAAAAAAGTTGAAAATACGATTTTAGCAGCAAGTTTAATGTTGGTGATTAATGAGGTGGCAAATACACATCCATCTAAAGCCATTGCATTGAAATATATGAATAATTATAAAAAGGCTTATGGTGAGTATCCCGCAACTTTTGGCGCTAACGTGTATGATGCAGGTTTGTTGCTTGAAAAAGCGATTCCAATTGCATTAAAGCAGTCTAAACCAGGAAATGTGAAATTCCGTCAAGCTTTACGCAATGCATTGGAACAAACCAAAGAATTGGCTGCAACACAAGGCGTTTATAACATGACACCAATGGATCATAGTGGTTTTGACAAGCGTGGACGCGTGATGATTACAGTAAAAAATGGACAATGGACGTTGTTGAAATAATTCATCTTTTTTAATTTATTAATCTGCTATTTAAAATTTAGGGTGTAAACACTCTTAGCGGAGTGTTGCCTCTAAAATAGCAAGGATCAGGCGTTATGGATTTAGATATCGCATTAATTCTTGGGCAAGATGGCATTACCAGTGGTGCAATTTATGCGTTGCTCGCATTATGTATTTTATTGGTTTTTACCGTAACCCGAATTTTACTTATTCCTTTAGGCGAGTTTAGTGTTTTTGGTGCTTTAACACTTGCTGCAATTCAAGCTGGAACACCAAGCCGTATTGTCTGGTTACTCGTCGTATTTTTTGTTGTGCAATTGCTTATAGATGCTTATGTGAGTTTAAAAAATAACGCAAAGTTTAATTTAAAGAGTCATAGTCTATGGGGGTTTTATATTGCGCTCATCACAGCTGCAATGTATTTTTTGCCTTTAGCAGAGCTACCAATTTTTGTTCAAGTCATATTGGCTTTGGCTGTGGTTACACCGCTAGGTCCACAAATTTATCGTTTATTTTTCCAACCTTTAGTGGCTGCTAAGCCTTTAGTTCTACTGATTGTTTCGATTGCTGTGCATGTCGCATTGGTCGGAATCGGACTATTAATTTTTGGTCCAAATGGTGCGCAAACTAAACCCTTTAGCGAAGCGACTTTTGAGCTTGGTAGTTTGGTTGTGAGTAGTCAAACTTTATATATCTTATTTGCTTTTTTTAGCATGATTATTTTGTTGTGGTATTTTTTTGGTAAAACACTCTACGGCAAAGCATTAAGAGCAACGGCTGTGAATCGAGTGGGTGCTCAGCTCATGGGAATTTCTCCTATTTTTGCAGGAAAAATCACTTTTGCGATGGCTGCATTTATGGGGGCATTTGCAGGAATTCTCATTGCACCGATTACAACTTTATATTATGACTCAGGCTTTATTATCAGTTTAAAAGGATTTGTGGGCGCGATTATTGGCGGTTTAGCAAGCTTTCCTGTTGCTGCAATCGGTTCTGTTGTTGTTGGTATTATTGAAGCATTTTCAATGTTTTGGGCAAGTGACTATAAAGAAATCATTGTATTTACCTTGATTATTCCATTTTTACTTTGGAAGTCTTTAACCTCTCGTCAAATTGAGGAGGATCATGAATGAAGTCTAAGTATTTATTTATGGGCTTTGTTGCGCTCATGGCAATCAGTCCTTTTTTGCTACCAACCTATCAAGTCACATTATTAAATTATATTGGTCTAAATGCCTTAGTGGTTTTGGGTTTAGTCTTACTCACAGGCGTTGGTGGCATGACCAGTTTTGGTCAGGCGGCATTGGTGGGAATTGGTGCTTATTCAACAGCGTATTTAACTGTGACAGAGCAGCTTCCACAATTTTTAGCATGGACAGGAGGAAGTCCTTGGGCAGCCTTGTTGTTGGGAATATTCATTACTGTGGTTTCTGCACTTTTAGTCGGTGGATTAACCTTAAAACTGTCGGGGCATTATTTACCTTTAGGCACAATTGCTTGGGGAATTTCTTTATATTATTTTTTCTCAACCATTGAAACATTAGGTGGGCATTCAGGGATTTCAAATATTCCAAATATTGCGATTGCAGGTTATGCCTTAGATACCAATAACAAAATGTTTTATCTGATTTGGTTTATTTTATTTATTGCGATTATTTTGACTAAAAACTTACTTAACTCAAGAGAAGGTCGTGCGATTCGTGCGCTTAAAGGTGGGCAAGTTATGGCAGAGTCTATGGGGGTGAATACCTTTAGATCAAAAATGGTCGTATTTATTATTTCTTCAGTTTTTGCGTCTATTTCTGGTTGGTTATATGCACATAATCAGTCCTTTATTAACCCAACGCCATTTGGTCTACAAATGGGGATTGATTACCTATTTATGGCTTTAC
The DNA here is from genome assembly GCF_030329325.1 of Acinetobacter sp. 226-1. Lineage (NCBI taxonomy): Bacteria > Pseudomonadati > Pseudomonadota > Gammaproteobacteria > Moraxellales > Moraxellaceae > Acinetobacter > Acinetobacter sp. 226-1. Next base: position 125,504 of record NZ_JACANU010000005.1, read on the forward strand.
TCGGTGGGGTAAGTAGTATTTGGGGTGCAATTTTTGGTGCAGGCATTTTTACAATGATGCGCCAATGGTTACAAGACCTCATGCCTGTATTATTTGGTAATGAAGGACAATATGAAACGATTGTCTTTGGCTTAATGATTGTTGTGTTGATGCAAAAAGCACCATCTGGTTTATGGCCGATGTTGGTAAAGTTACTTCCTCAGCGTTTTAAAGCCAATGATTTACATACTGTTTTAACTGAACCTACGCAAAAACTACCCAGCTTAGATTTACCTGCCAAAGGCACAGTCATTTTAGAAGCGAAAAATGTCACAAAAAAATTTGGTGGTTTAGTTGCCAATAACAATATGAATTTAAAAATTCATGCAGGTGAAATATTAGCCCTGATTGGTCCAAATGGTGCAGGTAAAAGTACCATGTTTAATCAACTTTCGGGAGTCGATGTACCAACCAGTGGTGAAGTGATTTTTTTAGGTGAAAAAATTAATGGCAAGCATTCTCGTGAGATCGCGAAAAAAGGACTCAGTCGGACTTTTCAGCATGTCAAAATTTTACCTGAAATGACAGTGCTCGAAAATGTCGTGATTGGCGCGCATTTACGTGGCAAAAAAGGCGTATGGGCATCTTTATTTCGCTTAGATCGTGAAGAAGAAAACAATCTTTTAAATGAAGCTAAATATCAATTAGAACGTGTCGGTTTAGGTGAATATCTTTATACCGAAGCGGGCAGTTTAGCATTAGGGCAACAGCGTATTTTAGAAATTGCACGTGCTTTGTGTGCGCACCCAAGTTTATTGTTACTAGATGAACCCGCAGCAGGTTTACGCTTCAAAGAAAAGCAAGCTTTGGCTGATTTATTAAGCAAACTAAAAGCTGAAGGCATGGCAATTTTACTGGTTGAACATGATATGGATTTTGTCATGAACTTGGTTGATCAGGTTGTCGTGATGGAGTTTGGTGAGAAAATTGCAGAAGGCTTACCAGAAGATGTACAAAAAGATGAGGCGGTGTTAGAGGCGTATTTAGGAGGTGTAGCATGAGCATCGTAACAGCAAATACGCAAGGAAAAAGCTTACTTGAAGTCAATAACTTAAGTGTCGCTTATGGCAAAGTCGAAGCTTTAATGAACTTTAATATGCGAGTGAATGAAGGACAAATTGTTTCTGTTGTGGGTCCAAATGGTGCAGGAAAAACCACATTACTTTCAGCCATTATGGGGGTGTTGGGTTCAAAAGGTCAGGTTGAGTTTGATGGTCAAGTCGAACAATGCCCACAAATTGAAAGAATGGTGGTACGTGGTTTAGGACTTGTCCCTGAAAAAAGAGAACTTTTCAGTACCATGACGATTGAAGATAATTTAATGCTGGGTGGCTTTCAGCGTTATCGTCATGGTGATCGGGCTTTAAAAGAAACCTTAGATGAAGTTTATACCATTTTTCCTCGTTTAAAAGAGCGTCGTATTCAAGAGGCAGGTACGCTTTCAGGTGGTGAACGTCAAATGTTAGCCGTGGGACGTGCTTTAATGGCAAAACCAAAATTGTTAATGCTTGATGAGCCAAGTTTGGGGCTTGCACCTTTAATTACCCGTGAAATTTTTAAAATTATTGATCAATTGCGTGGACAGGGTGTATCAATTTTATTGGTTGAACAAAATGCTCGTGCTGCACTAAAACTTGCTGATTATGCTTATGTACTTGAAATGGGTGAATTATCTATGCAAGGAACAGGGCAAGATTTAGTTGAAGATCCTAGAATTATTGAAAGTTATTTGGGAATTAACAGTAAACATCAGGACATTCTGGCAATTTAGTAGGGAGTTTTGTGATGCAAAAAAATGCCAAAATTGCCATTTTAGGAGCAGGTGCAATCGGTTGCACCTTAGCAGCACGACTTATTTTATCGGGTTGTGATAGCGTTAGCTTGATCGCACGTGGTGAAAATTTTCAAGTTTTATCAAAGCAAGGTATTTATCTTAAAGATTTAACAGGTGAATATCACGTGCAGCCCTACCAAGTGGTTGAAGACTTAACCCAGTTAGATAAGCAAGACATTGTTTTTATTGCCACAAAATCCAATGCCTTGCCACAAATTGTGCAATCACTTCAGCATGTTTTACATGCAGAGAGTTTAGTTATTCCTTTAATGAATGGTATTCCTTTTTGGTATTTTTATCAGCAGGAAGCACAACAAGATATTCCTGTAGTGAAATGTTTAGATGCAGATCAGCAATTAATTCAACAGTTTCCTTTAGTACATTTAATCGGTGCGGTTGTATTTATTACCGCAGAGCTAAAAAGCTATGGAAAAGTTGAGTCGAATAATCCGTATTTATTGATTTTAGGTGAACCTACTCATCAAATTACATCACGTATAACAGCAGTTAAAAAAATCTTTGTTGATACAGAAATTGAGTTGCGAATTACAGAACATATTCGAGATCAGATTTGGACGAAAGTGATTGCAAACTTAAGTTCAAATCCTTTGTCAGTTGTGGCAGGAGCCACATTAAAAGATATTTATTCACATCCTTATTTACGTGAAATTACGTTGCAAATTACACAAGAAGTACGGCAAGTTGCAGCAAGTTATGGCGCCCGTATCAGTATAGACCCAATGACTTTTTTACAACTTGGTGCAGATATGGGCGAGATTCATACGTCAATGTGGTATGACTATCAAAAAAAACAACCTTTAGAAATGGCAGGTATTGCAGAAGCAGTTTTAGAGCTAGCAGAGCGCTTTAACTGTCCGATGCCAGTCACCAAACATATTTGTAATCTTACACATTATTTGAGTCAACAATCACTTCAACCTTAAAAAGGATTTTTATGAATGCAAGTGTAAAACCCATCAGTATGTGTCAGCAGGAGTGGGAACTGCGCGTAAAATTGGCACATTGCTACCATTTGGTCGATTATTTTGGTTGGACAGAAACCATTTTTAACCATATTTCAGCACGTCTTGAGGGCGATGAAAATCATTATTTAGTCAATCCTTTTGGGCTAAATTATAGTGAAATTACACCTGAAAATTTACTCAAAGTTGATTTAGATGGTCATAAAGTTGAACCCTCTGAATATGATGCAAACCCAGCAGGTTTTGCTTTACATAGCGCAGTACATGGCGCACGACATGATATTCGTTGCCTCATTCATACCCATACCACACCAATTAGCGCAGTGGTACAAAAGAAAAATGGTTTTTCCTATGATAGTTTTTATGGTGCGCAACTCTATGGGCGTGTGGCTTATCATGCTTTTGAGGGAATTACTTTATTTGCAGAAGAAAAACAGCGCATGATTGAAAATTTGGCAGATAAACATATTTTAGTGCTGCGGAATCATGGAATTGCAGTAGGAGAAAATAGCATTGAAAAAGCATTTTTCTTACTTTGGACTGTACAACGCGCGGCTGAAATTCAGTGTCAAGCAGGCGCACTAGGAGGCGAAGACTATCCATTAAGTGAAGAAGTAAAACAAAAATGCACAGATCTAACCGCAATGCTGATTCGTGACAGTGGTTTTGCCATTAAATTTTTTAATGCGATGGTGCGTAAAATGCAAGCAACAACAGCTTGATAGAACAAGCTTAATCAACAGGGAAAATGTGATGAGTATTATTTTAAAAGAAAAAATTGAAGCAAAAGCTGCATGGATCGGTAAGGATTTAGCACAAAATCAACAAAATTGGATTTATCAACTTTCACCACATAGTTTAACGGTATTTGATCAGGCACTCAAACAAGTTGAAGCGAAACATTTAACTGCACCACATTTTACTCAGCAAGACTTTTTGATTGATGATCAAGATGTATTAGCAGAAATCGCACATTGGGCAGATGAACTCGAAAATGGTTATGGTTTTTTTGTACTGCGAGGTTTATCGGCAGAGATCTACTCTGAAACACAATTAGCCATTATTTATTATGGTTTAGGTTTATATTTGGGTGAACCTGTAACTCAAAATCCAAAAGGGGACTTGATTGGCTTTGTACAAAATGTCGGTGATCAAAGCCAAAAATCGACACGGGTTTATGAGACAAATGCTTATTTACCTTATCATACTGACTTATCGGATGCAGTTGGACTACTCTGTATTCGTAAAGCCAAAGAAGGTGGTTTGAGTAGTTTAGTCAGTGCGGCTACCATTTATAATAAAATTTTAGTCGAATATCCTGAATATCTAAGTTATTTTTATCATCCGATGCCTTGTGCGCATTTAGGTGATGATATTGAACCACTTACGCCTATTTTTAGCTTTTATCAAAATAAATTAAGTTGTCGTTATATGCGTGCATATATTGAACTTGGACATGAATATCAAAACTTTAAAATTTCTCAAGTTCAAAAAGAAGCTTTAGATCTTTTTGATCATTTTATTCATGATCCTGATTTACGTTTAGATATGATGTTAGAATCGGGCGATATCCAATTTTGTAATAATTATGCAGTGATGCATTCTCGAACAGGATTTATAGATGATGAACATCCTGAAAAAAATCGTAAATTATTGCGCCTTTGGTTAAAAATGCCAAATGCACGTATGTTATCGCCAGAGTTCCCAGGCAGAAATGGTATAGCGGTTAAAGCAGCTTAAGAGATTAAACATTAAATTTAAAAAATGCTTTAAATGTAAGGTTCATTTGAGGCATTTTTTGTTTGAGATAAAGGATAAAACATAAAAAAAGATGTAATGTCGAAACACTACATCAGAAGAGGAAACATAAAAATAAAACAGAATTAATTCAAAATACCACGTAGAGCTTGCGTAAATTCTGTTGGGCATTCGATATTTGAAATATGAGAAGCATTAATTTCAAATAGCTGACTATTTGCAATGCGATCAACCATATACTGACCATCTGCAACCGTAGTTACAGGATCTTGCTGACCTGCGATTACAAGGACTGGAACTGTAATATTTTTCAATTCTTCACGTAAATCTGCTTTAGCCAAAGCTTCGCAACAACTTGCATAACCTTCTGCGCTGCCAGCTGCTAAGTCGTTACTTAAAGATTGTACAGTTGCGGCTTGGCTTTGGATAAAGCTTTCCGTAAACCATCTTGATGCCGCAGTTGCAGCAATGGTTTGCAGACCTTGTTGGCGTACTAAAGCAGCACGCTCATTCCATGCTTGTTCTTGTCCAATTTTTGCTGCGGTATTACATACAACAACATGATTAAAACGCTCTGGCTTATGAATAGCAAGCCATTGACCCGTTAAACCACCCATTGAAATACCACAGAATGTTGCTTTTTCAACCTGTAAATGGTCTAACAAATTCACAACATCTTGCCCAAGTTGTTCAATACAATATGGACCTTGTGGTGCAGAAGAAGCGCCATGTCCACGTGTATCATAGCAAATCACAAAGAAATCATTTTGCAATGCATCAATTTGCGGTTGCCACATGCTGTATTTTGTACCCAATGAGTTAGAAAATACAATTGCAGGCTGACTTGCATCACCAAAAGTTTGGTAATTAATTTGGGCATCATTGGATGTAAATGTTGGCATTTTTTTTCCTCATTCTCTTTCCTCCTTGCGAAATGATATTCCTCATCCTTTAAGAAAGGAGGGAAGAAAGAGCAGTTATCTTTGTATAAAAAATCCCCCTAAATCCCCCTTTTTTTAAAGAGGGACTTTACTTAGGAGGGATTAAACACGTTCAATAATCAAAGCAATGCCTTGACCCACACCGATACACATTGAGCAAAGGGCATATTTGCCACCTGTTGCTTCAAGCTGATTCAGCGCTGTGATCACCAAACGTGCGCCTGATGCACCGAGTGGATGACCCAAAGCAATCGCACCACCATTTGGATTGACTTTCTCTGAACCATCGGCAATACCTAAATCACGCGTTACTGCCAATGCTTGTGCTGCAAAAGCTTCGTTCAGTTCAATCACATCCATCTGCTCAAGGCTTAAACCTGTTTGAGCAAGCAATTTTTTGATCGCAGGTGCAGGACCAAAGCCCATAATGCGAGGTTCAACACCAACAGTAGTTGCACCAATCACTTTGGCACGGGCTTTTAAACCATATTTTTCAACAGCTTCATCAGAAGCGATGAGCAATGCTGCTGCACCATCGTTAATCCCTGAAGCATTGCCCGCAGTGACTGTACCTTCAGCTTTCACTACAGGTTTTAACTTGGTTAATGCTTCAATGGTGGTTGCACGTGGATGTTCATCTTTTGCAACAACAATGGCATCACCTTTGCGCTGTGGAATGGTCACCGCAATAATTTCTTTGTCGAAGAAACCTTTTGCCTGCGCAGCAGCAGTACGTTGCTGACTGGTCAAAGCGAACTGATCTTGATCGGCACGGTTAATGTTGAATTGCTCAGCCACGTTTTCCGCAGTTTGAGGCATGGTTTCAACACCATACATTTCTTTGAGTTTTGGATTGATAAAACGCCATCCCATAGTGGTGTCTTCAAGCTTTTGTGCACGACCATAAGCAGATTCAGATTTACCCATGACAAATGGCGCACGTGACATCGATTCTACACCACCTGCAATAATCAAATCTGCTTCACCTGCTTTAATCGCACGTGCTGCCATTGCCACAGCATCAAGCGATGAACCACATAAACGGTTGACTGTGGTTGCAGGCACTTGGTATGGCACACCTGCAAGAAGTGCAGACATACGACCGACGTTACGGTTGTCTTCACCTGCTTGGTTGGCACAGCCATAAATCACATCATCGACTTTTTCCCAGTTCACTGATGGATTACGTTCAATTAAAGCTTTAATTGGCAATGCGCCTAAGTCATCTGTACGTACAGGTGCAAGTCCACCTGCATAGCGACCGAATGGGGTACGGATGGCATCGATAATGTATGCGTTTTTCATTTTTAAATCCTTTACCTCCCTTAATCCCTCCTGAAAGGCGGGAGACTTTCCAATGAAAAATAAATATTTATTGGTCAAAGTCCCCCTTTGAAAAAGGGGGATTTAGGGGGATTCTGTATATTTCTAAAGTGTCTTAAACCGTCGCATCAATCAATTTTGCACCCGTCAACGACTGCAATTCTTCAAATGAAAGACCTTCAACTTTTTCAATCACTTTCATGCCTTCAGCAGTCACATCAATCACGCACAGGTCAGTGTAAATACGGTCTACACATTTCAAACCTGTAGCAGGATAAGTCAGCTCTGCCACGATTTTTGGCTCGCCTTTTTTGGTTACGTGATCTGTGGTGATAAATACTTTTTTCGCACCAACGGCTAAGTCCATTGCACCGCCAACCGCAGGAATCGCATCAGGTGCGCCTGTATGCCAGTTCGCCAAATCACCATTTTCAGCAATCTGGAAAGCACCTAAAACAGCGATGTCTAAATGACCACCACGCATCATGGCAAATGAGTCACCGTGATGGAAGAAAGCACCGCCATCCAGTAAAGTCACAAATTCTTTACCTGCATTGATCAGTTCAGGGTCACGATCTTCTTCTGCAGGTGGTGGACCAAAAGCCAAAAGACCATTTTCAGAATGTAAAAATACGTCTTTGTCGCTTGGTAAATAGCTTGAAATTTTAGTTGGTAAACCAATGCCTAAGTTAACATAAGCACCATCAGGAATGTCTTGTGCCACACGCTCAGCAATTTGATCACGGCTTAATTTTGTATAACTCATTTTAAATTCTCCGTAGCCAATTATTGAGCAGGTTTTACTTGTACAACATGTTGTACAAAAATACCCGGTGTGATGATATGTTCAGGATCTAAAGCACCCAACTCTACAACTTCAGACACTTGTGCAATGGTCACATCTGCTGCCATTGCCATAATTGGACCAAAGTTACGTGCAGATTTACGGTATACGAGGTTACCCCAACGGTCGCCTTGTTGTGCTTTAATGAGGGCAAAATCCGCTTTGATTGGATTTTCTAAAACGAAATCTTTACCTTCATAGTTTAAGGTCGGTTTGCCTTCAGCGAGCAAAGTCCCAAAACCTGTCGGTGTGTAGATTGGACCTAAGCCCATGCCTGCAGCCTGAATACGGCAAGCCAAGTTACCTTGAGGTACAAGTTCTAACTCGATTTTGCCAGCACGGTAGAGTTCATCGAACACCCAAGAGTCAGACTGACGAGGGAAAGAGCAAATGATTTTACGGACAGCACCCGCTTTGAGCAGTTTAGCTAGACCATAGTCGCCATTACCTGCGTTATTATTAACAATCACAAGGTCTTTGATGCCGAGCTCAATCAAACCATCGATCAGTTCTGCAGGTTGTCCAGCCGTACCAAAACCGCCAATCATGACGGTTGAACCATCTTTAATCTGTGAAAGAGCTTCTTTAAGAGAAGCTGAGCTTTTATCAATCATGTGATTAACCTTATCTACATTTTCATAAATTGCTATGCATAAATATTTTGAATAAATACTTATGCATAAAAAATTATGGCACAAGGAAATACTGTGAAACTAATAATGTTTCACAGTATTTTTATCATCATTATGCACTTGCACGACGACGATCAACTTCAGTCGTTGGCGCAGCTTCTTGTTCTTTCACAAGTTCCACATTGAATGTGATGTGTTTGAATGCTTTATCTGCACCACGACGCGCAATTTCAGCTTCATCTGTTACATCAACAGCAGTTGCAACTAGACCTTCACGTGTAGCGAATGCGAAGTCATCCCAAAGATACTCGTCACCTTCAATATTGAATTGAGTTGTAAGTTTGCGATAGCCTGGTGCAGACACGAAATAATGCACGTGAGAAGGGCGGTTACCATGACGACCTAGTTTATCAAGTACAAATTGAGTTGTACCTTCAGGTGGGCAGCCATAGCCAACAGGCATAGTTGTTTGAGCAACATATTGACCATTTGCATCTGAAAAAATCGTACGACGTAGGTTAAAATCAGACTGAGATTTATCAAAGAATGAATAGTTACCTAAGCTGTTTGCATGCCAAACTTCAACTTTAGCACCTTCGATAATATTACCTTCAGTATCAGTAACTTGACCTTCAATAAATAAAAGATCAACTTTATCTGATTCAGAACCATCATCCATACGAGCAAAACCTACAGATTCAGGTGCCCCTGCAACGTATAAAGGACCTTCAATTGTACGAGGTGTACCACCTGTGATTCCTGCTTTAGCATCAGCTTCATCGGCACGTAAGTCCAAATAATGCTCAAGACCTAAACCAGCAGCAAGTAAACCTAATTCATTTGCTTGACCTGCGTCAGTAAAATATTCAAGACCTTTCCACAATTCAGTTTGTGAAATATCGAGGTCTTCAATAGCTTGAAAAAGATCAGAAACTAAACGTACAACAATTTGTTGAACACGAGCATCAACAGGACCTGTTGCTGTGTCTACGTTCATTTTTTTTACTAATTGATCGATCTCTTGACGGTTCATACGGATTCTCCTTAAGTATGAAAAGGTTGCTGTGGGGCTGTGCTTGCTAAATGTTTTTGGCTCGCGTCCTTGCCCCAACAATCCTTGTTTTATTACTATACAATTATACTAAAAAATCAGGTGTCATCTTCACGAATTGATGAAGGATGGCGGTTTAATGCAACAACTTCGATGTCCATGTATGGATACAATGGTAAACCTTGTAAAATGTTGTGCAATTCTTCATTACTCTCTACATCAAAAATACTGATATTTGAGTATTGACCTGTAATACGCCAAATATGACGCCATTTACCTTGTCGTTGCAAATCGTGAGAATATGCTTTTTCAACGGCTTTGATTTCATTGGCTTTTTCAGCTGGCATATCTAATGGGATATTGACATCCATTTTTACTTGGAAAAGCATGACGACTCCTTCAATTATTGACGACGTAGGTTGTCGATTTTGTCTTCATCCAATTCAATACCTAAGCCTAAACCTGTTGGGATTTTAAGCTCAAAGTTTTCATATTGAAGTGGAGTTTTTAAAATTTGTTCAGTCAGTAATAATGGACCAAATAACTCTGTACCATATGCTAAATTACTGAATGTTGAAAATACGTGTGCAGAAGCAATCGTGCCAACAGGACCTTCAAGCATGGTGCCGCCATAAAGATCAATACCTGCAAGATTCGCAATTTTGGCAACTTCACAACCTTCAATTAAGCCACCAGATTGTGCTACTTTTACAGCAAAAACAGAAGCTGCATTGCGTTTAGCAAGTTCGTAAGCACTTTGTGGACCCATTAAAGATTCATCTGCCATAATGGCAATATCAAACTTACGGGTTAAGCGTTCCATGGCATCAATGTTGTTGATTGCACAAGGTTGCTCAATTAAGTCTACGCCACCGTCTTGTAACAGTTGAATACCTTTGATTGCAGTCAGTTCTGACCAAGCACGATTCACATCAACACGGATTGAAACATCATTGCCTAATGCTTTTTTGATGGCTAAAACATGTTCTACATCTTCTTCTACAGGACGAGAACCGATTTTGAGTTTGAAAACATTATGACGCTTGCTTTCAACCATTTTTTGCGCTTCAGCGATATCTTTTTCTGTATTACCAGATGCTAATACCCATAATACTGAAATACTGTCACGTAAACGACCACCTAGAACCTCACTTAAAGGTAAACCTAGACGTTGTGCTTGAATATCTAACAAAGCTGTTTGAATTGCACATTTAGCAAAACGATTACCGTTAATATTACGGTTAATGATTTGCATCGTTTGTGCCACATTGAGCCCATTTAAGGTTTTTAATAATGGCGCAAAATAGGTTTCAATATTGGTTTTAACACTTTCAGGGCTTTCTTCACCATAGCCTAAACCACCAATTGTGGTTGCTTCACCCCAACCGACAAAGCCATCTTCTGTAGTGACTTTGATGAGGACTAAAGTTTGTGTCTGCATTGTTGCAACCGCCATCTTATGAGGACGGATGGTTGGGATTTCAACAAGCAATGTTTCTATGGACTTATACATCGCAATATTTCTTAAGTGTTGATCTATTTACATACCCTAAATTAATGTAATATCTTAAACTAGAGCCAAATTGGTATTTTTAGATACTTAAAAGGTATATAAATGGAATTAAGACATTTACGCTACTTTGTGACGGTTGTTGAAGAGCAGAGTATTACGAAAGCGGCTGAAAAACTCTGTATTGCACAACCACCGTTAAGCCGTCAAATTCAAAAATTAGAAGAAGAACTAGGGATTTTATTATTTGAACGCGGCTCTCGACCTGTGAAAACTACGGAGGCAGGACAGTTTTTTTATCAGCATGCTGTTCAAATATTAACGCATACTGCACAAGCAACTTCAATGGCAAAACGAATCAGTGCAGTCAGTAAAATAGTGCGTATAGGTTATGTGAGTTCTTTACTCTATGCATTATTGCCGCAAATCATTTATTTATTTAGACAAAAAAATCCAGATACTGAGGTAGAACTCATTGAATGTGGAACAAAAGACCAAATCGAAGCCTTAAAATTAGGGAAAATTGATATTGGTTTTGGTCGTTTAAGACTGACTGATCCAGCAATCAAACGTATTTTAATGCGTAAAGAAAAATTATTATTAGCTGTACATAAGCAGCATTTTTTAACTCAATATATTGATAGAGGTGTTTATTTATCTGAAATTGTTAGCGAATTAATTTTTTCCTATCCTGCAACCCAAAAGCCAAATTTTTCAACATTAATTCAATCTATTTTTACTGAGTTAGGTTTAGTTCCAAACAATATGGTCGAGGTACGTGAAATTCATATGGCTTTAGGTTTAGTATCTTCGGGTGAGGGAATTTGCTTGATACCACAAAGTGCCAGTGAAATTGGAATGAAAAATTTAGCATATATCCCGATTTTAGATTTAGAGGCATATAGTCCAATTTCAATGTCCATTCGAAATATGGATCAGAGTGCGTATATTCCAAATATTTTAGATTGTGTTAAAGAAGTTTTTGAATCAGAAGAAATTGCCTTGCTGATGGATATGGATTAATTCCGATAAAAATATAGGTTGAATACTTAGTTTTCATCGGGTTTTTATGGAAATTTCAAAATTGAATGGATATTTTTATATTTAATTTGTATTTTTAAATTGAAAATTACATTTAATTTTGTATTATTAATACATCATTTGCTTTCAATAAGGATAGGTTATGGCACTGAATAAAGACGCTGCAATTCAAAGCACGTATACATTACATGAATTGATTCAAGCAGTATTTAATGAAAAAAATACGGATGAACAACTTGAACAATTAATTGGATATTTCACACAAGATTTTGAAATGGTGGGTGCAGCAGGAAAACGTATCCAGTATGAACAAGTTCTACAACTATTTAAAAATAATCAAGGAAATATTCCAGATTTAAAAATAGAAATTTCAGATGCTGAAGTGATCATGCAAAAAGATGATGCAGTTTTGATGAATTATACCGAAACACATCATAAAGAAGCAGGTACAACAAGCCGTCGAGCTTCTGTACTTTTGGTTGAGCAAGAAGGGCAAATGTACTGGCGTTATTTGCAAGAAACTTTTCTGGCATAAAATATAAAATTTGTACATTTAAAAGTGGGTTATATCGAAAAATATAACCCATTTTTTTTTGCTTAAAATAAATACATGTTTTTGGATGAAGAAGTATATTTTTTGAACTGTGCTTTGTAGCACTGTTTTTATTTTTAATGTGAGTTCAAGAGTAAATTTATTAATATATTGAAAATAAGATATCAAAAAGGTATGAAAATATACTTAAAATTATATGGAAAAATACATTGATTATTAAAATAATGTAAGGGATAGTAAATTAAGTCTTTGTCTAAGTAATTTGAAAATAAAGAAGTTTAGAAATATTCAAGGAGATCAATTTTATTATTAGATTGTCGTGATGATGTACAACCCAGAGTAATACAACAAGTTAAAAATGTTTGGAAAGGATTTCCTCTATGTTTAAATTAAATGGCTTATTTCAAGCACAACGTACTGTCGGCTATGCAATTTTAGGTTGCTTAAGTATTAATATCGCGCATGCAGATTTTTGGCAGGATAGTCAAAAATCGGTGTATTTAAGAAATTTTTATGTAGATCGTGATATTGCAAAAACCGATAAAGATATTGGAAGTTGGTCGCAAGGAATTAGCAGCCGTTTTGAATCAGGATATACCAATACACCTGTACAGTTGGGATTAGATTTAGGCTTTCAATATGCTGTACGCTTAAGTGATCATAATGATCAGCGTTTAGATACTGTATTTAATTACAATAAATCTGAAGGTAAACAAGAGCGTGACTTCTTAAAGTTAGGCGCAACGCTGAAATTAAAATATCAAGATACAGAGTTAAAAGTGGGTGAATTATTTCCAAAAACGCCCGTATTATTTATTGATGATTCACGCCAGTTGGTCACCACTTATGCAGGTGCAATGCTTGAGAGTAAAGAGATTAAAGATCTAAAAGTATCTGCGGGTCGTTTTACACATGTGAATGCACGTGATGATGATGAGTTTAATAAATTAACTTTAGCGGGTTCAACCGATCCAAATAAAGAGAGTGATGGTTTAAATTTTCTTGGGCTAGACTATAACTTTAATCCGAATATTTCAGGTTCATATTGGTTTGGGCAGCTTGAAGATATTTATCAACAACATTATTTGAATGCGGCATATACAGAGCAAGTCGGCAAATCCAAAGTTAAAGTGGATGCACGTTATTTTAACTATACCGAAGATGGTGATGCTTACTTTGGCAATATTGATACCCAATCTGTAGGGTTACAAGCAACGGTACAAAATGGTTCGAATACAATCACCACAGGTGTTCAAAAACACATGGGTGAAAATGCGATACCTGTATTGGGAGGGTATATTCCACAGCCATTTTTACAAAGTTGGTCGTCTTTAGGGTTTTATAAAGCAAAAGAGCTTACATGGCATATTTTATATAGTTATGACTTTAAAGAAGCAGGAGTTCCAGGCTTAAGACTGACTTTACGCTATTTAAATGGTAGTGAAATTTATCGTCCAAATTTAAAGGATAATAAAGAAACCGAGAAAAATGTCATCGTCAATTACACAGCTCCTGAAGGTAAATTTAAAGGTTTAGGCTTTGAATGGCGTCATATTCGTACTGACCAAAAATATGGCGTAGGTAATGCAGCAGGTACAGACTATGTCGAAAACCGTGTTGCAACTACATATACCTTTAAGTTCTAAATACAAAATCATGAGGGTGTGAATAGAATGATGCAAAAAACATCGCAAGATTTAACACCACATACACGATTAAAAAAAGCATGGTTGATCACTGCATTATTAATGATTTTTCAAATGATTAATTTTGCAGATAAGGCAGTCTTAGGACTTGTTGCAGAGTCAGCCATGGCTGAACTGCAAATGACGAGTACAGAGTTTGGCTTTATTGGTAGTTCATTCTTTTTTTTATTTGCAATATCTGGTGTTGTTGTTGGTTTTGCTGCAGGAAAAATTCAAACCAAATGGATTATTTTGGTCATGGGCGTCAGTTGGGCTATTTTACAATTTCCAATGTTATTTGGAGGTGGTGCAATGGCGCTTTTAGTCACCCGTATTATTTTGGGGGCGGCTGAAGGACCAGCGTCTTCAATTAGTTTACAACACGTGCAAGGTTGGTTTGAGCCTACTGCACGTGGTTTTCCAAGTAGTATGGTTGCAGCAGGAACAACTATTGGACCTATTTTAGCTGCACCTGCTTTGGCTTATATCATTGCACATCCACAACTGGGATGGCGTTGGGCATTTGGTTTTCTAGGCATAGTGGGTTTGATTTGGACAGTAGTTTGGTTTTTCGTATGCAAAGAAGGACCTTATAGTCATACTAGTGATCAACCTGAAAAGAAAGAGACCAAAAATAATGATGAGTTAAATATTCATACACATAGTATTGCAGCGGTGGTAGATCAGCTTAAGCCTGTTCCTTATTTTAAAATTTTTAGTTCGAAAATGTTTATTGTGGCAGTGCTTACAGGGATCGGTTGTTTTTGGCCACTTGGTTTTTTAACGACATGGTCTCCTAAATATATTGCAACAGTGGCACAGTTGTCTCCACAAATGGTGGGAACGATCTCAACTTTACCATGGATACTTGGCGCACTTGCTTTAATGGGGGCAGGTTATATTTCACGTATTTTGATGAAAAAAAATGCCACAGTACATCAAGCTTTGGGCATGAATTTTGGCATCATTATTTTAATTTCGGGTATTGCATTTTTTCTTTTGCCTTATACTCAAAGTAATATGGCGATTTTATTGATTACGATTGCCGCAGGGGCAGCAATGACTTTTCCATTGGCAACGATGACAGTCGGATATAGTGTTTGTTCTAAACAACGTGCAGCAGTGATGGCAACCTTAGTTTCCTTATCTTCAGTGGGTGGAATCGTGTCTCCTTTAATGGTTGGACATTTGATGGATCGGGCAGGATATATTCAACCAGCCAAAGGGCAATTATTATCGAGTCAAATGGCTGAAAATTTAATTTATGGAATGAACCAAAGTTTTACTTATATTGGTGTGTATTTAATTGTTGTTGCAGTTTTGGCAATTTTATTTTTAAATCCAGATAAAACAGCAAAGCGTTTAAATCTTTCCAAATGATTTTTTTATTTGAAGTAAAAAATAGCCCACAAAATGCGGGCTATTTTTTTGTTTTAGTCAGGCTTATATAGACCTAATTTTACCAAATGCAAGCGTAAAATACGTCTTAACTCTAAAACGGCTTCAGGCGTTTCTTGAATAGAATGCCCACCTTTTATAATTTTTTCAGAGGCAGCACCATCTAAATGCGCACTTTCATAAGGGACAATACCGTCAGACATGATACTAAAATCAGTTGTATCTGAGTTATTCCCCATAATTGAGTGATAAATCATGCCTTGTTTCGGCATGACATTTTTTGTAAGTT
This sequence comes from Acinetobacter sp. 226-1, assembly GCF_030329325.1. Taxonomy (NCBI): domain Bacteria; kingdom Pseudomonadati; phylum Pseudomonadota; class Gammaproteobacteria; order Moraxellales; family Moraxellaceae; genus Acinetobacter; species Acinetobacter sp. 226-1. Next base: position 141,385 of record NZ_JACANU010000005.1, read on the forward strand.
GCGTGAATTTTGAGTTATGGCTTAAATCACTTGGACCATTTTGAATTAGGCCATGTCCAACTTCTTCAACAAAATTTTTCATATTCATATTTTGTTCTGTGACTGTATCTGCCAAAGCACCTAGGAAAGCACCTGGTAATTTAATAATTTTTCGTGCAGCCAAAGTAAACCAACGATCAGCAAAGGCAGTACCACGATGAGGAGCTGAAACAAAGATAGCACGGTCAAAGTTCGGAATTGATGAAATCGTTAAACGTGATTTAAAAACGGAATCATTCTTAAAGCGATCAAATTTACGATTGTTGAGCATTTTTAAAGCAGGTTGTGTCAGATCTGCATCACTGACCAAAAGACGAGAAATAATTCCACCCATAGAGTGACCAATTAATACTGCATCTTTAGCCGCAGCAGTGTCTTGACCAATATAATCAAATGTTTGATTAATCAAGGCATTAATTTGAAAGCGACTTTCTAAAATAGGCATGTTGGTAGAGTAAAATACTTGCCAAACTTGAAAATGTTCACGTAAAACATGGTCGCCCATAATATCATTGGTTAAACGTATCCATGCTTCAGGACTACTTGCTAAACCATGCACTAAAACAATCACTTTTTTATTTGGGTTAAAAGGTTCTAGCATATATAAATGCGGCATAGCCAAATGCTGATCACGATCAATCAAAGTCAAATAGGCAGCAGCACCTAAATTATTTTCAGCTAACCATAAACCATAAGGTGCAGAAAAATTTGCAGCTAAAGGATATTCACGATCAGCAACTTGGACTTTTTCAGTCGAATAAGGGTCATAAATTTTTAAGCTAAAGTTAGGATTGTGAATAATTTCTTGAACACTTTTTCCTGATGTTGGTTGAGCAATAATACTGACAGATAAATAACGCGGATCGTGAATATTTGGATTCACTCCATTTTGATAATGATGATGCAAAGGATCGACGACATATTGGTCTTCTTCTGGACTTTTCGGGTCGGCTAAAATTGCGACAAATTCGGAACCAAAACCATCTCTACGGTTTAGTGAGCGCAAGCCTGAAAAGTTCAGATTATAACTAGACAGTAAGTTTTCAATATTTGCCTTATCTAATAATGGATAATGACTATAATCAATATGATAGACGCTTTGTCCAATTTTAATTTCTTTTGCAACTGTTTTGTCTTTAGAGCGTAGACCATACGTCGTGATCATTTTTGCTAAAGCTTGGTTGTAAAAATCTCGAATTTGAACTTGGCGGTTATCGAAAATGCGATCTTGCGGTAATCGTTTCGTTTCAAATAAATAAGCATAACTATAACGGATACTTTTATCCAACATGTTTAATTGCTGATCTAAACATGTATTGTAATTATCTTGATTAATTTTTTGTTTTTCTTCAGATTGATGTTTAGCTAAAATACTAATTTTACAGCTTGAAGAATTATTTAAAGCAATTGCTTTAGCTAAAAAAATCTCACTGGCTGCTGATAAAAGTTGCTCATCTTGAATTTGTGGGATTTTTTCTAAATCTTGTACACATTGTTCAGGCTGCTCGGTACATTTTTTAGCTTCGCTACCTGTCATCGAGAGTACATTTAAACTTGCCTCACTCATTTTGTTGCGAGTTAAAATGCTGTCACGCTCATTGGCAATAGTGACATTCACTTTTTGATTTTTTACACTCACAACTTGACAGCCACTGAAGAAAAATGGAATCAGAGCGGTAAGGACTAGCAGTATATTTTTTTGAGTTAGCTGCATGGATATCCTCATAGGAACAACTTTTAGAAAATCATACGATTTTGCGTACAGAATTCAATGTTTTCTATAAAAAATAGGTTGATCAAGTCAACCTATTTTTTATCTTAATTTTGCAAAGACAAAATCATTATTTAGATTGTGCTGGATTTTGTAGCACTTGCCAAACATTATAGCGACCAGATTTTTCAATTTCTTGAATTAAACGATCAACAACTTCAGCTTCTTCAGGATATTTTACTTTATAATTTTTTAAAGTTTGTAAAGCATTTTTCTTTTGCTCTATCCATAAGTAGTTATTTACAGAAGATAAATATGCTTCTTGCACACCTGCATTCATTGCTTTGTTTAAATATGGAATAGCTTCTTTTTGACCGCCACCTTCAGAAAGTGAGAAACCAAACCATAAATTTGCTTCAGCATCATCTTTATTGATTTTTAAAATACGTTGTGCGTAGTCTAAAGATTTAGTGGTATATGCTGGTCCTAAGTCCAAATTACGACCCAAAATACTGGCTTTAAAAGCACGAATCAAAATGTCAAATGAAGCATTAGGTGCAGCAGCTAAACTATCTAATTGAGCAGAAACTTCTTTTAATTTACTTTCAAAACCGCGACGTTCTTGACGGTCAATAAACTGAGGTGGGTAATGACGTGCCTTGCCTTCAACCATTTGTAAAAGATCATCAATTGCAGTGATGTCAATTTCATCTTGTCCTGCAATCACTGCATATTTCATGGTACGCTGATTATTGTTGACTAAAGGTACAATGAGCTTATTTTGATCTAAAATAATTTTAGCATTTGGGTTTTGTGGATCAGTCACTTCCATCTTTTGTAAAGGGACAGCCGCAGCTTTTTGAAGCTCTAACTCAAATACAGGAGGTTGGTCATAATTAAAAGGATTTAAAGCATAAAAAGGTGGTGCAATATCTGGTTCTGTGTAGACGATTGGTTCATTACTCGCAGCTTTATTTGATGGTTTATGTAAGGGTGTTGTTGTAGAGCAAGCAGCAAGCACTGAAGCTGATAAAATAGCTAATGCTAATGGCTTAATCGTCATATTGATCTTCCAAAAAATTGTTGTATAAAGTAAGAAAAGTCTAAGTGTCAGTCTAAGAAAACTCATTTAAACATGCAACTTTTAAAACTTGAAGTTTTAAAATTTATACAGAATACAAACGTGTTTAAGCTAACTGATCAGAAAAGTCTTTTATTTAGGTTGTTTTGAAGAGGAATTAGACTGATGGTTTTCTTTTCTAAGTGATGGCTGAAATCGCTTTATGGTCAATATATGCAAATTTGTGCAATGACTCAAAAACGATCAAATTTTGATGATGATCAAAGAAAAAGGTCGCTTTATTTTTGAGAACAATAAAGAGACCTTTTACAGGATAAATTTTAACAGTTTAAAATAATTTTGAATGAATGCTTACAATCAAATCACTTAGTTTGTGCTTCACATTCGCGACGCACATCCTCAATAATTTTGAGTTCTTCATCACTATAAGGTTGTTGATCAACAGCATCTAATTTATTAAATGTTGGATCTAATAAAGATAAACGATGACACAAGCTGTTCATGCGTTTTTCATTTTGCTCTAAACGATCAAGTAGAACACGCATACCTTCAAGCATTGGATCCGTTTGTTCTTGGGTCGCTGCATAGGGTTGGAAGTTTGTATTTTCAGCTAAACTTTCAATTTGTTCTGGGCAAGGAGCACTTTGTTCTGCTGTCGTTGTTGGTTCTTTGTCTTTGAGAATAAAACGTGCAGCGCTGCCAACGGCAGTTGCTCCTTCAGGAATGGCTTTGGTCACGACGGCATTAGAGCCAACTTTAGCATTTTTACCTACTGTAAATGGACCAAGAATTTTTGCACCTGCACCCACAATCACGCCATCTTCTAAAGTTGGATGACGTTTGCCTTGATTCCAAGTTGTTCCGCCTAAAGTGACACCATGATAAAGTGTAACATCATCACCAATTTCGGCAGTTTCTCCAATCACCACACCCATGCCATGATCAATAAAGAAACGTTTACCAATTTTTGCACCAGGATGAATTTCAATACCTGTGGTAAAACGGCTAAAAGAAGACAACATACGTGCTGAAGTTTTACAGTCTTTGATCCATAGCTCATGTGCAACACGGTGCATAATGAGAGCATGTATTCCTGGATAGGTTGTTAAAACTTCAAGTGTATTACGCGCAGCAGGATCACGCGCAAACACAGCTTGGATATCTTCTTTAAGCTGTTTTAGCATTAGTTTTGATCCTCATTTTTTGACTTTTTCCATGTACCATTATTCAAGGCTTGAACACGACTAAATATGCCTCGTAATAAATGATATTCCATTTTATCTAATTGTATACGCCCGAATAATCGACGCAAGCGTAAAGGCAGCAATCTTGGGTTTTTCGGGTCTAAAAATTCAATTTCTGCTAACATTTTTTCGATATGTGGATAAAATTGTTCCATTTGTTCATGCGTAACTAATGGTTCATCCCAATGCATATCTTCTGAATCCGTTACATGCATCACAGCTTGAGGGTCTGTTTTTTTATCTGCCAATTCAAGCGTTGCCATACGCATTTCATAACAAATGACTTGGATTGCTTGCGAAACATTGAGTACACCATAGTCACTATTCACAGGAATAGTCACATGATAATTCGCAAGGGCGAGTTCTTCATTGGTGAGTCCTCGATCTTCACGACCAAAAACAATGGCGATTTCTTGTTGATCTTGAATCACGGCATTCATTGACTTTTGTGCCGCTGGACGAGCATCAAGCAATGGCCAAGGAATGGTACGACTACGCGCACTAGTACCGAAAACTAAATGACAGTCTTTAATTGCATCTTCTAAAGTTTCAACAATTTCAATTTGTTCGATTAAATCTGTTGCACCAGCCGCAAGCGCATCAATGTCAGGATGTGGGTAAGTTTTCGGAGACACTAAGACCAGTTTTGACAAGCCCATAGTTTTCATGGCACGCAATGCGCTGCCAATATTTGCAGGGAGAGTGGTATTTACCATCACAATACGTACATGACTTAAATGCTGTGAAACCACAGCATTATCGATAATATTCATTCGATATCCAAAGTATTTAATTTAAATCAGAGAGATTTATGAAAATTGACTGACATCAGCCATATATTGATCCATCGCATCATCCATGCTCATATCGCTAGGCGGGGCTGCAATTTGAGCTGGTTTGGCTAATTCACGTTGATCCACTGCTTTGGCTGCTTTAGATTTCACTTGATATTCAACATGAATGGATTCTTTACCAAAATAATCACGTAATTTTGCAAGTAAATCATCTAAAGGGGCAACTTTCCACTGTTGTCCTAAATGAAGCTCAGTTGTGGCATAGCTATAGTCAAGTAGCAGATGTAAAGGAATGTGCTGACATAAATCAACATGGCAGAAAGATTGTAAAATATTTTGTAAATCATGACTTAATGTTTTGGTCATGATTTCTGGAGAAAGTTTAATCGCAATGTGATTGGCACGCTTTTGACGAATTTCATTTAAGGTAAATGCTTTAGTTAAGCGTCCCATTGGACGGTCAAAGCCTTCTCGCTCATAGATTTCACCTTCTATGACCACCACTTTTTCATTTTGAATAATATCTTTGAAACGTTGGAAGCGCTCATGATTTGCTGAAACTTCAATACGTGCTGTACCATCATCAAGCGTCATCATCATACGATTTGGGAAGTTCGCAACGTCTACCACCAAACCAGCAAAGACAGTCGTAACTCCACGACGAGTAGGGGTGAGTTCACTAATTTTGTTTGGAATAAAGGCTTTTAGTTCTGGTTTATAGACATCAATTGGATGTCCAGTAAGATATAAACCGAGTGTATCTTTTTCGCCTTTTAAACGAACTTCATCTGACCATGCTTTAACAGGTTTGGCAGGTTTACGCTGAACTTCTTCGACCTCACCAAACAAATCCATAATGCCTGTTTCACGGTTAGAACGTGCCTGTTCAGCCGCTTGAACTGCTTCAGGGAGTTGTAACATCAGACTAGCACGTTCAATGCCTAAACAATCCAATGCACCCGCACGAATTAAGGCTTCCAAGGTGCGTTTATTGATTTTTTTCAAATCAACACGATGACAGAAATCAAATAAATCCTTAAACGGACCATCATGCAGACGTGAATCTATCACCGATTGCATGGCTTGTTCACCGACACCTTTAATGGCACCTAAACCATAAACGATGGTTTCAGCGTCAGAGGCATGGAATTGGTAAAACGACATATTTACAGAAGGAGGTAATACATTTAAATCATTGATACGGCAGTCATCAATCAGAAAAACAATATTATCGGTATTCTGCATTTCCGAAGACATGACCGCAGCCATAAACTCGGATGGATAATGTGCTTTGAGCCATGCAGTTTGATAAGCTACAAGTGCGTAAGCTGCCGCATGGGATTTGTTAAAGCCATAGCCTGCGAATTTTTCCATATAGTCGAAAATATGGTTGGCAGTGCCTTCGTCAATATCTTTTTTAGCAGCACCTTCAATAAAGATTTGGCGCTGTTTGACCATTTCTTCAGGTTTTTTCTTACCCATGGCACGACGTAAAATATCCGCACCACCAAGCGAATAGCCTGCACAGAATTGTGCAGCTTGCATTACCTGTTCCTGATACACCATGATGCCATAAGTCGGTTCAAGCACACTTTCAAGTAGTGGATGTAAATATTCAAATTCACCACCGTGCATCCGGTGAATAAAGTCTGGAATCAGATCCATTGGACCCGGACGATATAAAGATACGAAGGCAATAATTTCTTCAAATTTGCTTGGGCGTGCTTCTTTGAGCATTTTTTTCATACCCACGGATTCAAACTGGAACACCGCAGTGGTATTGGCTTCGGCAAAGACGAGGTAAGCATCTTTATCGTCAAGTGGAATATGAGCAATGTCCAAAGGTTTTTCAGCTTGAATGCGCTTATTGATATTTTGAACAGCATCTTCAATGACCGTCAGGTTACGTAAACCCAAAAAGTCAAATTTAACCAATCCTGCGGCTTCAACATCATCCTTATCAAATTGGGCAACACGGGCTGTACCATCGGCTTCACACATGACAGCAGAATAATCGGTGATTTTAGTTGGTGCGATGACCACACCGCCTGCATGCTTACCTGTATTTCGGGTAATGCCTTCCAGTTTAAGTGCCATTTCCCAGATTTCAGCTGCATCATCATTGTCAGGGTTGGATGGGTTGGTCACAATATCTTTGAGTTGTGGTTCCGCTTCAATGGATTCTTCCAAAGTTAAACCCAAAGGCTTGGTTGGAATCATTTTTGAAATACGGTCAGCCAGACCATAAGATTTGCCTAATACACGCGCAACATCTCGAATCGCACCTTTAGCCGCCATGGTACCGAAGGTCGCAATCTGTGAAACGGCATCACGTCCATAATGGCGTGCCACGTAGTCAATGACTTTATCACGACCCGCAATACAGAAATCGACATCAAAGTCGGGCATGGATACACGTTCTGGATTTAAGAAACGTTCGAAAAGCAGGTCATAGCGCAGAGGGTCTAAGTCAGTGATTTTTAAGCTGAATGCGACCAATGAACCTGCACCTGAACCACGACCAGGTCCCACAGGAACGCCATTATTTTTTGACCATTGAATGAAGTCCATAACGATCAGGAAGTAGCCGGGGAATCCCATTTTATTGATAATGCCAAGTTCATAGGCAAGACGTTCATCATAAGGTTTACGGATTTCTGCCCAATCTGCATCACGCTTTTCTACAGGGTATAGAACGTCAAGGCGTTCTTCTAAACCCACTTCAGACAAATGCGCAAAGTAGGTGTCAATGGTATGACCTTCTGGGATTGGGTAGTCAGGTAAGTCATTGAAGCCTAAGCGTAAAGAAACAGTACAACGTTTCGCAATCTGTACTGTATTTTCAATGGCACTTGGAATGTCTGCAAACAGCTCAATCATTTCTTGTGATGATTTGAAATATTGCTCAGTGCTGTAGTTTTTAGGACGTTTATTATCACCGAGTACATAGCCATCAGCAATACATACACGGGCTTCATGCGCTTCAAAATCTTCGGGTTTGATAAAGTGGACATCGTTATGTGCCACCACACCAATATTATATTTTGCAGCAAGTTTAACGGCTTCCTGATTAAAGCTTTCTTCCATCGGGCGACCAGTACGGGTCAATGCCAGATATACCCGATTACCAAATTTGCTCACCCATTCTTCAAGTAAGGGTTCTGCTTTTTCAGGATATGCTGAACACAGCATTTCACCCACATCACTGTGTAAACCCAATAAAACAATTAAATCTTGAGATTGTTCTAGCACCCAGTCTTTTTGAATGCAGGGAATGGAAAGTTGTTGTCCTTCAATAAAACCGCGTGACACAATTTCGGTCAGTCCACGCCAGCCTTTGTTGGTCATGGCTAATAAAGTGGCTTTGTGGCTGGCATCATTCAAGCGGATGGTACTGCCAAAGATTGGTTTAATCCCTTTACCGATGACTTTATTATAAAATTTAACTGCGGCATGCAGATTGGATAAGTCGGTAATGGCTAAAGCAGGCATTTCATCTGACGCAGCAGCTTTAATCAGATCAGGTATACGAACGATCGACTCTGTGATCGAAAATTCTGTAAAAATACCAAGATGAACAAACTGCATAGATAGAAACCCTTTCATAACAACGTATGATTTTAACACGCTTCATTTAGATATGTCGGTGAAACTTAATCAATCTTATTTTGTTGTTGAATAGTTGCATGTTTTGCAATCATTAAAAAATCTTAATATCATTAGGCTTTACAATAAATGAATTGTTTAGTCCTTAAAGGAAACAGATGAAAATTAAAACATTATTTTTATTGGGTTGTTTAGCTTTACCTGTTACAAGCGTTGTTTATGCAGAAGTTGAATATAGTTCCACTTTAGTCAAAAAAGCACAATCTGGTGATGCTCAAGCACAATATGAATTGGGTGAAGCATATTATCAAGGTTATGGTGTAGAGGAAAATTTAGCAGAAGCGTTAAAGTGGTATCGTAAGGCAGCAGCAAAAGATAATTTAGAAGCTATTTACTCAATCGGTTATATGTACGATGAAGGTGAAGCCGTTAAAGAAGATAATGTCGAAGCGATGAAATGGCTGCTCAAAGCTGCTGAGAAAGGCCATTTATTAGCACAATATCGCTATGGTCAAACTTTAGAAAATGGCGAAGAAGGTGTCAAAGCTGATCCTAAAAAAGCCATGACATGGATACAAAAAGCTGCGGATGGTGGTCTTGCAGAAGCGCAATATCATGCAGGTTATAATTACGAAATGGGTGAATATGTCACCAAAGACTTGAAAAAAGCAGTTCAATATTATCAACTGGCTGTAGATCAAGAAAATCGTGATGCGCAAAATAATTTAGGCGTTTTATATCATGATGGTGATGGTGTTACCCAAGACTATGCCAAAGCATTACAACTTTATACTTTAGCTTCTGAGCAAGGCAATGAACTTGCAACGTCAAACCTAGGTTTATTGTATGAAAATGGCGAAGGTGTAAAAAAAGATTTTAAACGCGCAGCAAAGTATTATGAATTGGCTTATGAACAAGGCGACCATGATGCACTTGAAAGCTTGGCAAATCTTTATGAAACAGGTGGTTTTGGTTTGAAAAAAGATGCAAGTAAAGCGAAGGAATATCGTGAATCAATCGCGGCAACAGCAAGTGCTGCAGAATGATTGATGTATATGCTATAAATAAGCGCCGATGAGGCGCTTATTTTTTGTTTTAACTTCAAAAAAGTTAATATTCCCAAAACATACGTTGGATTTCTTTAGCATCTTGAGTCTTTGTCAGTGCTAAAGCCGCTAACAGTTTCGCTTTTTGTGGATTTAAATCGTGAGCGACGACCCAACCATATTGATCGTCAGGTTGTTCAGCATTGCGTAAGACAAAACCTTGCGGAACACGTGATGAACGAATGATTTGAATGCCTTGTTGCTGTAACTGATTTAAGGTTGGGACAATGTAATTTGCGACAGAGCCATTGCCTGTACCTGCATTAATAATTGCTTTGACACCTGCTTTGGCATAAGCCAAGTAAGCATCAGGAAGCATATTGCCTGAACCATAAACAATTTGCACTGAAGGTAGGCGATCTCCTTGAATACTTTCAATATTAAATTCTGAACTATTGTTAAAGCGTTTCGCTACATTTCTAAACCAATAAGGCTTTCCTTCAACTAATGTAACTAAGGCTCCCCATTGGCTTACAAAAGCATTGGTGTGAATGTTAATGGTCTTACTCACATCACGTGCCGCAAATATATCATCATTCATGAGAACAAAGACTCCTTTACCCTTGGCGCTATCCGCCGCAGCGAGCGCGACTGCACTATAAAGGTTCAAAGGACCATCCGCAGATAGGGCAGAAGGTGGGCGCATCGAACCCACAACCACGATAGGTTTATCTGTATGTACAGTTAATCCTAAAAAGAATGCGGTTTCCTCTAACGTATCGGTACCATGTGTAATGACTACACCATTTACATCAGGCTTTTTAACCAACTCATTGACTTTACGGGCAATCGTTAAAAGCTCTTTATCTGTAATACTTTCTGAGGCAACTTGCAGTGCTTGTACACCTGTAACATTTGCAAGGTTTTGAATTTGTGGAACAGCTTTGAGTAGATCATCTACAGGAACTTTGGCTGCGGTATAAGTAGCGCTATTGGTAGAGCTTGCACCAGCACCTGCAATCGTACCGCCTGTTGCGACGACAACGACATTATTTTTAGCATAACTTGCAAATGGCAAGAGCATTCCGATTGAAAGTGCGAGAGCTGTAACCGTCTTTTTCATAAAATATCCTTTTCTATTCATCATTCTAGTTTTAAGCACTTTTTGTACCAATTTGAACTTAATATAAAAAATAGGTTTTTGCCCATACCTAATTTAAAATATTGTTTTTTGAATGATCATTCAAATTTATATGTATTGAAAAAGAAAATGTGAAATGGAAATAGCACTTTATTAAGCTATTAAGTTTTAAAACTTCTTACAAAAAAAGCACCCAATCAATTGAGTGCTTTTGAAATTTATCTAAACTTGAAAATTAACGCATTTTTGCCAAGAAACGACTTAAACGATTTAATGCTTCACGCAGTTCATTTTCAGCAGGTAAGAACACGACACGGAAGTGGTCAGGCGTAGGCCAGTTAAAACCTGTACCTTGAACCAATAAAACTTTTTCAGCTTTTAAGAAATCCAACATAAATTTTTCATCATCTTCGATTGGATAAACTTCAGGGTCAAGTTTAGGGAAACAGTACATTGCACCTTCGGGTTTTACACAAGATACGCCCGGAATGTCATTCAACATTTCCCATGCAATATTGCGTTGTTCATATAAACGACCACCCGGACGAATCAAGTCATTGATTGACTGATAGCCCCCTAGAGCGGTTTGAATCGCATACTGCGCTTGATGGTTGGCACATAAACGCATTGAAGCGAGCATGTCTAAACCTTCAATATAATCGGCAGCGCGTGTTTTGTCGCCTGTGATCGCCATCCAGCCTGAACGGAAGCCAGCAATACGATAAGATTTAGATAAACCATTAAAAGAAATACATAATTGGTCGCCTGCGAGTGCAGCAACTGAAACATGTTCGATGCCGTCATACACGATTTTGTCGTAGATTTCATCTGCAAATAAAATCAAATCGTATTTTTTAGCCAAAGCAACAATTTGTTCTAAAACATGACGTGGATAGACTGAACCTGTTGGGTTATTTGGGTTAATAATCACGATCCCACGTGTATTGGGGGTGATTTTACTTTCCATGTCTGCAATATCTGGATACCAATAATTTTGGTCATCGCACTTGTAGTGAATCGCAGTACCACCTGAAAGATTGACCGCAGCAGTCCATAGCGGATAGTCAGGCATTGGAACAAGCATTTCATCGCCATCGTCCAATAAACCTTGCATTGCCATGACAATGAGTTCAGAAACACCATTACCAATATACACGTCATTAACATGCATATTTAAAATGCCTTTTTGTTGATAATACTGACACACTGCTTTACGTGCAGGGAAAATTCCTTTTGAGTCTGTATAACCAATCGCATTAGGTAGATTTAAAGCGACATCATTAATAATTTCTTGAGGTGCTTCAAATCCGAATGGAGCAGGATTGCCGATATTTAACTTAATAATTTTGTGTCCGGCTTCTTCCATTTCATTGGCCGCTCGTAACACTGGTCCACGAATGTCGTAGCAAACATGCTCAAGCTTTGACGATTTCTTGATTTCGCGTGGTTTTGTGTTACCTAAAACGGACATAATTTTATCCAATGATTTCGAGTTGAAAAAAATAGATTACTGAAATATCACAATCTATGTTGAAATTTAGCTAGATATTTTGCAAGCTCTAGCGTAAATATGGAAGTACGTGAAGCATGACATTGAATGTCAAAGATTTAAAGGAGTTAATGATGGGAAAACTCAATAAAACAGACCGAGAATGGCAAAGAGAGTTATCACCAGAAGAATTTAAGATCACTCGTCAAAAGGGGACAGAGCCTGCTTTTACGGGTAAATACTGGAATACTAAGCAACAGGGGACATATATTTGCCGTTGCTGTGGTACAGAATTATTTTCTTCAGAAACGAAATATGATAGTGGTAGTGGTTGGCCAAGTTTTTATAAACCAATTAATGCCGCCGCTGTTGAAGAAAATGATGATGATTCACACGGTATGCAACGCACAGAAATTGTTTGTCACCATTGTGATGCACATTTGGGGCATGTTTTTGAAGATGGTCCACAACCGACGGGGTTACGTTATTGTGTAAATTCCGCGTCGTTAGAATTAAAAACACAAGAAAAAAGTGATGAGGAAACCTATCCATGACCAGTATTTATCAGTTTGAAGCTGAATTATTAGAAGGAGACAATAAAGCTTTTTCAGACTATCAAGGCGAAGTTTTATTGATCGTGAATACAGCTAGCAAATGTGGTTTTACACCACAATTTGCAGGTTTAGAAAAACTCTATGAAAAATATAAAGATCAAGGCTTTAAGGTTCTAGGTTTTCCATGTAACCAATTTGGTGGACAAGACCCAGGAAGTAATGAACAAATAGGAGAATACTGCCAACGCAATTATGGTGTGAATTTTCCTATGTTTGCAAAAGTCGATGTGAAAGGTCCAGAAGCACACGCGATTTTTCGTTATTTGACCAACAATAGTAAAGGTGTTTTGGGGAGTGGAATTAAGTGGAATTTCACTAAATTTTTAATTAATCGCAAAGGTGAAGTCATCAACCGTTACGCACCGACAACCAAACCAGAAGCATTGGAAGAAGATATTGAAAAAGCGTTGGCTGAAGTATAAAGCTTCAGTGTAATGTGTAATTCAATGTCTAAAAAATTGCTGAATGATTAGCCCTTTATGTTATTTTCATAGAGGGCTAAATTTTAATAAATGATAAAAATATTGATCACTGATTAACAGGTTAGTTATTTTTTGGGTTTTAAATAATACGCTAAAGTCAAACAGATCAACCAAAATGGAATCAGAATAACAGCAATTTGCATATCGGGTGTCATCCACATCACGACCAAAATAGCCAACATAAAAATGATACAAATATAGTTTGTTATTGGGTATGCAATCGCTGGAAAAAGTGTCGATTTCTGGAGTTTGAGCATACGTTGCTTAAACTTTAAGTGAGTAAATGCGAGCATCATCCAGTTAATAACAATAGCAGATACGACTAAACTCATCAGTAATTTAAATGCTTTTTCAGGAAAAGCATAATTTAAAACAACACAAATTGCAGTGACAACAGCAGAAGTTAAAATCGCAGCATAAGGAATGCCACGTTGATTAATTTTGCGTAAAAATTTGGGCGCATTGCCTTGTTCTGCTAAACCAAGCAACATACGACTGGTGCCATAACTGGTGCCGTTATAAACAGAAATTGCCGCAGTTAAAACCACAAAGTTTAAAATAGTGGCAACGCCTTGACTACCTAAAGAATCAAAAATTAAGACAAAAGGACTGCCGCCTTCTGCAATCTGATTCCATGGGAATAATGAAAGTAAAACGACAATTGTGAGTACATAAAATAGCAAGACTCGATAGACAATTTGATTCACTGCTTTAGGAATGGTTTGGGTTGGGTTACGTGTTTCTGCGGCGGCAATTCCAACTAACTCAATGCCACCAAAAGAGAACATAATGATCGCCATCGCCATAATTAAACCTGTAAAGCCATTTGGGAAAAATCCGCCTAAAGCCCATAAGTTTGTAATACTGGCTGTTTCACCTGCCTGACCACTGGCAAGCAACCAAGCACCAAAGCCAATCATGCCAATAATGGCTAAAATTTTGATGATTGAAAAAATAAATTCCATTTCACCAAAAACTTTGACGTGTAATAGATTGATGATATTAATGAAAATAAAGAAACCTAATGCAGACACCCATGTTGGAATTTCTGGCCACCAGTATTGTATATACAAACCGATCGCACTGAGTTCAGCCATACAAACTAAGACATTGAGTACCCAATAATTCCAACCTGACATAAAGCCAGCAAATGGATTCCAATATTTATAAGCAAAATAACTGAATGAGCCGCTTACAGGTTCTTCAACGACCATTTCGCCGAGTTGACGCATCATAAAAAAGGCGATGAGTCCTGCAATGGCATATCCTAAAATGACGGATGGACCAGCAAGTTTAATGGTTTGAGAAATTCCAAGAAATAATCCAGTTCCGATTGAACCACCTAATGCGATCAGTTGAATATGGCGGTTACTCAAACCATGTTTGAGTTGGCTCTGTTTTTGTGCAGACATAAATGATCCATTTATGTAGAAAAATGAGGAAATACAGCGAGGGCTGAAAATATGAGGTGGTTAATATAATAAATATTTATGTATAAATGAAATTTAATTTATGAGTAGAAAGTCTAATAAGCAAAAAAGACATATAATTTAAATAGATATTGTGAAAAATAAAAAAACCATAAAAATTGTCAAGATCAGACATCACGTATTACCATAATGCATTCTATAAAAAATAAGCACTCTGTTATGCGATTTAAGACTTGGTACACACTTCGTAAGTTTGTCTATGACAACTTACATAATGAGGATTACGAGACAAGATTTAGTCGCACCATTAACTTTTTTTTGATTTTTCTTATTATTGGTAATGTGGTCGCGGTTTTATTAGAATCCGTCAATGAAATTTATAGGGCTTATCAATTTTATTTTGATGTATTTGAAAATTTTTCAATCGTGATTTTTAGTGCTGAATATATTTTAAGATTTTGGAGTATTGTTGAAAAAGAGCCGTTTGTGTCAGGTTGGAAACAACGTTGGCATTATGTCACGAGTGGCGCAGCAATTATTGATTTATTCGCAATTTTACCTGCTTATATTAATTTCTTTGTGCATATTGATTTACGTTTTTTACGAATTTTGCGATTACTCAGGCTACTAAAATTAACACGTTACTTTGTGTCATTACAGATTTTATTACGTGTAATTGAACGTGAAAAAGGTTCATTCCAAGCGGTTATTTTTATTTTATTAATCATGATTGTGATGGCGGCAGGTGGCATTTATGTGGTTGAAAGCCGTGCTCAGCCTGAAATTTTTAGTTCAATCCCTGCTGCAATGTGGTGGGCTGTCGTAACATTGACAACAGTAGGTTATGGTGATGTGACGCCAATTACGCCATTGGGACGTTTTTTAGGTGCATTGATTACCATTTTAGGGGTCGGGTTAGCTGCTTTACCAGCAGGTATTCTTGCCAATGGTTTAGCGAATGAATTGGAGTTGAGAAAACAGCAGCTCGAACTTAAGTTTCGAGATTTATTGAAAAACTGTGAAATTGATATTATTAAAGATGAAGAAAAAATAGAAAGTATTCGTAAAGAAGTAGGACTTTCAACTGAGCAAACACAGGACATTATATTGCAATTGATTCGAGAGCGTCGCGAAGAAGAGTTAGAGCGTGAAAAAAATAAATATTGTTTTTGTCCGCATTGTGGGCACAAATTGCCAGAATAAATTACACTTATATGGATGAAAAATTATTCAATTATTTATTTAATGTCTCTATAAAATCGAATAAGTAGGTTAAACATGACATTAGAAATAGATGCTTTTGGAACAATTGTAATCGCAGTCTTCGTTTTATTTATTGGGCGAATTTTAGTTCAAAAAATATCCTTTTTAAGAAACTATAATATTCCTGAACCTGTAGTTGGTGGTTTGATTGCTGCGATCTGTGCTTATTTTGCTTTTAAATTTTTTAATATCAGTGCAACTTTTAATGATGCAATTCAAAAAGCCTTAATGTTAATGTTTTTTACTTCAATTGGTTTGAGTGCAAGTTTTGTAAAACTCAAAGAAGGCGGAAAATCTCTCGTTATTTTTCTGCTTTGTGTAGCAGGTTTTGTATTGGTACAAAATGCTGTGGGTATGAGTTTGGCAAAAGTACTTGGATTAGATCCATTAATTGGTCTAATTGTGGGATCTATTACATTAACTGGGGGGCATGGTACAGCAGGTGCATGGGGAACCATTCTTGAAAATGAACATGGCATTCATGGGGCTGTGGTCTTGGGAATGGCAAGTGCAACCTTTGGACTCATTATTGGTGGCGTAATTGGCGGTCCAGTTGCTAAGTTTTTAATTAAAAGACATAAATTAGCAACAGATTTGGGTGTTGAAGAACATGATGATACACCTGCGGCTGAGGGAAGTGCTGCATTTGAATATCCACGGAAAACGCGTTTAATTACATCAAGTAATGCCATCTCAACTTTGGGAATGTTCTCATTATGTATTTTTATTGCCAATTGGATGACTGAATTAAGCAAAGGTAAATGGTTTGAATTACCTACATTTGTTTGGGCTTTGGCATGTGGTGTATTACTGAGAAATTTTTTAGAGCATGTACTTAAAGTTAAAATATTTGATCGTGCAATTGATGTATTTGGTAATGCATCGCTATCTTTATATTTGGCAATGGCTTTACTGTCCTTACAACTGTGGTTATTGGCAGATTTAGCGGGTCCACTGGTCATTATTTTATTATTACAAACATTAACATTGGCTTTATATACAAGTTTTGTGACATTTAAAGTAATGGGCAGTAATTATGATGCCGCAGTATTGGCAGCAGGGCATTGTGGTTTTGGAATGGGAGCAACACCAACAGCAATTGCCAATATTCAAGCAGTGACCAATAGTTATGGACCATCACATAAAGCTTTTCTCATTATTCCTTTATGTGGTGCTTTCTTTATTGATATTATTAATGCTGTGGTTATTCAGACAATTATTAAGTTTTTTTAATACATATAAAATGAAAATTTAGCCTATCGCTCAGAAAATAAGCCTCTATAACGGAGGCTTTGCTGATTAAAGAGGTACTGCTTTATTGTTCTCTCATTTTTATTATCAAGTCTTTTTTCTTTTTATTGTATTTTTTAATGTTTTAGCAAAGATCAAGATAATAAAAACTAAGATAGATTGGATGTTGATGATTAAGTGGGGTAATAAGATTTTTCATAATTTTAAAGTGATGTAATTTCATTTGTTGGAGGAATTATTAAATAAAATTCATCATTAGGAAACTTCATTAAATTCATGTTATAGTGAAATTAATTCATCTAAATATCATTGACTATATAATGTTCAATCGTTGTGTAGCAATTTATTTTTAAGTTCTATTTAGGTTTTATTGGATCTCCCCATGCTTGAAATACGCCATTTAAAAACTTTAACTGCTTTACGTGAACATGGTTCATTGGTTGCGGCGGCGAGTGATTTATGCCTTACGCCTTCTGCTATTTCTCATCAACTCAAAGAGTTAGATCATTGGTATGGGGTTGAAGTTGTCAATCGTCGTACACGTCCAGTTTCTTTTTCGAATGTTGGGCAAAGGCTGCTTAAACTGGCAGATGACATTCTTCCACAAATTCAAATTGCACAAACAGATATCACACGTATCGTACATGGTCAGACAGGACGCATCATTTTTTCGTCAGAATGTCATAGTTGTTTTGACTGGTTGATGCCTTTATTAAATCAATATCGTTCACAATATCCTGATGTAGATCTGGATTTTGCTTCAGGTTTTGAGGCAAATCCACATGAGTTACTACAAACTGGTGAATTTGACTTACTGATTACTGCTGATCCAATTGCGCTTAAAGGTATTGAGTATTTTCCAATTTTTGAATACGAGTCGCGTTTAGTTTTGTCAAATACGCATCCTTTGGTGCGAGCAAATCAAGTGACTGTGCAAGAGTTGGCAGAAGAAACTTTAATCACTTATCCTGTTGATAAGCATCGACTTGATATCATGTCACGCCTGTTTATTCCTGCAAATATTCAACCGAAACAAATACGTACTACAGATTTAACGCAAATGTTAATTCAATTGGTTGCGAGTGGACGTGGAATTGCAGCTCTACCAGATTGGGTGGTAAATGAGTATGAGCAAAAAGGTTGGGTAACATCTCGACGTTTAGATTGTGTTTCGGAAAATGGTTTGCGTCGTACTTTATATGCAGGCTATCGTACAGAGGAAAAAGAGAAAAATTATTTTGAAGGTTTTTTAAATCAGTTAGATCGTTTTTCTAAGAAAAGAACAATTTACTATAATTCATAAGGGTGAATACACGATAAAGATTCGGAGGTGTTCTAAATAGTATGCTGCTTATGATGATACTGAAGTGAATGAAAAATATTCAAGCACAGCCCCATTTATATTACAAAGTTTGTACTTCTTTTCGTAGGCGATGCCTTACTTTTTAAGGATAAAAAGTAACAAAAATCCTTTGTTGGACATGAGAAGCTAAGCTTCGCAAGATATCCTCCCTTGCGGAGCATTGCTCCTCATGTCCAACGGCGACATCCATGTCGCCCTGCGATAGCACCACCACGTTAAGCTTTAATTTTGGATAAGATTTACTACAAATTGATGTGAAACTACTCAGCATACTTTTTAAAACATCGCCAAAAATTCAACTAAAGTCAAAATATAAAGCTTTAGTTGAATCATTTAGCTTTAAAACATCACATTTTATTGGTTGAATTTTAACTTTTATTTTTGAGTAAAAAATTTGTGATTTCTCTACCAAATTTTACAGGTTCGGTAATTAATGGGGTATGCCCTGAACGTTTGAATACGATATTTTTTGCATTTTTTAAATGTGCAGAAACTTCGAGTTGCCCTTGAGAAGGATACAGCGTCGATTTTTCACCAATAAAAAATGTAGTTGGACAGTCCAGTTGTGCAATGGCAGCCCGATAACCTTCCTGATGATTGAGATAATTGTCGATATACCAAGTCATATAATCAAGGCGACGAATCGGAAGTAAATGCTTTTGTAATTGTGGGCGTTTCAGTGCTAGATTGAAAATAAACGGACTGACTTTATTACTGCCTTGAATTTTAATAAAATTAATCCACATTTGCACCAATTCAGTACGGGGTTCAGCAGGTAACTCGTCTACAAAGCGATAGTTTTGGTATTGATGCAAAAAGTCTGAATAATCTTTAAGAAAACGTTTGAATTTTAAATGTTTTTTGCCAAATAAACCAAATTTCCAAGACGCATCTGTGGTGATTTTTGGGGTTTGGTCTATATGTAAATAAGCTTTGAGTTTTTCTCTTAAGTTGCCATATTGCATGCCATGCATGGCTGTGGTTGCACCCATAGAGTAAGCAATCAAAATAAAATCATGGAGTTGCATTTGTTCAATCAGGCTGTCAATGTCACGCCAATGATTATGAATGGCATCAAGCTCTTGTGGAATTTTACAGGTGCGTGAACCGCCAAAACCACGCCAATCAGGGATAATAAATTTAAATTTTTTGATATTGGGAAGTAAAAATGGAAGCCATTGCCAGCTTTGCATACCTAAACCAGACAGAACCAATACAGGTTCACCTTGTCCAATTTCTCGGACAAATAATTTTTCACCATCAGGCATTGTATAGTGTGGCATAGTAATCCTTAAGTTTTTTCTTTATTTTCAAAGGTTTTGAGTTGAGGGATGAGTTGACTGAGCCAATCAATCCAGCCATTTTCCAGATCAATTCCCAATTGTAAAATCATTTTATGAATATATAAAGTTCGATCTTGTGGGTCTGCATGAGCAAAGTCTTTATTAAAAATTTGCTGATACAATTTTAAATTTTCTTGATGTAACACTAAATGACGCTCTAATTCAGGCAAAATGGTATTGCCTCCAAATTGTGCCTCAAGTCTTAACCGCACCATAATTTCTTCACGAAGCTGAGCAGGTTGCCCTTGTTTGACCATCCATTCGGTTAGCTCTACACGTCCAAGTTGTTCAACCTGATAGGTTTTTTTGCGTCCTGTGTCAGCTTGATCTTCTAAAGTGGAAATCCAGCCTTTTTTCAGCATGCCACTTAATTCACGATAAATTTGTTGGTGTGTGGCATTCCAGAAAAAGCCCATAGAGCGGTCAAAACGGCGTGCCAACTCAAAACCTGTACTCGGTTTTTCAATCAGACTCGTCAATAAAACATGGGCTAAAGACATTTGAGTAATATTTCGCACATAAAATGGGTGTAAATTCATTATGCAACATGTTGCATAAAAATCAAATCTCGATTATAAATAAATTGCACTATGCAACTTGTTGCATTAAAAAATTAACTGAGAAATTATAAAGACTAGCCAGCGAAAGCACGCCAAGGAGTTCACATGTCTAATTACCCGCATTTACTTGCGCCATTGGATTTAGGCTTTACCACTTTAAAAAATCGCGTATTGATGGGTTCTATGCATGTAGGGCTTGAGGAAGTTGACGGTGGCTATGACCGTATGGCTGCATTTTATGCAGAGCGTGCAGCCGGCGGCGTTGGTTTAATTGTAACAGGCGGAATTTCACCGAATGATCACGGTGTAACCTTCTTTGGTGGTTCTAAACTTGATACCTTGGAAGAAGCAGAAAAGCATAAAGTGATTACACAGGCAGTACATGATGCAGGCGGAAAAATTGCCTTACAAATTTTACATACAGGACGTTATTCTTATCAGCCTGAAAATGTTGCACCTTCTGCTATTCAAGCACCGATTAACCCAACCAAACCACATGCTTTAACTTCCGCTGAAGTTCAGCAAACCATTGCAGACTTTGCCAACTGTGCCAAATTGTCACAAATTGCAGGTTATGACGGTGTTGAAATCATGGGTTCAGAAGGTTATCTGATCAATGAATTTATTGCAGCACGTACTAACCATCGTGATGATGAGTGGGGCGGTAGCTATGAAAACCGTATTCGTTTCCCGATAGAAATTGTGCGTCGTACCCGTGAAGAAGTCGGTGAAAACTTCATTATTATCTATCGTTTATCCATGCTTGATTTGGTCGAAGGCGGTTCAACTTTAGAAGAAGTGATTCAGTTGGCGAAAGAAATTGAAAAAGCAGGTGCAACCATTATCAATACAGGTATTGGTTGGCATGAAGCCCGTATTCCAACCATTGCGACCAAAGTGCCACGTGCTGCATTTACATGGGTAACGAAAAAATTGAAAGGTTCTGTGAATGTACCGTTAATTACGTCTAACCGTATCAATACCCCTGAAATGGCGGAACATGTCTTGGCTCAGGGCGATGCGGACATGATTTCGATGGCACGCCCGATGCTTGCCGATTCGCACTTTGTTGTAAAAGCTGAACAAGGTCGTGCAGATGAAATTAACACCTGTATCGGTTGTAACCAAGCGTGTTTAGACCATATTTTCTCAATGAAAATAGCAACTTGTTTGGTCAATCCGCGTGCATGTTATGAAACTGAACTGATTTTCAAAGATACGGCAACCGTTAAGAATATTGCAGTGATTGGCGCAGGTCCTGCGGGACTCAGTTTTGCGACTTATGCGGCTGATCGTGGTCATAAAGTCACGATTTTTGAAGCATCCAATCAGATTGGTGGGCAGTTTAATATTGCCAAAACCATTCCGGGCAAAGAAGAATTTTATGAAACTTTACGTTATTTCAAACGTAAAATTGAGCTTCAGCCAAATATTAAACTTGTGTTGAATCATACCGCGACTTATGAAGAACTCAGCGCTGAAAATTTTGATGATATTGTGGTGGCAACTGGCGTTACTCCGCGTCATTTAAATATTGAAGGCATTGATCATCCAAAAGTATTGTCTTATATCGAAGTGTTACGTGAGCGTAAGCCTGTAGGTAAAAAGGTAGCGATTATTGGTGCAGGCGGGATTGGTTTTGATACGGCTGAATATCTTTCTCATGAGGGTGAAAGTGGCAGTCTGAACCCACAAAAATTCTATGATGAATGGGGTATTGATACCACCTATGCACATGTGGGTGGTTTAAAGCAACCTGAAGTCGAGCAATCACCACGTGAAATTTATTTACTGCAACGTAAAACCAATTCAGTCGGCGCAGGCTTAGGTAAAACCACTGGGTGGATTCACCGTACAGGCTTGAAACATCGCCATGTCAATATGATTCCGGGTGCAAGCTACGACAAGATTGATGATCAAGGCTTACATATTACTGTGGCTGATAAAGTCATGGTATTGAATGTAGATAACGTTGTGATCTGTGCAGGGCAAGAATCTTATACTGCGATGTTTGAGCAACTCAAAGCAGATGGTAAATCTGTGCATCTGATTGGTGGTGCGAAAGAAGCAGGCGAGTTGGATGCGAAACGTGCCATTCGTCAGGGTGCTGAATTGGCGATGGTGATTTAAAAAACTAATTTATATTCACTTTTAAATAATTTAATGGAAGTTCCCTCTCCTTTTAGGAGAGGGCTAGGGTGAGGTGCTTAAATTTTATTTCCCCTCATCCCAGCCTTCTCCCTGAGCCATATATGGCGCAAGAGAAGGAGCATTCATTACATTAATCTTAGTGTGAATGTTTTGATTCTATAAGGACATTAAAATGAGCTACACCAATACCAAAACTGCCGTACAAAAATGGCATCGCATGGTTCAAACCCGTGATATGAACATTCTCAACGAATTACTCACAGATGATGTGGTCTTTCGTTCACCTGTTGCCTTTAATCCTTATGAAGGAAAACAGGTGGTATTTTTTATCTTGAGTAATGTGATTGAGATTTTCGAAAACTTTACCTATCACCGTGAATTTTTTACTGAAGATGAACAAAGTGTGGTCTTGGAGTTTTCGGCAATGGTTAGTGAAAAGAAACTCAAAGGCATTGATATGATTCGCTTTAATGAACAAGGTCAAATTGTTGAATTTGAAGTGATGTTACGACCAAAAAGTGGTTTAGAAGCACTCGCAGTGAAAATGGGCGCACGTTTTGCCCAATATCAAGCGTAATAGCACGTAAATCTGTTCAGGAATACACAGGTATTCCTGAATAAAGGGCTGTATCGCAGTCAAAGCTGTATTTTAAAATGTCCAAAATGTAGAGATGAGCAATGTCTATTCTGAATAAAGTCAGTCAAATGACGCAACATGTACTGGATCAACTCACTGGTGCAGAATTGCCGAAAATGTATTATGACCCACAGGGACAGATGAAAGCGGTGCTGGCACAATTGCCACAACTGCAACAAAAATATCGACCGACACCGTGGTTGAGCAATCAGCATGTGCATTTATTATATTTTGATATCATCAAAAAAAAGATGATCAAGTTACAATACGATCGAATTGAGCAACTGACCATGCAAGATGGTGGGGTGACGGCGATTGCTTGGTATGGCTATGATTTACCTCAGGATACGCCAACGATTGTGATCATGCATACTATTACAGGCACGCCTGAAAGTATGCGCGAGTTAGTCAAAGATTTGCATGACTATACAGGGTGGCGCATTGCACTGTGTTTACGCCGTGGACATGCAGGCTTACCTATGCCTGTACCACAAATGTCGATTTTTGGTTCAACCGCAGATTTACGTGAGCAAATTCAGTGTATTCAACAGAAATTTCCACAATCTGAACTGTATGCCGTCGGCTCTTCGGCAGGAACAGGATTATTGGTACGTTACTTGGGTGAGGAAGCTGAAAATACACCATTTAAAGCCGCTTTTGCTATGTGTCCGGGTTATGACACTGAACTGGGTTTTGCCAATGTGCATCCTTTTTATACCAAAGTCATGACCAAAAAATTATTTAAAGCCTTTATTACGCCCTATGCGCAAACCTGGGCGAAAATAGATTCGGTGCAAACTGTTTTGCAGACCAAAACTTTGCAGGAATTTCAAAATGAGTATTTTGAAATGGCAGGATTTTCAGATTATCAGAGTTATAATCAGGCGATTAACCCGATTTATGTGTTTGAAAATGTTAAAATTCCATTGATGATTTTAAATGCTGAAGATGATCCAGTCTGTTCAATTAAAAACCTCGAGCCTTTTAAGCAAACCATTGAAAATATGTCAAATATCATTGTAGTCACCACCAAAAAGGGCAGTCATTGTGGTTTCTATGAGGGTTTAAATACCAAATCATGGGCATCAAGGCTAATAGCAGGTTTTTTACAGCAATATTCATGATATGAATGACCAATCAATATTGGATAAAGTGATCAAATAATCGGATAAATCAGATATTGTTATTTGATCTATCCGTTTTAATGATCCAATTGTGATGCTTTATTGATTTTAAATAGATGGAATCATGTAAATATTAAAAAATTTGAGAAATGGTTTATGTAAGTGCTAAATAATTCCAAACGAAATTTATCTTTTGAGAGTAAATCATATTACTACGAACAATATAAATATCTTGGAAGAAACTATAACCATCCAGTATTTTTAATTTATTTTCATTGATTTCATCTTCAATGAGTAAACGAGGTAACCACACTATACCTAAGCCTTGTAAAGCCAAAGCTTTTAAGTCACTGGCATTATCTGTTTCATATAAAGTTCGATAATTCAGTTTATTTTCTATCATTTTATCAACACATTTTCTCAGATAGGCTTGCTTACTATAGGCTAAAAGCGGGAAAGTTTGATTGAGTTCGTATTTAGGCAATTCATTTTTGCTGGCTGTCACGGGCACAATTTGCATATTTACAATTTTATGGTAGGTAAAAAGCGTAGCATCCAATTGTTGCAAAGTAAGTTGATCACAATAACAAATGAGAAAATCACAAGAACCATCTTTTAATAAACGTATGCCTTGTTGCAGATTTGCAGCAATAATTTCTAATTTTAGGTCATTATAGTCTGAATATAATTTTTGAATAAATTTGGGAAAAAACTGAGTAATGAGAGAATGAGATACGGCAAATTTAATCGAAAGTTCATTGTCTTTAATATTTTTTTCTAAATATGTTATCGTTGTATTCATTTGGTTTTTAATACTTTTTGCTGTTGAGAGCAAGACTTGACCAGCATCTGTAAAATCAATATTTTTACTATAACGCTTTAAAATTTGAAATCCCAACGATGCTTCAATATTTTGTATTCTACGTGTAAACGCTGATTGCGTGACATGACGTATAGATGCTGCTCTAGAGATCGATTTTTCTTGATCCAATGCAAGAAGATCCTCAATCCAGCGAATTTCAAGCGTCATGTCTGATTACCAATAAATATTTAACTCATGAAAGTATAACAAGTGATATGCAAAAAATGCATACAGATATATTTTTTTACATTGGTCAAGTTTGGATTATTTCACCTAAGATAAATTCATCATCTTCGTAGAGCTACATTGCAAATGAACATTGAAATTAAAACGAGAACTGAAAAGGATTTATTGGGAAGTAAGGAAGTCCCATTTCATTGCTACTACGGTGTGCAAACATTAAGAGCGCTTGAGAATTTTAATCTAAGTGTGCATAAGTTAAGTGATTTTCCTATTTTTATTCAAGCGCTTGCTATGGTGAAATCTGCTTGTGTGGATGCTAATTTTAAATTAAATAAAATTGAAGAAAATAAATATAATGCGATTCAATATGCATGCCAGCAATTGATGAATGGTTCATACCATAGCCATTTTCCTATTGATATGATTCAGGGTGGGGCTGGAACTTCTACAAATATGAATGCCAATGAAGTTATTGCAAATATTGGATTGGAGTTTTTGGGGTATGCAAAAGGTGAATATCAACATCTACATCCCAATAACGATGTAAATATGTCTCAGTCAACCAATGATGTATATCCAAGTGCAATAAAAATAGGTTTATTATTTGCATTGGATCATCTGAATATCCCATTTCAAAAACTCATTGAAAGCTTAAGTAACAAAGCTAACGAGTTCTCTAATATCGTGAAAATGGGGCGTACTCAGTTACAAGATGCTGTGCCGATGACATTAGGGCAAGAATTTAGTGCTTTTGCGCACACCTTACAAAATGATTTGCAAAAATTAAATCATATTATGCCTGATTCACTCAGTGTCATTAATTTAGGTGGAACAGCAATTGGTACGGGAATTAATACCGAAACTGAGTATCGTATAAAAGCAATTCAAGCTTTATCAGAAATTACAGGTAAAAAGATTTCAAGTGCGCCTGATTTGATTGAGGCGACGACAGATATGGGTGACTTTGTACTTTTATCAAGTTTACTCAAACGTACTGCAACAAAGTTATCTAAAATTTCTAATGATTTACGTTTATTATCGAGTGGCCCACGTACAGGTATAGGCGAGATCCAATTGGAACCGCGTCAGCCTGGTAGTTCAATCATGCCAGGAAAAGTAAATCCAGTCATTCCTGAAGCGATGAATTTGGCGTGTTATCAAATTATTGCAAATGATTTGGCAATTACTTTGGCAGCAGAAGGTGGGCAACTACAGTTAAATGCATTTGAACCATTAATTGCGCTTAAATTATTTGAATCTATTGAGTTATTAGGCAAAGCGATGCAAATGTTAAATGAAAAATGCATCCAAAATATCCGCGCCAATGCCGCACATTGTCAGCATTTAGTAGAAAACTCAATTGGAATTGTGACTGTTTTAAACCCATATTTAGGTTATGAAACCACTACACGAATTGCAAAGATGGCAAATGAATCAGGTGAGAGTGTTTTAGCTTTGATCAAAGCTGAAGGATTACTTTCAGATGAAATTTTGGCAAATGTACTTGCTGTGCATAATATGATTCAGCCAAAACAACACGCAGCTTAGTGTTTTAAGTTAAGGATAAAATCAATCTAATGCATAACTTACATAAGAAATTAAAGTTTTCATATCATGTATGAAACTTGATATTGATGTAGCGTGAATAAAAAAAGGGAAATTATAATTTCCCTTTTTTAAATACTAAATCTTAGTTTTTCAATGCAGGTGTAGCAGCAGCGATTGCTGCAGCAACAGCATCATCTTCAGTTTGAGCAGCACCTGAGTTTGCTTTCGGTGCAGGTGTTTCTGCACGTGCAGTTTCAACAGCTACAGGTTTTACTTCTGGCTTCGGTGCAGCAGGTTTTGGTGCTTCTGTACGTGTCGTTTCAGTTGCTTGAACAGGACGAGGCGCAGGCGTTTCTACACGAGGAGTTGGTGCTGGAGCAGGTGCAGCAGTTACAGGCTGTTGTTGAGCTTGATGATTTGATGCTGTACTTGGTGTATCAGTTTGACTTGCTTGAGCAGGTTGTTGCTGATTATTCACTTGAGTTGGCTGCTGTTGAGTCTCATCTTGATCATGTTCAGCAGAATCAAGGTTTTCAAACTGAGCAGGTTGTTGTACAGGTTGCTGTGTTTGAGTTGTTTCTACTTTTTCAGGTTCATCATTTTTAGGCTCTTCTTTTTTCACACATGCTGTTAAAACAAGACCTGTAGCAATCAAACCACAAATTAAAAATTTTTTATTCATATTTACACAAAAAATAGCTTCTAGGGAGTAAGGCTATTATAACAATAAAATTAGAGATAAAAATCATGTACTGTAATGTTAATTTTTGATTGGAAATGCTGATAGAATAGCCAATTGTTTATTGTTCTATGAATTGATGTGAATTGACTTTGCTTTCTAGGTACAAGGTAAAGTAAAATCGCACAACATTGTAGGCCAATTTAGGCTCCATTGTACGAGAAACTTAATGACCCATTTTATATTCGTCACTGGTGGTGTTGTATCATCACTAGGTAAAGGTATTTCAGCTGCTTCAGTTGCTGCACTTTTAGAAGCCCGTGGTTTAAAAGTGACCATGGTCAAAATGGATCCATACATTAATGTCGATCCTGGGACTATGAGCCCATTCCAACACGGTGAAGTTTTTGTTACAGAAGACGGAGCTGAAACGGACTTAGATTTGGGTTATTACGAGCGTTTCTTACGTCGTGCCAAAATGACCAAATTGAATAACTTTACTTCTGGTCGTGTTTATCAGGATGTCTTGAACAAAGAACGTCGTGGTGATTACTTAGGCGGTACAGTACAAGTTATTCCACATATTACGGATAATATTAAAGAACGTGTACTTCGTGCAGGCGAAGGCTATGACGTTGCCATCGTTGAAATCGGTGGTACGGTAGGTGACATTGAATCTCTCCCATTCATGGAATCTGTACGTCAGTTAATGGTTGAGCTTGGTCATAAACGTACAATGCTTATGCATTTAACTTTATTGCCATATATCAAGTCTGCTGCTGAGCTTAAAACTAAACCAACACAACATTCTGTAAAAGAATTATTGTCCATTGGTATTCAACCTGACATTTTGATTTGTCGTACTGAGCATGATGTTGATGCAGACACAACTCGTAAAATCGCGTTATTTACTAACGTTGAAGCACGTGCAGTTGTGGTATGTAAAGATGCGCGTTCAATTTATCAAATTCCACGTACATTCTATGAACAAAATGTTGATGATTTAATCTGTGAACGTTTTGGTTATGACAATTTGCCAGAAGCGGATCTTTCAGATTGGGATCACGTTGTTGAAGCATTATTGAACCCGGAATACACAGTGCGTGTGGCGATGGTGGGTAAATATGTTGAACTGCCAGATGCGTATAAGTCTGTCAATGAAGCACTTTTACATGCAGGTATTCAAAACCGCGTTAAAGTTCAAATTGACTATGTCAATGCTGAAGAACTTGAAAGCCAAAATGTTGCTGAAGTATTGAAAGATGCAGATGCAATCCTTGTTCCAGGTGGTTTTGGTGAGCGCGGTACTGAAGGCAAAATGAAAGCGATTCAGTTTGCACGTGAAAACAAAGTACCATTCTTAGGTATTTGTTTGGGTATGCAATTGGCTGTGATCGAGTTTGCACGTCATGTTGCAGGTATGCCTGAAGCAACTTCAACTGAGTTTAACCGTTCAACTAAATTCCCATTGATTGGTTTAATTACTGAATGGTTAGATGAGCGTGGCGAAATTCAACATCGTAGTGCCGAGTCAAACTTAGGCGGTACAATGCGTTTAGGTGCACAAAAATCTGAATTGGTTGAAGGCACAAAAACACGTGAAGTTTATGCAAAAGCAGAAATCACAGAACGCCATCGTCATCGCTATGAAATGAATGATCGTTTTATTCCTGCTATTGAAGAAGCAGGTATGAAAATTTCTGGTTATTCTGCGGTACAACATCTTGTTGAAACTGTAGAAATTCCTGAACATCCTTGGTTTATTGCTGTACAATTCCACCCAGAATTTACAAGCTCACCACGTGATGGTCATCCATTATTTGCTAGCTTTATTGATGCTGCTAAACAACAGCACCAAAATAGTAAATAAGCATATAGCGACAACTAGGAAGTTTAAATGTCACAATTAAAAGCACAAGAAATTGTACGTTTAGGCGATATACAAATGGCAAATCATTTGCCATTTGTACTATTCGGCGGCATGAATGTACTTGAGTCTAAAGATTTAGCGTTTGAAATAGCAGAAACTTATGTTGATATCTGTAAACGCTTAGATATTCCATATGTATTTAAAGCAAGCTTTGATAAAGCGAATCGTTCAAGCCTACATTCATTCCGTGGTCCTGGTTTGGAAAAGGGTTTGGAGTGGCTAGCTGACATTAAAAAACATTTTAATGTTCCTATCATTACTGATGTACATGAACCTTATCAGGCTGCACCAGTCGCTGAAGTTGCAGACATTATACAACTTCCAGCATTTTTAAGTCGTCAGACTGATCTGGTTGAAGCCATGGCAAAAACGCAAGCCATTATCAATATCAAAAAAGCCCAGTTTCTTGCACCACATGAAATGCGTCATATTTTGCATAAATGTTTGGAAGCAGGAAATGACAAATTAATTTTGTGTGAGCGCGGTTCAGCATTTGGCTATAACAACTTAGTTGTAGACATGTTGGGCTTTGACACCATGAAAGAAATGAATGTCCCTGTGTTTTTTGATGTCACACATGCTTTGCAAACGCCGGGTGGACGTGCAGATTCTGCGGGTGGGCGTCGCGCACAAATTACCACACTTGCTCGTGCAGGTATGGCAACAGGTTTAGCAGGATTATTCTTAGAAGCACATCCTGATCCTGAACAGGCAAAATGTGATGGTCCTTGTGCATTACGTATGTCACAGCTTGAGCCATTCTTGGCACAATTAAAAGAATTGGATACTTTAGTAAAAGGATTCAAGAAGTTAGATACTCATTGATACCATTTTGGTATCTTTTATTCATTCAACTGAGGAATTATTCATGAGCCAAATCGTTGACATTCGTGCACGTGAAATCTTGGACTCTCGTGGTAACCCAACCATCGAAGCAGACGTAATTTTAGAATCTGGCGTTGTTGGTCGTGCATGTGCACCATCTGGTGCTTCAACTGGTTCTCGTGAAGCTTTAGAACTTCGTGATGGCGATAAAGCGCGTTATTTAGGTAAAGGCGTTAAAACAGCGGTTAATAATGTAAATACTTTAATCCGTGATGCTTTGGTTGGTAAGTCTGTATTTGAGCAAAAAGACATCGATAATACGATGATTGCGCTTGATGGTACTGAAAACAAAGAAAAATTAGGTGCAAATGCAACTTTAGCAGTATCGCTCGCTGCTGCACGTGCTGCTGCTGATGAAAAGAAAATTCCACTTTTCCAATACATCGCAGATTTACGTGGTCAAACAATTTTAACAATGCCTGTACCAATGATGAACATCATTAATGGTGGTTCACATGCAGATAATAACGTTGATATTCAAGAGTTTATGATTGAGCCTGTAGGCTTCACTTCATTCTCTGAAGCGCTTCGTGCGGGTGCTGAAATCTTCCATTCTTTAAAATCAGTATTAAACAAAAAAGGTTTAAACACTGCTGTTGGTGATGAAGGTGGTTTTGCACCAAACCTTCGCTCGAACGAAGAAGCAATTACTGTAATTCTTGAAGCAATTGGTCAAACTGGTTATAAAGCGGGTTCTGATATCATGCTTGCGCTTGACTGTGCATCTTCAGAATTCTACAAAAATGGTCAGTATATTCTTGCAGGTGAAGGCAACAAAGCATTTACAAGCAACCAATTCTCTGACTATTTAGCAGGTCTTGTAAACCAATATCCAATTATCTCTATTGAAGATGGTTTGGATGAGTCTGATTGGGAAGGTTGGTCTTATTTGACTTCTATCCTTGGTGATAAAATCCAATTGGTTGGTGATGATTTATTCGTTACAAATCCTAAGATTTTACAACGTGGTATTAATGAGAAAGTAGGTAACTCTATTTTAATCAAATACAACCAAATTGGTACGTTGACTGAAACTTTAGATGCGATTTACCTTGCAAAAGACAATGGTTATACCACTGTTATCTCTCATCGTTCAGGTGAAACTGAAGATTCTACAATTGCGGATCTTGCAGTAGGTACAGCAGCAGGTCAAATCAAAACAGGTTCACTTTGCCGTTCTGACCGCGTAGCAAAATATAACCAATTACTTCGTATTGAAGAATTAACGAAAGCGGCTTACCGTGGTAAGGCTGAATTCAAAGGTTTGAACTAAGCTAAAAAGGTTGTTGTTATTGAAGCATAGAATGGTTTTGTTGATGAAAATAAAGTCAATAGAGCAGAAAATGTGAAAATAGCAACAACCTTTTCAAGTTTTATACTGAAGCTTGAGAAAAAATTAGTCATACTCTGACTAGACAAAGATATTTTTAATTTGTTGTATACATTAAAGTGTTTTCTTTAAAAGTAAACTACTGATTTTAAATATACTTTGTCGATAATTCATACTCTTGTCGATAGCCCTAAATATGTTAGAAGTCTTTAAGTCAACATCAAGTAAAGTTATTTTTATTATTGCACTGTTGATCGTTATTATATTGCAATACCGTTATTGGTTTGGTGATGGTGGATATTTTCCACATCAAGCATTATTGCAGCAAATTCAGCAACAGACTGAAGTAAATAATGAGCTAAAAGAACGTAATCGTATTTTGGCAGCAGAAGTATATGACTTAAAAAATGGTGCAGAAGCGATAGAAGAACATGCACGGCTTGATTTAGGTCTAATTAAACCACATGAAACTTTTGTACAAATGAGTACGATTAGTACTCATTACAAACCTATTTATATTGATCCAAATGCGCCAGTAGACGACAGAACCAATGAAGATGAAATCCCACCTGAACAACCGTAAGTTATGGGCAATTATTCCTGCGGCAGGCTCGGGAAGTCGTTTCTCCAAGACAGAACTTAAACAATATCAATTGATTCAAAATAAAACGGTCTTAGAACATACTGTAAATCGTTTAATGCAGTTGCCTCTTGCGGGGTGTGTGCTTGCAATAGGCGAACAAGATGATGTTGCTCAAACATTGGCATTTGAACAAAAGGATAAAATTCATTTTTGTTTAGGCGGTGCTGAACGTGTAAATTCTGTGCTGAATGCTTTACTTTATCTGACCGAAATTGCTGAACCAGAGGACGTCGTGTTGGTACATGATGCTGCCCGTCCATGTGTAACTTTGGATTGTCTGAATCAATTATTAAATGTTGTAAAACAGACTGAAAGCAGTGCAATTTTAGCAGTTCCAGTACGTGATACTTTAAAACGTGTTGCTAAAAACCATGAGATTGACAAAACTGTGAGTAGAGAGCAACTTTGGCAGGCACAAACGCCTCAAATGTCGACAATAGCTCAACTCAAACAAGCAATAGAACACGCATTAAAAAACCAATGTGTCATTACAGATGAAGCAAGTGCTTTAGAGTTTATTGGGCAAACCGTTCAAGTGGTTCAAGGGCGTTCAGACAATATAAAAATTACTTATCCAGATGATTTAGAATTGGCTCGTTTAATTTTAATGGCACAACAATAAAATTGAGCAAATTCATAAGAATTATAAAGGGAAAGATGTTTTCTTAGACTTTTCTCTTTATAATTTTGTTTCTTATTTTTTTGTAGAAAATAAAATGCCACCCACCGAGCAATATCGCTTCTTACGACATTCCTTAAGGGATGGTCGCAGCTTCAATGAAACTATTTCAAAATGGGATAAATTACATTTAGACCCTTGGTTATTGGCATTTTTGCTTATCAATGCCGCACTGGGTTTATTAATGGTTTATAGCGCATCTGATCAGGATGTTGGAATGTTGGCACGTCAAGGTGTCAGTTTTATCGTCGGCTTTATTTTACTTTTTTTGTGTGCGCAAGTTCCACCTAAAGTTTATCAAGCGATTAGCCCATATTTTTATATCTTTGCCATTATTTTATTGGTTTTGGTTCTATTGGTGGGGGATGTTCGACTTGGTGCAAAACGTTGGCTGACGATTCCTGGTATTGGGAGTATGCAACCCAGTGAGTTTACTAAGTTCGCAATGCCATTAATGATGGCTTGGTATTTTTCACGTCAACCTTTACCGCCTAAATTTCGTCATGTAATCGGTGCATTAATTTTAATGGTTGTGCCTTTTGGTTTGGCATTATTGCAACCTGATTTAGCCATAGGGATTGTGATTGGTGGCGTGTTTGCGCTGTTCTTAAGTGGTATGTCATGGACATTAATCATTGGTGCTATTGTAGCAGCAGCCATGGCTTTGCCTTTAGTTTGGATGTTTGTCTTACAAACCTATCAAAAGAAGCGCATATTAACCTTATTTGATCCAGAATCAGATGCTTTAGGTGCAGGTTGGAATATTATTCAATCTAAAATTGCTATTGGTTCAGGTGGCTTTACAGGCAAAGGTTATCTTGGTGGAACGCAGTCGCAGTTAGGCTATTTGCCTGAGCATCATACCGACTTTATTATGTCAACTTATGCCGAAGAGTTTGGTTTTATTGGTGTTTTTTTACTATTTTTGTTGTACGCAGCAATTATTTTCCGTTGTATGATGATTAGCCTTGGCTGTTTTCATAATTATGGACGAATTTTAGCAGGTACAATTGGTTTATCATTATTTTTCTTTGTATTTGTAAACTCAGGTATGGTGAGCGGAATTTTGCCTGTCACAGGAGATCCATTACCATTAATGAGTTATGGCGGAACGGCTGTGATCGCATTATTAGCCAGTTTTGGGATTGTGATGTCGATTCATACGCATCGATAATTAAAAATAGCATAGGGATATTTCACACAATATCCCTATTTTTTTGCAAAAATAAATTTAAACTGTTGTTCATTTCATATCAATATGTGTTCTTCATTCTTATACAAAATAAAGGAAATCACCATGATCCGCCAATTTTTATGCATCACTACTGTTGTTTTAAGTTGCTCTATTTTAACCACTACATATGCAGCACCAAGGCAAATCAATGAAGCACAAACTGAAAAATCAACAACAAAGCAAAGTCATAAAGCTGATTTTGCGTTATTTGTTCGTTTAATGGAGCAAGTGGATATGCAAAAAATGACCACGATGATCGTAGAAGATGCTGAAACTGCAACAGTTGAACAGACAGCACAGGTCGCTGACGTGATTAAAAATTTACAAGCTTTGAGCCAATCTCTCGATCAAGCTAGTTTCGCAACACCTGAAGGTAAAAAAGTTCGAGCTGCTTTTATTGCTTATAAGGATGATTCAATTTATTTGTTGAAAAATCAGAAGCAATGGGAAAATGACGAAAAACAGAAAGAAAAACTAATTAAACATTCTGAGCAGCTCAATCAAACTTTGGTTGAGTCTATACAAAAATTAAAAGTATTCGCAGAATAATAAAGTAAAAAATGATTTTTGATTATTTTCAACGCCAAGTTTTATATCCTTGTTATTATTGTTAACATCAGCATTTTAAACACGATATTTTAAGTTATGCAGATGGTCGTATGCTCTGTAAAGATTGTGTGAAACATATCATTGTGAGTCGTGAAAATTTACAAGTTGTAGCGCAATGGGTACTCAAGCAAATTGAAGACTTAGGTTTGAAATTTATACGAGGTCATACTTACGTTAGCTTAGTCAGTAAAGAAAAAATGATTTCTTTGGGTTTTGATCAAGCGGAAGGTTTGGCAACGAACATCATCGCTACTGATATTTTTTTTAAAAATAAACATTTAAATGCACAAATTTATGTGATTTATGGTATGCCCACAGCAAATTTAGTCTGGGTTTTGAGCCATGAAATTGGGCATGTATTGGTTTCACAGCATCAGTATCAATTTAACACTCAGGAAGCAGAAGAAGGTTTTTGCCAGTTAATTGCTTTACTGGTGAGCCAAAAATCACAAAATCCGTTAATGCCTAGGGTATTGTATAAAGAGTTCAATAATCCTGATCCAGTCTATGGCGATGCGTTGCGAAAAGCCTATGAAGCATATAAACAACAAGGCTTTTCCAATTATTTTCGGGTGTTTATTTAGGTTTTAAAGCGGTAAATAGGTATATACCAAGCCATACGAAACTGCGGCAATTAAGGTTGCCAATACAATTTTTTTAAATTTAAAATAAATACCCATAAGTACGATAAAACCAACAAACATCGCAAAGCTTTTATTTGGTGTTTCGATCAGGGCTGGCAAAGTTGCTACAATGAGCATAGAGCTAATAGCAGAAATTCCAATACTTGCTAAAGCAATTTTAAGCCATGTTGCACCACGTTGTTGTTTATTTTGTTGGCTTTTTTGAATTAAAAAAAATGGACCGAAACGTGAGGCAAAATTTGCAATACCAACAACAATACCTACTAAAATAATTTCAAGATTCATTTGCTTCTCCTGAAGTGTTGGTAGGAATATCATCATGTTGTTTTAAAACGTAATGTTTGAAAATTCCTGCAAGTATTCCTGATAATATTCCAATGAAAATAGCTGCGGATAAATTGATGAAATAGCATGAAATAGCAGCAACAATCAAAGAAATACAGACAACAAAAGTATGTTTTTTCTCAAAAGCTGCCAATAAAAAACTTAAAAATAATGCAGGCAATAAAAAGTCGAGCGCAGCTTGTAAAAACTGAGGTAAATGCGCAACTTGGTCAGAGAATAGCCCCCCTAAAAAAGAACCTAAAGCCCATGACAACCAGCTAAATAAACTTAAGCCTAACATCCAAGACTCAGACCATTCTTGACGTCTTTGTGAAAGTTTAATCATACCCGCAGCAAAAACTTCGTCAGTTAAACCCCAAGACCAAATGGCTGTTTTTTTAAGATTTAAACGATCTTGAATGAGGTTTTGTAATGCAGGTCCATAAAGAATGTGGCGTATATCAAGTGCGATCACAGTCAGTGCTGTCATCCAAATTGAAGTTCCACTACCAAGTAATGCAACGACTAAAAATTGACTTGCACCTGCATACATAGAGCATGATAAAAACAAAGCTTCCCATGCTGTAAATCCAAACTGAGTTGCAGAGACACCAAAAGCAAAGGAAACGGGTAAATATGTAAAAATAATCGCTTGACTATCTTTAGCACCTTGCCAAAATCCAGCAGGCTTGACGATAGAGCTTGTGTGTTGAGACACGTAACACCTAATTGGGAGTAAAACAAAAGGTAAAATCAAGATTGTGTATTGTACTCGAATTTACTAGCATAGTGCTCAATTGTTTAATTTGGCGATTTACTATGTTGTTGGTGAAATTTCCTGCGTTGATGAAGTCAAACTTAATTATCCTCAGTCTTCTTATTTTGCAAGGTTGTGGTCAATCATCTTCAGACGCTGAACCAAAAGCACCAATTCAGCCTGCACCAAAACTGACAAATGATGCAACTGTATATGCAAATGAAGCATGGAAGTTAATAAATGAAGTAGAACCTTTTGTTTATCGTAAAC
The DNA here is from genome assembly GCF_030329325.1 of Acinetobacter sp. 226-1. Classification (NCBI taxonomy): domain Bacteria; kingdom Pseudomonadati; phylum Pseudomonadota; class Gammaproteobacteria; order Moraxellales; family Moraxellaceae; genus Acinetobacter; species Acinetobacter sp. 226-1. Next base: position 178,331 of record NZ_JACANU010000005.1, read on the forward strand.
AATTGAATTTAATAGAGGAAAAGGTTAGAAAACCAGTGCGTAAACTCAGTACGGATTGGCGTATTAATGTTAAAATGACAGATTCTGTGACAGAAGGAAAATATGCTTTATGTCGTAAATCTTTAACAAGTTTAGATAGCTTTGCTCGTGCAACTTTAGAAAGAGAGCATAATTTAATACAGAAAAAAACAGACTATGAACGTGATAAGGCACAGTGTAAAGATGCAATTGATAATCCAAGTTTAGGAAATACCAAAGCAAATACTAATTTATTTTAAATAGATGAAAATTATTTTAATCTTTTATTTTTAGAACAAAAAAATAATGAATTGAGTCAAAAATGCACTGTAAAGTGCATTTTTTAATTGTAGAAAGAGTTTATTTTTTAAGCATTAAAATGGGGTCTTCAATATCATAACCTGTTTCAAACGGAATGCCTCGATATTGTACTGTGATCAACATTTTATTTTGTTTAGGAATAATAAATTGCTGTTTAACTTTTAATTTGGAGTTATAGGCAACAGCTTTTTCTATATTACTTTGAAATGAAGGATTGGAAACACGATATGTATAGGTGGTTTGTGCTTGGGTTTGTTGAGCATCATACCATGTTGGGACTTGTTTTATATTTTTCTGAAGATAAGAAATATGATTTTCAACTTTTACAGACCTTAAAGGTTGTAAACGTTTTTGAATTTTATTGAGTTCTTGATTGAATTTAGTATCTTCTTGATCATAATCAATTTTTTTTGTTTTAGGATTGATGTATAAAGAGTTGACCTTAATGATTTTATTGGGGTTTTTATTGTTTTTAAATTGATAATAATAGAGCTGTGGCAGTCGACCACGTCCATCCTCAAAATGTCGAAGTAAATAAACTTTTTGATCTTTGGCATCATAACCTAAAACTTCGATACTTTGTGGTCCACCAACTGTTGCAAAAACAGGTGTAGCGATACTTAAGCTCATATATAACAAAACGTTTTTAATCTTTAACATTTTATGCTTCTCAAAGTTTGATCATACATATTTTGAGATTTAATCTTAGGGAAATGATAGAGATTCTGTATAGATATTTTGTCATTATTTTTATTTCGATCAGCTTTTAAAAATAAATGTGTATTTAGCGATTTTTCATTTGTATAAATAAAATAAAAGAGGAATATATCCTCTTTTATTTTTGTAAATGTTTTAATGAGATTAAAATTTTTCAGCAGAAGCTAGATTCCACATTCTAAAATAAAAATTTTCTTCGTCTTTATTTTCACAAGAAAGTAATTCACCATTTTTCATCCAAAAATGTAATTGAGCATAGTTTTTGATTTCACGGTCATTAATGCGCTGTGCTAAATGATGCGCTTTAATTTCTGATGGATGTTGTAGACCTGCTGCGGCGATCATTTCTGCAAGTGCTTTTAAGGTATTCTTTTGGAAATTGTAGACACGTTCAGCTTTAGTTGGAACATCTAGCGCTTTTTGACGTTCTTTATCTTGAGTCGCGACGCCAACAGGGCATTGGTTGGTATGACAGCTCTGCGCTTGAATACAACCCACAGCAAACATGAAACCACGAGCGGAGTTGACCCAGTCTGCACCCATCGCCATAGTACTGGCAATATCAAAAGCACTGATGATTTTGCCACTTGCACCAACCTTAACTTGGTCGCGTAGTCCTGCACCAACTAAGGTATTATGCACAAAAAGTAAACCTTCACGCAGTGGTGTACCCATATGATCAATCAGTTCAATGGGAGCTGCGCCAGTGCCACCTTCTGAGCCATCAACGACAATAAAATCGGGCACAATTTTAGTTGCTAACATGGCTTTGACAATACCCATAAATTGCCAAGGTTGTCCTATACATAGTTTAAAACCAACAGGTTTTCCACCAGATAATTCGCGTAGTTTTTGAATGAAATGCATTATTTCGATAGGGGTGCTAAATGCAGAATGTGCAGCAGGTGATACACAATCTCGATCACGTGGAACGCCACGAATTTGAGCAATTTCTTCACTGATTTTATCTTTGGGTAAAATACCACCATGTCCAGGTTTAGCACCTTGTGAGAGTTTGATTTCAATCATTTTAATCGCAGGATTTGAAGCTTGTGATTGAAATTTTTCAGGATCAAATTTTCCATCTAAAGTTCGACAACCAAAATATCCACTGCCGAGTTCCCAGACAATATCTCCTCCATTTTCCAGGTGATAAGGGCTAAGACTACCTTCACCAGTGTCATGGTAGAACTTGCCAAGTTGCGCACCTTTATTGAGTGCCCGAATGGCATTGGCACTTAAGCTACCAAAACTCATGGCTGAAATATTCATAATCGAAGCGCTATAAGGTTGCGTACATTGTTGATTTCCAATCGCTATTCGGAAGCTATTATGGTCAGCTGGTACGCAAGGTGTTAATGAATGCGTCAGGAAGCGATAATCATCTTGGTATACATTGATAATAGAACCAAAGGGTTTATCCGCATTTTCATTTTTAGCGCGTTGATAGACCAAACTACGCTGTGAGCGTGAAAAAGGTAGCGCATCTTCATCAGATTCAATGAAATATTGACGAATCTCAGGACGGAAACTTTCAAAGACAAAACGAAAGTGCCCCATAATTGGATAGTTTTTTAAGATGGCATGTTTTGTTTGAATAATGTCATAAACACCAACCAAACTGAGCGCAATACTGATCACCCATGCGATATTAAGGACAGTGTCTGAAAAAAAATAGTAAATAAAATGTGATTCATGCAGGAAAATGACCCAAGTCAAATACACTGCGATAAATAAACAAAGAAACCAAACGGAATATCGTGAAAAAAATGTATTTAAAAACTTAGTTCTGATTGCTTGAGCAGGGCTTGCCATATGAATAGTTTGTCCAACTTAATATTTATAGTGCTAAGTTGCCAATTTTATAACGTTTTCTCAAGTGTTGAATTGTTAGAAATAAGAAAGATTCTATTTTAAATTTTAGAGATTTTACCATAATACAGGTGAAGTCAAAGCATAGTGCAACACTTTGACTTCTTTGAAGATAGAATTATTGTTCTGTTGGAACAAGCATTAAAATCGACTCATTTAACAGCATCACGATATCTTCCAAAATTTCGTCATCCGCCAAATCAAGATTGAGCTCAACACTTTGACCATCTGCAATTTGCTGTAAAAGTGGTGTAAATGCTTCAGAAATACAAATACCTTCACCATTTGCCCAAAATAACACTTGTTCATCTTGATCTGAGTAAAGCAAGCGTGAAGCAGGCTCAAGTTGGATCAAATAACCTTGTTCAAGCACATCTTCCAGATCACCTGTACCCAATGCTTCTGCTTCAGGAATATTTTCAGGATATTTGGATTCAGACATTAAACTCATAATGGCATCATCCAAAACCATTGAGTTTTGTAATTGTTTAAAAATTTCTGCTTTTAAATAAGCCAGTTCATTTTCAGTGACTTCACCTGCACGTGAAACTTGGTCACGAATGATATCAATGAGTGGATTTTTTAATGCAGTATTTTCAGAAAATTTATCACAAACCCGATCCATCATATCAGGTACATTTGGCATGCGGAAACCGAATGAGTAAGTGAGGCAATCGTCTTCAGCAACGCCATAATGTGATAAACCTGGTGGAACGTAAAGTAAATCGCCAGGCGCCAACACTTCATCAAAATGAACCTCCATTTCAGGTAGGAGTTTTAAGGGTTGTCCTTCAATAAATGCTGAATCAGCATCACACATTTGCCCCAATTGCCAACGACGATGCCCGAAACCTTGCACTAAAAATACATCATAAAAATCAAAGTGCTGACCTACAGAACCACCTTTAGGTGCGTATGACACCATAATGTCATCACGTCGCCATTGTGGAATGAATGGAAATTTTTTCCAAAGCTCAGCCAAATCAAAAGAGTAATGGTCAATCGCCTGAACGAGTAAAGTCCAAAGCTTGGGCATTTTTTGGAAATCACCTTTGATGAGCGGTGAGTTTTTCACAGTCCATTGATTTGGATCTTTGTCTTTTTGTTTGATTAAACGTGCAGTGACATTTTCATCCAATGCCAGTTCCATGACATCATCAGGCACTAAAATCTCAGTAATTTCAGGGAGCGCATTACGCACTAATAATGGTTTTTTTTGCCAATATTCTGAGAGAAATTGTTCAGCGGTGATTCCGCCCAATACGTCTAATGGTTGTGACATGAAAATAGCCTAAGCAGATTTGGATCAATATTGGAGGTATTGTCTTATGAGATGTGATGAGGCGCAAGTGTTAGACCACAAATCTCCGAGTCAAATTACTCAGGCTGTTTTAAATGATGTGTAGTCGATCAGAGCTGTTTAAGAAAGCATGCTACTTGCGGCACTTTTAATTTGAGCAGTGTTTTAAAAAGTATACTGATTTTATTTTAAACTCTCATCAAATATGATGAAAATTTGAAAACACAGTAAATTTTAAGAAAATACTATCCACTATTTTCTTAATAACTGATGTTACGCAGTAACTCTAAAATTAAACTTTGGAGCTAGAAAAATGTGGATACGCGAAAACGTCATCCGCA